>DFFT01000091.1:0-18671 GCA_002372325.1 Succinivibrionaceae bacterium UBA3769 | reverse complement strand
CTTTGAACCATTTTTCCTGAAGTGACACATCACCGGGATTTTCGATACTCAGAGACAGAAAGTCATAGAAGGTGGACATGGTTAGCGTTTTACCGAAACGTCTCGGTCTGGTGATAAGCATTACATCCGATTTGTTTTCTTCAAACACGGTTCTGATAAAAGGAGTCTTGTCAATGTAATAGCAGTCATTTTCAATAAGCTTATGAAATAATTCCGCTCCGATTCCTATAGATTTTAGCATTCTGTTACACCTTCGAATCCGGCCATCACCTCTGAAAAGGCCTTTCCCTGATCATCTGTTCACGAAGTGATTGAAGCGCAGAAAGGCTCTGTCATTGCCATTATCCCACAACCGCTTTAATCGTCAACGGTCAGCATCTTATTTTTTGATATTAATTAAAGCATGAATTTTCAATAAGACGCCCAAAATATATACACTTCACTAAATCGCTCTCTGTAATTCAAGCTGCTGATTCCCTGATATTTTCAGACAAATTCCTCATTTTGCATATGTCTTAACCTTTCAGAATTTTTTTTCATTCGTTTCTTTAAAATCGATTTTACCCCCCCATTAGATGTAACTTCCCTGCAATTTTTCTTCCCTGCAATTTTTACATAACGAAGTCAGCCCCTTACACCAAAGGGCTTGGAGTTCAGGGGGGATTCTTTGGGGAATATCAGGATTTGCGGGCCTTATCACCCACGGCAGGACAGTCCCCCCGGATCGCGGGCAGTGTATCGGGGAGATCCGGGATGGAGGCGGTCAGCTTTGCATTTTGCCGTTATACCGTTCCTCTGCCGTTACGTTATTACGCGCACTCCCTGAAAACATTCCTTTCCCGAAATGCCTGCTAAGCTTGCCCCCCAAAATTCTTCTCATCACTCCTGCTCAAAATGAGCGGTGATATTCGAGAAAACCGCCAGCACTCTGATGGCGATGTTTTCCGGGCCTGTGCTGTCGCCGATGCTTTTCAGGTCGTAAAAGCTGTCATAGCTTATCTTGCTGCGTTCATACTCGGCGCGAGTCTCCCTCTTTAGTTTCCTTGTGGCAATTAAACCGCGGGATGCCGCAATATTGCTATCTGACAGCATCTTCCACTTTTCCAGATTCTTTAGCTGCAGATCCTTGGCTTTCTTAAGCTGTTTTTCTGCCTGCTCCGTAAGCTTTTTGAAGTATTCCCAGACTTCAATGGATCCGTAGGCTTCAAAGAAGTTTTCCTGAATAAATGCGAGTTCACCGGCAGCATAGTTCCGGGCCTCGAATGACGGCTTCCTTAAGAAGGCTCCTTCTTCCTTGTTCAAAAGCTCCAAAGCGTTCACAATCGCAAAATCCCCCAGCTCATCAGGCTGTTCGGGCTCCTCCTTTTGAACATACCGGGATCTGGCCACATAGAATTCGTTTATCACCGGAGCTCCGGTTACATTGGGCACCGTGCCGTGACAGAAAAACCAGACCTCGTCCTCCGGAACTTCCGGGGTGGAAACCGCCAGAGCCTTTTCCCGGCCGATAAGAGAATCAAAGAGGGAGATGTAGTAGTTCATCACGGGGTGCTGAGCGTAAAGAACATTAAGCTCTGACCACTTATGATCATCAAGAGCGGAGTTCCGGGCTCTTGTTATGGCATCCTTAAGATCGTCAATGTCAGAAGAAAACTTCATAACACCTTCTTTGGGAACGCATTCTCCGGGGAGGAAATCCGTAACGCATTCTCGCAGGGATTCGCTCTTCTGAATATCGATCCTGACCACCTTTTCTTGGTCGTAGACCGTCTTTTCCCCTTCCGCAAGGCCTCCTTCATCGGGAGCATAGTTGTTAAGCTGCTCAAAGAGATCCTTGTAGAATCTGAAGGTATTTTCCCGTTCGCTGCCCTTCCCGTCGTAAAATGACAGTCTGCGGCTGGATTTCTGTAATGCCTTCCGGGCCGGCTTGTCTTCAGCAAAAAGTCCTAAAGGATCCGTCAAAGACGCATGGTCATCTCTGTCGGCACCTTCGTCTTCATCGCCTCCGGCCAGCAGGAACTCAACAAAGTCATCCTGAGCCTCGGCGCTTTCGGCAGGATGCTCCAAAAAGCCTTCATCCTCTTCAGCCACGGCCTTAAAGGTTCTTTCTTCCTCCTTCCGGGCATCATAGAGGGACATTACAGCGCTGGCTTCTCCGTGGAGGGTTTTATGAACCTCGTCCTCCTTACTGATAAGCCGGCTGATGATTCTGAGATCCGTCATCTGATCTTCCGGAACAGAGAGCCCCTCCCTGTTATTCTCCTTGCTGTCCTTCCCGTTATCATCCCTGTTATTACGGCGTGATGCGGCAAGACTATCATTGTCCATTTTCTCATCAGAAGTGCGGGCAATGAGGTAGTAGATCTCGGGAGACTCCTTCTGACCGTAGCGGTCAATGCGGCCGTTACGTTGATCCAGCGTTATCAATGACCAGGGAATGTCATAGTTGAACATGATGTGGCAGAAGAAGTGCAGGTTAATGCCCACCGCTCCGGCATCCGTGGTGATGAGCATGCGGATGGAACTCTTTTCCAAACTGAAGTTTTCTACCAGGCTTTGCGCTTCGGTATCTGTCATCTTTCCGGAAAATATCTTAACAATGCGGTTCCTGTTCCCCGGACTGTAAACAGCGGCGGCATTGTTATCATTGTCCGCGCCTGCTTTTTTACGGCCCCGGCCCTTTGTTTTTGCAATCTTTCCGGTAACAGCATCATCTGCAGCCGGGGATGCGAAAACAGTCTCCGCCTCATCATCAAGTCCGAAATCCGCAATAATGGCATCCCTGAGATATTTTAGAGTCTCTTCTCTTTCGGTAAACACCACGATGCGCGGAGACTTGGCATCACCTTTCCAGCCGATGCGGCGCAGCTCGGCAAGGAAACGCTGGTAGCGGGTATCGTTTGCTCTGCCGGATAAGGAGGACTCACTGTCCAAAGTGGCTCTCAGATCTTCAAGATCCCGGATCTCCTGTCTGAGATCAGTGTCGTCATTGCTGCCTGAGGACAGCTTTTCATTAAGCCTTTTAAGACGGTTTTTAATGGTTTCGCAAGCGGCCACGGGAGAGGAAAGAAATGATTTAAACAGGGTTACCGGGAAAAGCTGGGTGCTATCCCGACCCTTGCCGCTTCCGTTATCGTTCCACTCCTTGAGCACCAGAGATTTAAGCTTCTGCTGAAGATGAAGAAACAGTATTTCATCCTGGTTGAGCCGGAATTCCAAGGGGATGATTTTTCTTTCCCGGAACTGCTCCCCGGCCTCTTTCCCGACATCCTGCTTGGATCTCCTGACAAAGTACGATCTCCAAAGATCCAAAAGCTCCTGATAGACCTTCTTCTGCTCTTCATCCTTGTTGTCAATCTGATAGTCCCATCCCACAGGCACCAGGGAGGGTTCCAGCATTCTCATAATGCCGGCAAAGGATTCCGGTTTGCCGTTGTGCGGGGTGGCTGAGGCAAAGATCAGGCTGTCGCAATGGTCAGACAGGAGCTTAACAAGTTCGCCTCTCTGGGTAGTGGCATTAGCTGCGGTATGAATCTCATCCACCACCACTATGTCCCAATGGGTATTCTCAAGATAGTTCTTAAATTTGACATCGTTTTTTAAGGTGTCGATGGAAATGATGACCCGATCAACGTAATTGAAGGGATTGGCGCCGATGGGTACCTGCTGCCGGATCCGTTCCACCCCGAGAGAATCCAGTCTGGTAAGGGGGATGGCAAAACGATTCCAGATGTCCTCTTGAAACTGGGTAAGGATAGATTTCATGGTGCAGACCAGAATACGCTGTCCCCGGCCCCGGTGAATCATTTCCGCAAGAATAATCCCGATTTCCACGGTCTTGCCCAGACCCACCGCATCGGCTATGAGAAATCTGGGCCGGGGCAGCTTCAGGATCTTGTAGAAGGGTTCATACTGATAGGGAAGACAATCGGCGGCGCAGCGGTCTGCCACAAAGACCTGGGCATTGCCGCCGGAATCAGTTTCGGGGGAATTTTCAGCAGTATTTTCAGGATCATAGTCTTCAAAATAGCCATAGCTGCCTCTGACGGCATTTTCCAGAAACACGATGGTCTTTCTAGCATTGGCGGAATTATCTTCCACGAATACTGTGTTTTTGGGCTCCAGCTTCTTGATTTCATCAGGAGATTCCAAATCCGTGCGAAAAATAAAGGTATGCCCCCGCGTCAGTTCCGAAACTCCCATGGCGGTGATTTTGAAAGAGTTGTCTTCTCCCAGCTTTTCAGTCTTCTGAACGATAAACTCTTCGCCTCTTACAATGATATGTTCGCCAACTGACGTAGTAAATTTGTTAATCATAACGAATTCTCAAAATAAATTTTTTAATTGTATTCAGAATCAAAAAAAATACAATAAATTAAATAATTAGAATTAAGCTAAATTGTTAATACCAACAGCACACAATTCAGATTTTAAGGATACAAAACAAAATTTATCATAAAAGCAAAACAGATACCGGATTTTGTTTTCTTGGTTTTAACGCTGCAAATATTAAATCTTGCTGTTCAAGCTGATTATATTCTGGTTGTTATTGGTATCTTCAAGTGCAAATCATGGATTATCCTTAATATCTCACAAAGATTTTACCTGCATATGTTTATGCAACTGATTATTGAAAAGCACGATAAGAAACAATTTATAATTTATTAATCACCTATAAAACTGACTTCTGCTGATTAAACTGATATCCACATAACAGGACGAACACCAATATAATAATGATCCATCTCTATATCACTTGTTATGTTACCTTCTTCATTAATCACAGAGGATAACGCTCTATGATTAATTAAATTTTCATCTATTTCAAAATAAGTCCCAATATTATCTACATAATAATTATTATCAATGACAGATTTGTCTTTAACAGGATACCTTAACCACCATTTGCAATAACTACCATCATGATCCATGCAACTACACTTTCTATCATCATTATTCTTTAGATATTTTTTAACTTCTTTTGAAGAAAGACAAAAAACACGATCTTTTTCTCTGCTTTGAATAAAATAAATTACTATTAGATAAATTGAACGACAGACTATCATTAACGGGTATATAGCCATCCAAAAAAACAATATTCCACAAAAAAGAATCAATCCTAAAATCAGATAAGGCGGAAAAAATAAACACCCTACAGGATCTTGAGCAAATTCCTTAGCAGTTCCAATAATTAACCTTTTGATTCCAAAAACTAAGTACCTGAGGTCGTTTTTGACATTAAAGAATAAAAATGACAAAAATTCATCACGGACTCTAGTTTCTAAAATTTTATCCTGTTCTTGTTTAGAAAAACATGAATTAAAAAAATCATTATTTAGATATTCTCTTAAAGAACTACCTCTCCATCGTGAGTAATTATCATATTTGTGATAATCTAGTACATAACGGCTTATAATTAATAATTTACCTCCCTCTTTTTTGAGAACGAGCCATTCTATAGGTGATTTATTTGCTCCATAACTGCCAAATTTTACATACGAACCAACAGGTGTTATAGATAAAACATCCTCTTTAATGCTTGTCAGCATTTTCTTATATTCGTTTTCCGGTACTAACGATATTATTCTTTCAAGTTCTCCTAAAAACATTGATAAGAAATCGATATATTTATCAATAGCTTTTTTCTTCAGCAGAATCATTTCTTCATAAAATTTTCTAGGATTTTCAAACACTCTCCCATGGAGAGCCATTTTCCTGTTTTTTGACAAAGAATAACCAAATATTAAACAAATATCAACATCAGAGCATTTTGCATTTTTATTTATTCTTCGTAAATTGTTTGCAATTTTAGCTAAAGCATCACTTGTAATATCATTACTAGCATAAACATCCAAAACTTCATTTGTTATCAAAAGATTAAGCCATTGACAAAAAGGCGAGCTTTCTTCCTTGGAATTACTATTAACTAAAAGTTCTATCCCTTCATCAACAGCTTTTTCTGCTAACTCATGTAAATCTGCATAAACAGTTCCATTACAGAACATCGCCTTAAAAGAAGGCAATATCTGGTAAATGAGCTTGTTAAAAGTACAGATATTTAAATTTTCGTCATCAGTTATCTTATTCTCGGCATCCTGACAAAGTTTACATTTATTTTTATCAAAAGAAAAATAATGATGAGACAGAATTCCACGTCCTAAATCACGTATACCTTCATCGGGATTTTTAAGCATTTCAATAAACAGATGAAGTTCATCAGTATAGGTTACACCTTTAAATAAATACGGAATAAATGTTACTGTTTTATTAACCTCTGTTCCCGGCAGAGGAGGAGTTTCCCCATTTAGCCATTTCTTAACTTCACTATAGCCCCAGCGTCTATTGGGATTATCCTTTTCGTTACGGTGTGAGATATCCTTGTAGGTAAGCCCCAGAACCAGATTTTTAAGCTCTGCCGGGAAGCTTTCCGGAAACTCGATTTTACTAACAGAGGCTAATCTTGCCGCCTCTTCCGGAGACAGCCCGGGGTTCTGAAAGGGTGTAAATCCGGTAAAGAGTTCAAATACGGTGATGCCAAGAGCATAATAGTCGGTTTCCCGGTGGAATATCCCCTGCAGGGCCTCCGGAGCGGCATAAAAGGGAGTCATGCCCGTCTGGGTTACCACAAAAGTGTTATTCCCAGCATCGGAACTGATACCGAAATCAATGAGGACAATATGCTTACCGGCGTCATCGGGAATTAAATTAGCCGGCTTAAGATCCTTGTGCAGGATCCCGGCATCATGCACAGCTTTCAAGCCTTCGATAATAGACGGGATAATGAGAGATTTCAGATCTTCTTCGGAAAATCGGGTACCTCCAGCCAAGAGTTCTGACAAGGCTGACATCTCATAATACGGCCGCACCACATACTGATGCCCCTGATATTCGCCATATCCTTCCACCGGGGCCACAAAGGGACTCTTAACGGTTTTTAGCTTTTCCAGCACATCAGGCTTTACGGCATTTTCCCGGCGGTAGTATTTGAGGAGGTGCTTCTTTCCTGAATGGCTGCCATTTTCAGAACAGAGGTAGATATCGGCCTCCCCGGAAACAATGTCCAGTCTGGCATCAACATGGAATTCATCAAGAGTCAGCCCTGTAATATCCGGAAGCCTCTGAACGCTGTTTACCTGAGTCTTTTTGAACTTGCTTGAAAGTGACGAATTGATTTTGGTTTCGGACATACAGGAGCCTCATGGGAATACTGCTTAAACAGAATCAGTGAACAGAATTCGCCGCCCCATGTCAAAACTCTTGCATGAAAAGAATTACTTTGTTAACAAAACGAATGTTTTTCTGATGGCGATAAGCCCGAAGCCAAGGACGGCATCCGGGAGAATTCCGCAGCAGATGCGGAACTCAATCATTTGCCACTTCAAGCCTTTGAATGCAGTCATTGTGTACTACCGTGCCAGAGTGTGATTATATTCTTAACGAATCACCTGGATCCAACAGATAACCAACCTGACACAAATATAATCATAAATATAATAATAAATATGGTAAAAAAGATCCCAAAAATTATATTAAATCTTTTTCCGCTCTCTACTGATTCGGCATTATATTGAAGCATATCACCGTAGGTATGCTCTTTGCCGCATGCATTACAGAGATAAATTTTGGTACCGTAATCACCTTTCCACCCGAAATGGCTGCCTTTCCTTGCTCCGCAATGCGGACATGGCGGAGGCAATGATGAGCCTTTATTGGATCTGGAATTCTGCCGTGCCGGCTGACTGCGCTGAAAATCAAGTTCAATTTCGGTCGCATAGTCTTTTTTGTCCTTATTCCCGGCAGAGACAGGAACAAACAAGACTTTTGTGTAAGGCGCCAAAACACCATCGATCTTCTGGACGAAATTGCTCAGGCGGAAGGCATATTTTTTGCCGTCATCAGCTAAGATGCAGCCAAAATCTTCCTTTTTGTTATAGAACTTAACTTTCCCTTTTATTTTCACGAAGCACATCCTCTGAAAAATAACAGATTGATCTGATGACCTGATTATTGCCCTGCTTCTGACTGCTTCTGACTCCACAGTTCCTCAGGCATTTTCAAGATCAGTTTAAACCGCCTCCCCGGCTAAGCCGGCTCAGCCCTGCTCCGCCTCAGGTTTGGCTTTTTCCCTGGCCTTGTCAAACCGGAGTTCAATATCCAGCTTCTTATCCACAAGGGCATAAACGCCCATGCTGAGCTCCGGCTGTTCTGCGGATAACTCATCTGCGGCAAGGTTAGCTGACAAACGGCTCAAAAGCTCCTGATAATCCTCCCGATGCGGACAGTACATCAGGAAGGTATCTTCTTCCTGCCGGCTGCCAACGCCGCCAAACTCGCGGGCAATGGTTCTCAGGCATTCGCCGATGCTCCGGATAACCTTGCTGCCGCAGGAAGCGCCGTGATGTTCGCAGATCTCGCGGTAGTTGCTCACCACCACCGCCACCGCATCCATGGGGGCATCCCAGTCGTTCTGGTCAAACAGCTTCACGTACCGTAAAAAGTAGTCAATATTGAACAGACTGGTGTGCTTGTCTCTTTCGGTGGAACGTACCATATCGCGGTCTTCGGCGAGTTCAATGCACCTGTTGACCCGCGCCCGGACAATCTCCCACTGCGGATAGGGCTTGGAAACAAAATCCATAACGCCAAGATGGAGACACTCCAGCTCGGCAGCCGGGTCATCAGTCATCACAATAACGGGAATATCCCGGATCTCCTCATCGTTTTTCATGGTTCTGAGCACTTCGATGCCGCTAAGCCGGGGCATCAGAAGATCAAGCAGGATCAAAGCCAAATCGTCCTTGTGGGCGCGGATCTGCTCCAGAGCTTCATAGCCATCAAAGGCAAATACGAGATCATAGCCATTGCCCAGCCCGGCGCTTAGCCGTTCCCTGTTAACCTGCTCATCGTCAGCAATGAGCACCCGGCGCTTCACCTTAACAATGGACTCAGGCGTATTTGCCCCGCCTTCCGGAGCCGCTTCAGATTCGCCGTCCCGGGTAACCGCCCCGTGTCTCTTGAGAAGTTTTTTCTCCTCATACATAAGTTCATCAGCGCGCTGGAATACATCATGCGCGCTCTTGTCTTCTCCGGGGCGGAAATCAGACATGCCTCCGGAAATCACGGCGCCGCCGGCAGTGATATGATCCAGAGACCTGTCGTGGAGCATGGTTAAAAGCTCCTTTCTGATAGAGTAGTCACGGCCGGTCATGACTACGGTAAATTCGTCGCCGCCCACGCGATATACCGGACTGTGCTGAAAGATGTCGCACACCATCATGCATGCTTCCCTGATATAGTCGTCCCCTGCCTTATGACCATAGGTATCATTGATCTTTTTAAGACCGTTCACATCGCACACGGCCACGGCGAATTCCCCGGCGCAGTCTGATTCGATTTCCTGATTAAGCTCCTTTTCCCTCATCAGGTAGGCGTGCTTGCTCCGCACCCCGGTCATAGGGTCAGTCTCCGAGAGTGATTTTAGCCGGTCACGGTTCTTCTTTTCTTCATCAATGGACTCAATGAGCCACATCACCCGCACCGCCTCTCCTTCCGCATTTCTGGCGGCGGCCAGAAAACGGGCCCGGCACCAGATATTCTGGTCATTCAGATATTCCGCGGCCACGGTGCTGGTATTATGAAGACGCTGGGAAATAGTGGCAATATCGGCAAAGGAACTCATGATTTCCTTGCAGGAGTCGTCTACCTGTTTGTCACAAATCTCACGGAGCGCGCTTCCGGCGCCATGCTGACTTAAACGAATGTCATGACTTCCTTCGTCATCATGGTCTCTGTGAATAGTGCGAATGCTGTCGTTACGGAGGTCTATATCCTGAATAGACATGTACATATCACCAAGGGCGGCCAGCTGAACATTCTGAATGGAAATGGCCAGATTTTTGGAGCTCAGGTGGTAAAACACGGCGATAAATACAAAGGCTTCCAGAAGTGTCAGTATCAGCAGGAGAGCCAGAATGATCTTCAGCGGTCTGTAGAACTCTGCTGTATTCACCAAGGAGGCGCAGTACCAGCCGCCTTCAAGTTTTTTGGCATAAACGATGTACTGCTGTCCGCCGAAATCTATCTCAAACTGATGATCTTCTTCCTGGTACAGAGTCTGAACCACGGATGAACCGAGAGTCCCGCTCTCCCTGAGGTAATTCTTGCCCAGTTCTCCGGGATCGGAATGCGCAATAACCTTGCCATCATTATTGAGCACAAAGCAGTAGCTGTCCATGGTCTGCCGGGCAATCTCCTCGGTGATTTGCTGAATCTGCTCCAAAGAGATGTCCAAGGCCAGTACGCTGGCCCCGTCCTTCAGCCGGACTGCCAATGTCATCATTACATTATGAGTCTGAGCATCCATATACGGGGTGACAAAGGTGATTTCACTGTCATCAGCCATGGTTTCCGTATACCAGGGGCGCTCCGTGGGAACAAAGTCCTCATCCGGAATCCAGCCACCTCCGTCCAGGTACTGGTTCCGCACCAACCCGTAAAGACCGGTATAATCCTTATCGACAGAAGCCTTTATGCTTTGGGTTTCGTGGGTGATATATTCCAGAATATCGCTCTCGGGGCGATCCTCCGCCAGCATATTGTTGACAGCATTGCCCGCCAGAAGAACGGTATTCTTGCGCACCAGAAGATAGCGGTCAAAGGACATGGCGGACTGCTGGGCATTCACCTCTCCCTGAAGCACAATGCTTTCCTTGGTGAAATTATAGAGATATATTCCGCCGGCGAAGGTTACCGCCACCGTGAGCAAAAATACCATCAGGGAGGCAATAATGCTTCTGGTTCCGATGTTTTTTAGCACATCCCGGACATGCGACCAGTTATTCATGGATTTTTCTCCCTGTATTTTTAATGGAAAGTTCCATAGTTCAGGTCAGCATCAGTACCCGCATCAGATGATGCGCCATATCCGGTTTCGCTGGTATGCTGACAGATGTCCTCTGAGAATGCGCTCCCGGAGGCCGGCCCCCGGGCAGCTGTCCGGGAGCTTTATATAAGGCGGGGGCGCATCCTTCCTCTACATCTCAAAATCCTCAGGCTTCAGGTTCTTGACCCTGTCCCCCAGCTCATTGGCAAAAAACTCCGCTTCCTCCTGGGGCATGCCTTCACTGTAAAAATCTGTTACCACAAGGCCGCCGGCCACCTTCTTTTTCATGACAACGCCGGTAACCTTAATCGGCTTGACCCACTGCCGTGAGGTGCAGCTCGAAACCTCAAATCTGCCGTCCTTTTCCGGAGTCTGCTTATAGTCCTTGCCGCAGAACTCTTTAAGGCTTTCCTTGATGTCGTAGTCCTCAAGATTCTTTTCCGGCATGATCTGGTAGCTGAAAATCCTGCCCGTGGCCGGATTTATGTAGGTTTTAGCCACATAGGAATAGACATCCTTGAGAGGATAAACAAAGGTGGGGAAAAGAACATAGCCCTTGGGCAGATTCTCGGGAAGACGCTCTCCCGGCATTTCCATGGAAGGAGCATCCTGAGCCGCCAGTGTCATCATGAAGTCGGTGTCATAGTTCTCCAGGGCTTCCGCATCGGTCTCAGGAACATCAGCGGTGTAAAGGGTAACCCAGTAAAAGCCGCCGGTGCAGGAAACGCTGCCGTTAAACACCTTCCCGGAAGGAGTTTGGCAGTTTTTGAAGGAATCGCCCTCATAGATTTCATCCTCGCCCCTGGAGGACTTGAAATCCATGGATGAACACTTGAGATAATCCTTCACCCGGCCTGTGATAATCACATCCGGGTCGGCGTAGTTTTCCGGTAAGCCGGTATAGTTAGCCATAAAGCGATAGGCCTCTCCGGCGCCGTTTTTGGCTGTGAAATGCCGGCCGTAGAAGGCTTCGGGATAATTCCAGAGATCCTCTGCCTGATACTTTGCGTCCACCCTGGCATTGGTATTTTCTGTCTCTTCTGATTCCGCCCAGGCTCCGCCGCAGGCTAAAAGAGCGGCCCCCAGGGTCAGCATGTTCTTAATCATTTTCATGGCTGTGTCCTCGTGTTCTCGAAAGGCGGCTCTTCATCCGGAAAAGCCCTGCCACGATTCTACCGGATCGCAACCTGAAAAACGCTGCCGTTCCCGGAATTTTCAAAACATTTTCCGGAAACAGCGAAGAAGAGCCTGCCGCCAGGCTATTGAACGGGAATCCGCGGCGCAAGAGAGTTACTGATGTAAAGAGCTTCAAAGATGACGGATTTTTTCCCAAAAGAGCAGCCTGACTTGAAAACCCCGCATTCAGCATGATTTTTTGGCACCCCAGGCTTTCCGGCAGGTTCTCGCCGTATTCCTTGCTGCCTGAAGTTCCGTCATAGCTAATGAGATAGTCTGCCCGCCTGTCATTAAGCGCCTGCAATGCTTCCGCGAATTCATGAAACGGCACCCCGGAAAAATAACGGTTATCTCTCGCATTCGTAACATCCTGATACGGCGGATCCAGGTACACCAAATCACCGGGACGTGCCATAGCGAGCGCATCATGGCAGTCAAGGGCTGAAAAACTGGTTCTTCCCTTAAGGAGGCCGGAAACGGCCAGGACGTTTTTCCTTAAAGTTTCAGGATTGGTGCCATGTTGGCGCCTGTCCGGGGACTGATTGAATTTTCCGTTACCACCATACCGCACAGCGCCTTTTACGCACCTTGCAATCAAATACGGCATATTTCGGGGGGTTTCCGGCCGTCATTGAACCTGTCGCGAACAAGAAAGAAATGCTCCGGATGGTTAACGCCGTAGGAAAATTGCTCTTCCCAGACTTTTCGGCAGTCATCAACCAGACGCTCAGGATTTTCGACAGCCTCTTTGAGCATCTCCACGAGGGGTTTATTCAGATCATTGATGACGTATGAATTTGCCCGGTGTTCCATTGCCACGGCTATGGAAATCGCCGCCATGCCGGAAAAGGGCTCAATAAGCCTGTCAAATCTTTCCGGCATATACCGTAAAATCTGAGGCGCCAGTTTTCTTTTGGAGCCCTGATACTGTACGATATGAGGTGTTGTTCTGTTCATTATGATTCACCGTTTTTCCCCGCCGTTTTTTACGTTTGCAAGCGGCATCACCCCCGCCATCACTTACGTGTCGAAATCAGTCTCCGGCATAACGATGACTGTTTTGGCGATGACTGTTTTGATCAGGGCAGGATCATCATCAGGTAAAAAACAGCCGCATAAACTCCTCATCTGTGAGAGACAGTTCATCTCTCAGATAATTAAGCTCTCTCATGGTGAATAAATGCTTTTCGACCTTCTGGTAGAAGGTGCGGTTGGCAATGTCCATCTGTTTGACGAAATCCGCCATGCCAATGCCCTGGCTTTTGATGATGGCATTGAGTTTTCTGATCTCTCTTGCGTCATCCAGATTCTTCTTCACCGGGGTAGTGTATTTCCGGCGATCCGTGGCCTTCTGGCATTCCTCCGCCGCCCTCTGATTACGTTTCGCTATTTTTCCGGAAAGCTCCTGAAAATCTTTTTTCACGTTTTCCAGTTCATTGATAACGCTGATCATGTCCCGGGTAACTTTGGTGATATTCGAGCGGATCCGGTTCTGTCTCAGGGTGAACTCCTTGACGGCGCTGACGAGATCCAGATCTTCATCTGCCGCTCCCGGATTCTCGCTTTCCGGATTTCCGGCCATGTTTTCAGTTTCTTTTTCTTTGCTGCTGTTCATTAAAACTCTCTTCCTGTGTCATGACTGCCCAGTTTTTTCAGGGACCGCAAAAACCGCATCTTCCTAACGCGCGGCTTATTATCTGTCTGATACCGGCTTATTCGGGAGGGGCTGTCTTTGTCCCGGTGTTTTCCTCTGCCAGCGTCAGAGACACGCTGAAACAGGAAAGGGCTTCCGGATCGTAGTTCATGCCGCACCGCTCGAGGTACCCCTTTTTGCTCTTAAGCATGACCATGCGGCAGCTTTTCTGCTCGTCATCGGATCTCAGCAGGCATTCCGTCCATTTATCCTCCGGTATTTCCTGGTATCTGAGATATGAGACGATGACAGCATAAAGCCCGTCGTTGATAATGGCGGTCTGATTCGGGAACTTCAGAAGGAGCTTCAGCAGGGGCTCGGGATCCGTTATGTCGTTTTTCGTTCCGTCGTTTTTCTGTTTTACCAGAGCCCTGACCTCGCAGTTCGGAAAATCAATCTCGGTGATCCTGAGAGTTGCTTCCAAACCGCTGGGCATAATGCCGAATAACATTTCGTTTTTGTCGCTTTTCTGGAAAAGATACTCGCAGATGTCCAGAATTCTGAGCTGACTGGGGGCGGTCTCCGGGTAACTTACGGTTGCATAAGCTGTGTCCAAGATGATCTCCTGTGCTTTTCAGGGTTAAGCGCTGATATTTGAGATGCCTTCCGGGCGGAAAGGGGCCGAGGTTCCGGATCGTCTGATTATTTCGGGATTCCCGGAACACCCGGAAGATATGCTTTTTCTGCCGGGATGACATCAGAACGGCTCCGTCCGGGATTCCCATGCTATGGAACAGCCGGATCCCCGCTACCCCGGAAGACTGTTGTTCTTTCCTCGAAGCTGGTTTCCCGGCTGGTCGCTTTGTGGCAGCGGCAGCTGACATGGGGCGGATCACCCCCGCTTGTTCCGGAAATCAACCTCAAGAATGCGGGCTCCCGCGGGGCTGTAGTCGGGGAGCTTCTGCAGATAGTAGCTTCCGGCATCCATGAATACCAGATAAGCCCCCTCGAAGGACATCTTTTTCATCAGGGCGGCGGATGACACGGACTTATCCCAGTAATAACCGCTTAGGATCTCCGTATAATCTCCGTTATAAATCTCCGGGTCATGCCAGACGCCGTAGCAGTAGATATGGCTGTCCGACCGGGACATTTCCTTCTGCATTAAGGGGATGAGATTGCTTTCCTGCTCAAAAACATGAACGCTGAGCTGCTGCTTTTCCAGAGGCTCAAAGCTCCGGGCGCAGTTCCGGAAAAAATAACTCCGGTTCCGGGAGCGGATCTTCAGGAAGCCGGGAAGCTCCGGGATAACGGCAGTTACGGATTTAAGGCATTCGATTTCTCCGCTGTAGGAGCCGCAGGAGTCGCGGTTTATGGTATAGGTGCCGTAGATGTAGCATCCCTCGATGTAGGGAGCCCTTGCGGGATCGCTGCACTCCATCTCTATGTCTTTGAAAAAACGGCAATAATCCATCTCAATGTTGGTGAGAGTTTCGCAGCTCGAAAGCAAAGAGACAAGCTGTTCCCGCTTGTCATGAAGGAGGATCGGCATGGCCGGCTCCTCAAAATCCAGGGGGCCGTAAACCTCCGCTATTTTGCGGTGGTGCTGCCGTCTGGCCTCCATTTCCTCTTCTGATACCTTCATAATTATGCTATACCCTGTGTATCCGTATGTGTTCCGTCTTAAATGATTCCGTCTGTTCTGCCGTCTATTGCGTGACTCTGCGAATGCGTCAGATAAAAATCAGAAGCTCCGGTTTCTCCGGCCGGCAGATTTCTGGGAAAGCCGGGGCCTCACTTTCGGCCATGACAGGCAGGAGCGAGCTCAGGGCTGCAGATCCCCGGATAACGCCATAAAACTTGGCGGGGCCCTATCACTTTTTCAGCAGGAATCAATTGTATGTTCTGTCTCTCGTATTTTACCGCTTTTTGTCCGCGCCGCAGTGTGTAAGTTAAGGGCGGCGGCAGTTCTGAAAATCCCTTTTTATCCGGGTTTGATACGGCTTTCCGAGACCGTCCCCTGAATAGACGGGAGCTGTTTCCTGCCAGAAGAAAGACGCCGATCGGAATCTTTCCCCCATATTCCAAGCATATCGTTATTGCGTTGTAAATGCAATCATTATGTGTTATTTTATTAATATTTCTTGCATTATAAATGCAATCCGCAATAACGGCACGAGTTAGGAACCGGGCAGATCACAGGCATAAATCCGATGACGCGTCGCATTAACGAGACAGAATTTAAGGAATGATGCGGAGTCGGCGGGAATGGGATCCCCGCCGTGACAAACCGAAAGTGATTGTCTTTTCTGAAGACATGTTCGCCCTTCCGCGATAATTGCGTTTTCGGACGCTTTGTATTTACCTTTATCAGGAACAGCCAGATGCTTTTTTTCACCGACCGGAACTGCTTTCTGACCGCAGTTCGCGTTTATGCCAATGCCGGCTTCGACTGCAGCTGGCGCCTTCAATTCCCGCTTTTAGCCGAATCCTGCGATTTTATCGAGGAGCTTTTCTCGGATTACGGATCCCCCGTGCTGGAAAGCGTTGACAGCAAAAAGGGCCGGGGTAAACGTCTCGTGATCCCCGCCTCCGCTGAGTATTTCGCCGCTGCCTTCTCCGATCCCGACTGGCGCCGGATCTATGCCGTGGTGTTTTCCCGGAAGCCCCTCCCGGATCGGGAACACTGCCGTTGCCAGAGGAACGACTCCCGGACAAATCCGATCTGCCTCCTGGACACGATCCCCGAGGATGTCATTTTTAAACCCCTGGAGGGCAAAAAGGAACACCGGAAGTTCATCCAGTTCTCCTGGAAGGAAGAGAGCAGCAGCGCCCTTGCTCACGCCCTGCTCCTGGCCGTGACCGCAAAGAACATGGAAGCCTATGACATCCTGTTCCGCCTGACCGAGCTCTGGAAATTCTGCGACAATAAGTTCCCCCGGATCTTCGCGAACTGCTTGACGGAAGCCTGGCAGAAAACCTTCCATGAGAATCCTCCCGTACCCTTCTGCTTTAACCCCGCTGAAACGGACTTCCGTGAGTGCATAAGATCCGTCGTGTCTCCGGAGGATTTTCTGGAGGATCTGAAAGCGAAACGGGAAAAGTGGCTTCTGGAAAGGCCGGTTCTTCAGAAATTCTTTGCCGAAAACCCCGCGGAATCATATCAGTGCGATATCAATGCCCTGACCTTCGGCACCGGGGAGTTTTCCGGAAGATTCCGGGATGCGTACGGCTTCATGGCGAATGAACTCACCAGAGAGCCGGAGGGGCTCCCGGTTCTGGAAAACTTTATCACTGAATTAAGGGAAGGAAGGGAGATCGTTCCTGAAGACGCGGGATCCGGCATAAGCCCGGCCGCCCCGGAAAACAAGGGAGAAAACCATGATTAAGCTCGCTGACTACGGCGCTTTTCTGGTAACGGTCGAACAGTACGTTTCCGCGGAGTTCAGATACGCCGGAACCGGAAGCCTGCCCGGAACTCCGAAGGACATCGCCTGGCTGGAAAAGACGTTCGGGAAGTACTCCACCCCGATCCCCCTGTTCCGCAAAGACCAGCGCTTCGGAATGATGCCATACGCAAGGTTCATTCCCTCCCTGGCCATGACGGGCTTCCTGTGTTCGGCAAATCCCGTGTCCGGCACGCTGGACTATGTTTTTCTGGCAAGAGAAAAGAAGGACTGCGTTCCTGCGGAGGAAGCCGGCCTGAAATGCCATGACTGCCGGGATGACTGCCGTTTTCCCTTTTTCCGCATTAAGACATGGAAGGAAATAACCGAGCTTCCGGACATGAATTACAGAAGCAAAACGGAATGGGACTTTTTCTCTGACGATGAATACCTGCCCATTATCTGCCAGCTGGCCGCAGCGGCCATGATCCGGGGCAACTCCCGTCTGACGCGCTTCCTGATATCCTATGCCTGCAAACTCCCTGCCCTGGGAGACACCGAAAGGATCAGGGAATACCTGACTTTCCTGAGAAACTTTCGCTCTCTTTGCGGGAAAACCAGTTACAGCATCCATTACACCAAAACGAGGCCGGACTTCGGAGGGCTCCGCTTCTGCAATGACCAGGAGCTTCTGACCCGCATCAACGGGAACCGGAACCGCCGTGCCAGACATAAGCAGGAACTGAGATCGTTCTTTGACCAAAACCCTCCAGAGGAAGTTCGGAGGATCGCCGCGGAATCCGGAATCATATTCCCGGAATATCACTTCAAATCCGAGGAACACTACCGCGCCTATTTCCGGTATGTGCGAAATACACTCCTTAACGAACAGAAACGCCGGGAGGATGAAGCCGGAAAGACCTCCTTCCCGGAGGATCCGGAAGAGGCTGCGGAGTAAGGATCCCCGGTTATTGCTGCCGAATCCGGCCCTGCCTCTCAGGAGATCCCGGAACCGCCCTTCTGAGAAAGAGGTTTTCATTCAGGGAGAGTAGAGCTGAGATATGTTTAAGCTGCGATTAAAGGAGCTTTTTCGGACGGGGAACGAGATGGCTGTTATGTCCTGAGCTTGCCAGACATGCCCTGCATGAAAGCAGACGGGCATCCCGGCCCCGCCTTATTTATGAAACCGGCCTTGTTTTCGGGAGAAAACGCCCAGGGGATACTCCGGCGAAAGCGGTATTTTAGACAGGATGACTCAACGTGCTATATTATGAGTCTGGTGCAAAAAGTCAAAACAAGGCATTTTGCAAGATAACAAATGGCTAAAATAAAGGCTTCGTTACTTTGATTTTTGCTCAAAACCGACTTTTTGCACTGTACTCATATTATGTTAAGTCAGATCGGCCGTTTTTCCCTTGGTAATGAACCAATTTGCTATAGGCTCTGTTAAGAAATAAAATTTAATATTAGGCGGGAGTTTGACATTTAAATTTGCTTAACATACAATTGAGACTCTGATGCAAATAATAATTGAACTTGCTATTGATATCTTATAAACTACACTGTATGATACTTGCAAAACGCCAAAGACAGA
>DFFT01000011.1 GCA_002372325.1 Succinivibrionaceae bacterium UBA3769 | reverse complement strand
TTTGTCCCCACACCGGCAGCGATTAGTCTTCTCAGGAAAAAGTATGAGCACCCGGGTATCAGGTGTTATCTCTGGGGAACCTATATGCGGCACATTCCACAGTACTAAGCCTTTTCAGCGACTCCTTTCCTTAAGAACCTCAATTCGTTTCTGCAGACTGGGATGGCTATTGCGCCAGTCCCCGAAAATCCCGGCCATTTCCCGGTCGCTGATGCACAGCATGCTGGTATTCGAGTTACTGACAGGATCCCGATTATCAATCACGTTCTGTCTGTCTATGGCATAGCCGGCCTTCAGGGTTTCCAGAGCCTTGATCATTGGTTCGGCTCCCAGGATATCCGCCGACCCCGCATCTGCCCGGAATTCCCGCCAGCGGGAAAACATCAGCACCACAAACTGGCCCAGGAAACCCAGAGTTGATAGCGCGATATAGTACACCAGCCGGAACAACAGGAAGTATGCCCCTTTGCCGATGCGTGCGGTAATTGCCCGCGCCACAATGATTGCTATAAAGTTAACAAACGCGCTCACGATGCCCTGAATCAGGCACATGGTAACCATATCGCCGTTCTCCACGTGGGAGAGCTCATGCCCCAGCACGGCCTCCGCCTCATCCTCAGACATATTTCTGAGGAGGGCCGTGCTTACCGCCACCAGAGCATGGTTTTTATTCCAGCCTGTGGCAAAGGCATTCATGTCATTAGACTGATAAATGCAAACCTCCGGCATGCCGATACGCTTCATCTGCGCCAACCGGGTTACCGTATCCAGAAGCCATCTTTCCACATCGTCCCGAGGGTTGGTAATCGGCGTCAGATTGTAGCTCTTTTTTATGATCGTCTTGGACAAAAAAAGACTTATCAGCGAGTAGGACATACCGTAAATCAGGGATATAAGCATCACATAGAGCAGATCCGACTCTCCGGGCTCGATGCCCAAGAGCGCCTCTATGATATTTATTACCACGGCAAGGATCAGCATGATGCCCACCAGTGTGCCGATGTAAGCTAAAAACCTGACCATGAACGTTTTCTCCCGAATTAGTGTCATCCTGACAGGATTATAAATGAAGAAGCGCCTCCAAATTAAGATCTGCACTCGCTTCTGTGAAATTCCCCTGAGGTTCATAACGGACATCCCCCAGAAACGGCATCTTCATCATCTCCCGGAGAGTGGCCAGGTTTTCCTGATAATAGGGCTGGAGATCCGGAGAGACGCTGTGAGCAATAAAGCCCGCAATCCGGAAGCCCCGGCTTATGACCGCCTCCCGGCTCAGGAGAGCATGATTAAGGCAGCCCAGCTTCATGCCAACCACGATTATGACCGCCATATCCTTAAGGCCCGGCCAGTCCGGCAGCGTCCGACCGCCCCCTATGGGAAGAAGCCAGCCGCCCGCCCCTTCGGTGATGAGATAATCGGGGTTTCCGGAAAGAGCTCTCCGGAGTCCCTGATCCAGGGCTTCAAAGGTAATTTCCCGTCCGGTTTTCATTGCAGCAATATGAGGAGCCACCGGTTCCTCGTAGATGCAGGCAGAAATGGCGTTTTCCGGTTCCCGCAGCCCCGAGGCCCGGAGATGCAGGGAAAGATCGAGATTTCTGCCGTCCGGCTCCAGCCCGGCAACGACGGGCTTAAACGGCCGCACGGAATAGCCCCTGGCCCGGAGAGCCGCCTCCAGAGCACAGGCGCAAAAGGTTTTGCCGGCATCGGTATCCGTCCCGGTAATAAAAAATTTTTGAGTCATTTCCAACCTCCGGTATCACAGTAAAACATAGCAAATCCTTAACAAATCATAATCCGCAAATTTCAAATCTCAAGACAAATGAGATATGATAATGTCCATAATATAACCGGGGATTAAAAACCACTATGCTGAAAAAGCTGGAAATGCAGGAACTCCTATGCTGGGACTGATTGTTCGCGCGCCGTCTGCCGGGGCCTCCCGGAAATCCCGCGCCTCTTTCGGAAGGGACGGAAAAATCTACGGGTTTAACGGCAGTATCTACTACTTCACGGAAGCTGATTACGAAAAGCTTGATTTTCAGATCGGAGACGAGGTGGAGTTTGCTGAAAAGAACACCGCGGATCCCCATCAGCGCCGTTTTTTTCGCTCCTATGTAACGGTAAACCGCATCACTGAATCAAAAAAGTCCCGGTTTTCTGACGGCATAGCCATGTACCGCGACAAAAGCCCTCGGGATATTAAGGTTCTGAAAACCGTAAAAAGCTATCGGGCCTATGGCGAAGCCTCCACCGAAGAAGAGGCCCTGAAGCTTCTCGCCAAAACGGTAAAGAGCATCGGAGGCAATGCCGCCGTGCTTCTGAAGGTGAATATTGTCATAAGCAGGGTAAGTCACAAGCCGTTTTTTATCTGCTCCGCCGTGCCGGCGCTGGCTCAGCTAAGCAGCGCTTCCCAAAGGTTCCCGTACGGCAATACCGAAGCCGCCGGAAAATCCCCGCAGGTATCTTCCGAAGAAAGCTCCGGGATTCCCGCAGATCCGGACAGCTTTTCCTTCAGCATATCCAAAAGCATGGTTAAAAATTTTTCCCCGAACTATGCTTTTCTGTGGTACGCCAAAACAGCGGTGCTGGTAACCCTGCTCATCGTGGTACCCTTCATCATCGAGGAATCCTTTGACCGCCATTCTTTGAAATGGCTGGCCACCGCCATCATGGTGCTTTCTCTGGGATCGGCCGCGCTGTTTTATCTTTCCCCGTGCTTTAATGTGGGATATCTCCGGAAACAGCCCCAGAAGATCCGGGAGCCGGAGGAGCCGTAAAGAGAGCTTCCAAACAATGAGGCCAGCCTATGAAATTTCTGCTTATTCTGCTTTTAGTAGCATTGATCCTTGCCGGAACCGCTTATTCCAGTTACAAGGTTCTGAAAAGACTCTCGCCCCGGGAGCCTCTGGAGAAAAAGAAACGGGAATGGCAGGATGATGATGACTGACAGGATTGATTTTTC
>DFFT01000099.1 GCA_002372325.1 Succinivibrionaceae bacterium UBA3769 | reverse complement strand
TGGGATGCACCGAAACCCCTTCTTTGAGAAGATCCTCGGCCAGAAGAGCCGCAATCCGGGAGCTTCCCGTAATCACCGGGATCACTGCATAGCCCAGAGCATGTCCGGTATTAATGCCGGCGCCCTTCAGCATCTCCAGGAAGCGGGCGGAATTATGCTGCACCCGGGCAACGCGCTCCGGTTCCGCCGTCATGAGATCGAGAGCGGTCATCACCGCCGCGGCCACCACCGGAGACAGCCCCACGCTGTAAACAAAGCCCGGCGCATAATAGCGGAGAATATCCGTGATCTCCTGCCGGGCCGCAATATAGCCGCCGCAGCCCGCCAGAGTTTTGCTGAGGGTGCCCATCCAGATATCGGTGTCGGCAGGATCGCATTCCCAGTGCTCGCAGAGTCCCCGGCCGCGCTTTCCCAGCACGCCGAGAGAATGCGCCTCGTCAATCATGAGAACGCAGCCATAACGCTTCTTGATCCTGATAAGCTCCGGCAAATCCGCAATGTCCCCGTCCATGCTGAACAGGCCTTCAGTCACAATAAGGGTTCTCTTATAGCGGAGCCTTTGCTTGTCCAAAAGCTGCCTAAGCGCCGTCATGCTGTTATGGGCATACGGAAAATACTGCGCTCCCGAAAGCTTTATCCCCTCGATAATGCTGTTATGCGAGAGGGCATCGTAAAGAATGAGATCCCCCTTCCCGAACAGGGTGCTGATAACGCTGACATTGGTGGCATGTCCGCTGACGAACGCCAGAGCATCAGGAGCATCATAAAGAGCGGCCAGCTTCCTTTCCAGATCCCGGTGAAAGGCACGTTCCCCGGCCACCACTCTGCTGGCACCTACTGAAGCGCCGTAAAGCTTAGCCGCTTCATATACATTACGGGAAATAAGAGGATGGCGGTTCAGTCCCAGGTAGTTGTAGCTGGAATAGTTAATGTATTCCCGGTCACCGATGGTAACCCGATCCCCATCGGCGATCCCCATTTCCTGAAAATACGGCACCCGGATCCCGCAGGTATCGGCAAATGAGCGGGCCGCCCGGATATTCTCCATCAGGGGATGGCGCCGAAAATCCAGATAAACCGGATCCACCGCATCCCGGGGCGTTACCAGATCCTTTTCTTGAAACGCCCCCGAAGTCCCGCCGGAAGAGGCTTCCCGGTTTTTCTCAGCCCTAATGCTGTTTGCGAGAGACAAAAGGCCGGAAAGGCCGCCGCCAGATGCGGAATTTTTGCTGTCTGTCATTTATGTACCCTTTCCTGCTCCTCAAAAAACTATTTCGGCGTCTTCCCGGCATTCCGGTCTGTCAGCAGCGCCTTGTCCTGAGCCGTAAGATGGATATTTGCCATGGAATCCAGAGCTCCCCCGGCAGAATCTGCCTCATCAGCGCCGTCGCCGGCCCCGGTGATCTTGCCGTAAATGCGGCCGGCCAGAGTACGTACCGCCGGCTTATCCTGGAACATCATAACGGACATTCTGATGCCCAGCTTCTTTTCCAGCCCGGCCACCAGATCCATGGCCATCAGGGAATCCAGTCCCAGTTCATGAAGGTTCCTGTCAGCTCCGATATCCTCAGGGGAAAGCCCCATGGTTTCAGCAACTTCGGCGGTAAGCACCTCGATAATCAGCTTCACGGCCTCGTCCTGAGAGAGTCCCAGAATCTGTTCCCGGAGGCCGGATCCGGAATTCCGGTCTGCCATTGTATCAGATATTCGGAGGGACAGGGCATGAAGCCGGGTCGGCACGGCATCAAGACTCCCTGCCGCGCGTCTCCAATCCATGGCGGCCACGGTATGAACGCCCCCGGCTCTGATAATTTCCGGAAGTCTGGCCAGAGCATCCCGGGACTTCAGCGGCATGGCGCCTCCGCTCCGCTCCAGAGACTGCATCACCCCGGTATTGGCGGTGAGATAGCCGGCGTCTCCGATGGGGCCCCATTCCGCGCAGGCGGCATGAAGTCCGGATCTGATTCTTGCCCCGCAGAGTCCCTCCAGAGCGGCATTGGCAGCCACATAATTGGCCTGGCCGATGTTGCCCAGAGCCACGGAAACAGAGGAATACATCACAAAGAGAAGCTGTTTATCTTCAAGGGTTTCCAGATGAAGATTAAGAGCGCCCTGATACTTGGGATCGGACACCGCAGTATAGCTCTCCCGGTTCATATCCTTAAGGAAGGCATCCCGGAACACGGCGGCCGCATGAATAATGCCGGTAAGCTTAATGCGTTCAGAACGGAGATCGGAAATAAGAGAGTGAACATCTTCCCGATCCGCCACATTGCAGGCTCTTACCAAAACCTCAACGCCCTGTTCCCGGAGCGCCTGAATCCGGCCTTCATCCTCAGGAGCCGGCTTCCCGCTCCGGGATACCAGAATCAGCCGGCCCGCGCCCTGAGAGGCCAGGAAGCAGGCGGTCTCCAGACCGAAACCCCGGGTGCCGCCGGTAATAAGCCAGGAACTTTCTCCGGTAAAGAGATCCCGGGGAACCAGTCCTGCCGGGAGAGCACTGTCCTCCGAAAGAGCTCCGGACTTATTCATATCATGAGAAAGCCCTTCCTTCCGGAAGTCCTCCATGGAAATCACGATCTTCCCGATATGCCCGCCCTGCTGCATCAGCTTAAAGGCATCAATAACTCCCGAGGCCGGGAATACAGTGTAGGGCAAAGGTCTCATCACGGGAGATCCGGAATCCTGAGCCCGGAAGAACTCCCCGAGCTCCGCCATAATTCTCCGGGCCTTGTCGGGACGGAAACTGAAGAGCTGATCCACATCCACGGCAAAGTAGCTGATATTTTCCCGGAGGGGCCGGATCCCGATGCCGGTGTTTTCCACAAAATCTCTCTTGCCGAGCTCGATAAACCGGCCGAAGGGGCGGAGAATGCCGAGACTCTGCTGCATGGCCTCGCCGGAAAGGCAGTTGAGCACCGCATCCACGCCCTCGCCGGCCGTGTCCCGCAAAACCTCGTCATGGAAATTCAGGGAACGGGAATTATAGATATGAGTTACCCCCATAAGCCGGAGGAAGTCCCGCTTTTCAGGTGAACCGGCAGTGGCATAAACCTCAAGGCCGAGATAACGGGCGATCTGGATGGCGGCAATGCCCACGCCCCCGGCGGCTCCGTGCACCAGAAGCCGTTCGCCCTTTTCCAGAGCCGCCAGGGTATTGAGAGCATACCAGGCGGTGAAGAACACCACGGGAACTCCCGCGCCTTCTCCGAAGGACCAATGTTCCGGAAGAGCGCTGACTGCATACACGGGAACATCAACCGTCTCCGCCAGGGTGGCAGAACCAAGGCCGAACACCCGATCCCCCGGCCGGAATTCCGTAACCGCGCTGCCGGTTTCCATAACTGTTCCGGCAAACTCCAGGCCGAGATAGGGCCCGGAAAAGCCCTTCCGGAGCACCTCGTCCGGCACCAGTCCCATAGTCATCATGACATCGCGGAAATTAAGGCCGGAGGCAGCCACCCGCACCCGGAGATCCCGGGGGCCCAGAGCGCCGGGCTTTTTGGTTTTCCAGATAAGATTCTTAAGTCTGCCCGCTTCTGAAAAGTCCAGATAGCGGCATTCGGCCGGAGAGGAAGCGGCAGCAGCGCCTGCGTTGTCAGAAGAAGCCTGAGAATCGTTCTGATCTTCCTGACGTACATTATCTTTAACCGGAAGATCCTTATCCAAAATCTCTTCCTCCAGGGACAGCCGGTAACGGCCGCTTTCCCGGAGCACGATTTCGTCCAAAGACGAGTCCTCCAGAATTTCCTGACAGAGTCCCGCAAAAATGGCATCGCCAAGATCGGGTTTAATGGCGCCGTCCAGCATAATGCTGCTTACGGAAAGCCCCGGAAGCTCGTTTTTAATAACCCGGGCGAGACCGAACACCCCGCGGTCTCCGGGAGCATCCGCGGCGGTCTGGGTAACGATAAGAAGCTTTAAGCTGTCCCCGCGGCCCTTGCCATAGGACGCCAGCTGTTCTGCCAGCGCCGTGAGATCCGCCAGAACTCCGGGAAGGCCGTAATCCCCGGCATAGGCAAGATCCGGACAAAGAGCCTTAATTCCGGCGGGAGTCAGGAACACATACTTATGAACACCGGGGTTCTCCCGGCCTCCCAGAGTCTCCGGAAGCTTATCCTTAAAGCCATTATCCAGAATATCCATCTCAAAGCCGCTTACCGCGCTTAAAGAGCTTAACAGCTTAAAGCCGGCAGAGCTTTCGAGAGCCTGCGCCGTCTTTCCATCAGCCCAGGGGAGCGCCAGATGGATAAAGCCCTTGGAGGTTTCAGGGGCCTCGTTTTCAGAAGTCTCAAGGTCACTGGCGTCCGGCAAGGATCCCCGGGAGGCTATGACCAGACAGGAACCGGCGGCCAGATCGCCGGTGGCAGGATCCCGGGCCACGGCTATATTTTCATAACCGACTTCCGAAAGCGCCTGTTCCCAGTAAGCTGGCGACTTAAGAGGCGATACCGGCCGTCCTTCGCGGTACTGCCACCAGCTTCTGTCTCTTCCGGAAACCATGTCCGCATAGAATACCGGATACCGCTCCAGTGCAGCAAGAATGCCTTCCGGAGCCAGCAGCGCCCTGAGGCCCCGGAGCGTCCTTATAACTCCGGAGCCGCTGCCGGAAAGCCCTCGTCTTAGCACAATAAGATCATAGGCCGGAGGGATTTCCGGATTTCCCCGGTCATAGCGGAAGGAGCCATCAGCGACATCAAAGCAGGGTGTCCGGGCATTCCCGGCAGCACCGCTCCCCAAAGCGGCCTTAACCAGCATGAGCCGGGCTCCGAACTGACTTCTCATCGCCTGCTCCAGGAAGGAGGAAACCTGAGAGCCTTCACCGGATCCGATCTCCAGCACCCGTACCACGGGAGAATTGTTCTGGCTGTCCCCCTGAGATGCCATGTTCTCCTGATACTTCCGGAACAGGTAATCTGCCATAAGCTTTAAAAGATCCTGCTCTCCCCGGATATCCGCCGGAGTCTCAGTTTCGGAGAACAGGGCAAAAATGCTCCGTTCACTGGCAGCGCCGGAGGATCCTCTTATGTCCTCATCAGCGGCAAGAAGTTTTTTCAGGGAGGAAGCGGTTCTGAAGGCGCCCAGAAGCGGCTTTAAGGAAAACCCGTCCCCGGAAATCAGATTCTGCTCATAGACAGCGGTGTTCTCCCTCCGGAGACTTTCTCCCGCCGGAGTGATCCGGCCCTCTGCGTCAATAAGCCCTCTTTCCCCGAGAACAGAAACAAGGTAACGCCCCAGAGGATGGTTCTGAACTTCTTCCGGAGGAAGTCCCTCAGAAGTAACCGCCTTAAGAGCATAGATCATGGTGAGAGCTTCCAGAACCGGGTAGCGCTCCTGATACCAGCGGGAGCGGCCGGAAATGTCTCCCAGGCTTTCGGAAGCGGTGATTTCCGTAAAATCCGGCTCTGTCCCGAATACCGCCGGACGGCTTCCCGAAGGAGCCTCCCGCAGGGTCATGTGCCATAACGGCACCCGGCTCTCTCCTGCGGCAGCATGCTGCTTTCTGGGGAAGGCTCTTAACTCCGCCCCCTTGATAACTCCCACGGTTTCACCCGCAGCATTCCGGAACACAAAGTCCGCGGAAATGCTCCGGGAGGAACCGGCTCCGGGGATCACCTTAATCTCCGCTACATCCTGTCCTCTTCTGAAGGAGATCCGGCCGAAGCTTACCGGGAGATAAAGTCTTCCGGCTGCATCGGCCCTTCCCGTTACCAGAAGAGCCTGAAGAGCGGCATCCATTACCCCGGGGGGAACAATGTACTTTTCCCGGCCCGGGATGGCGGACACGAGCTTAACTGTCAGGGAGGCAGTCTCCGGATCCGGCGCTGCCTCGGCAATCAGACTGAACTCGGGCCCGTAATCCAGGCCCATGCTGCGGGCAATATCATAGACCTCATCATGGGAGCAGGCTTTGATATCAGCCTGGTCTTGAAGCTTAGCTGCTTCCTCGCCTGACACCGCGCGAGTGGCCAGCTCCGGAAGCGGGAGACCGGACACCAGACGGCCCCCGGCATGGAGCGTCCAGGCCTCGCTTCTGGCATACTCCCGGCTCTTTACGGTAAAGAGGCCGTTTTCTCTGACCGCGGCAAGCTCCATAACGCGGCAGGTCTCCGGCTCAAACACGAGAGAGCTTCTGATATCCAGATACTCAAGGGTGACAATGTCCTCGTTATAAATCTCCACATGGGCTTCCAGAGCGGTTTCAATAAACGAGGCCGCAGCAAACACGCACTCGCCGTCCACCATGTGGGAGCTTAAAAGAGAGCTCTTATGGGGTTCCAGAATATTTTCAAAAACCGGATCCGCGGTATTAAGGCGCCAGCCCGAAAGAGGATGAGCGCGGAATTTCACCGGAGGTCTCTCGGCGGTGGGCTTCACCTCATACTGCTTTTCAGTCCACTTATAGTGAGGAAGGGAAATAAATTCCGGTTCATAGCTCCATCCGGCCCCGTTCTCGCTGCCGTTAATGCGGTTACTGATATCATTAACCAGCTTCCGGAACCGGCTCTCCCAGAATGCCGCCCCCTGGTAAAGGGCATTTTCCATGAGGAATGTCTCCATGCGGGAATTACCGTCAAGCCCCTGCAGCAGCGCTGAAGAAATCCTGACTGAATTTGCCTTGCCGGCTTCCTTGACATTCTCCCGGAGGTAGCGCTGCAACACCGGAGTCGGAGCAATTTCAATAAAGCAGTCATAGCCGCTTTCCAGCATGGCGGTCATGGCCTTTCCGAACAGCACCGCTTCCCGGACATTGCGGCCCCAGTAAACGGAATCCAGAGGAGCATCATAAAGATCGCCGGTAACCGAGGAATAAAACTCCGTGGCGCTCTTAAGCGGAGAGATATCCCTGAGCTGTTCCTCGATATCGTTTTTGATGAGATCCATGACGCCGCTGTGGAAGGGATAATCCACCCGGAGCTTCTTAAAGAACACCCGGCGCTTCGAGCAATAGTCCTGAAGCTTAGCAAGGCCGTCATGGGAACCGGTCACCGTGATATTGGCCGAAGAGTTCACCGCCGCAATGGAAATCTCGTCCTGAACGGAAAGGAGCCGAGCTGCTTCCGCAAACTCATCCTGAGACAGGGAGGCCGCCGCCATGCCGCCCATGCCCCGGGTTTTATTCTGGAGGATGCTTCTCACGGCGATGGTTTTTACGGCATCCTGAAGAGAGAGCTTTCCGGCGGCATAGGAACCCGTGATTTCCCCCATGCTGTGTCCGATAACGCCGTCAGGAACGAAGCCGTTTTCCCGGAGAATCTCCAGAATGCCGGCCTCCACGGCAAAAATCAGGGGCTGGGAGACGCTGGCATCAAGAATGGCATCATCATCCATCGGGGTTTTGCCGGAGAGATAATCGCTGATGGCATAGCCCAGAAGCGGCTCCGCCAGTTCTGAAACCTTATCTGCCGTTATCCGGAATACCGGATTATCCTTATAAAGACTTAATCCCATGCCGGCATACTGGGATCCGTTGCCGCTGAGCACAAAGGCGGTTTTGCGGCACTTTTTATCACCGGCATCGCAGGTAAGCGCATTGGGAAGATCCAGTCCTTCGGCAAACATGATCAGACTGTCCCGGATCTCCGACACTGAATTACCCTGAACCAGCAGTCTCACGTTCATCGCTTCCCGGCGGGTAATAACGCCGTGGCAGGCATTGAGATAATTCCGGAGCGCGGTATCGCCGGGGAAGGACTTCAGAAAATCAGCCCAGGAAAGAGCCAGAGACTTCAGGGATTCCCGGGAAAATGCGGTGAGGATAAGGGGCGGCAGGTTAAGGGAAGGAAGATTTGCCGGGAGGTCATTTACGGCCTTTCCGGAAACAGAATCCCGCGGCGCTCTCATAGCTTCAGGGAGCGGCCGGGAAAGCTCCCGGGGAGCCTCGGTCAGGATCACATGAGCATTGGCTCCCCCGAACCCGAAGGAATTCACGGAAGCCATTAAGGGGGCGCCGCTCTCCCGGGGAGTCAGGGCAAGACCGTTTTCAGGACAGAAGATATTGAGCGCCGCAAAATCGATATGGGCGCTGGGCTCATAAGCAAAGGGGATCTTAGGAATAAAGCGGTGCTTCAATGCCAGTACCGCCTTGATAAGCCCGGCAAAACCGGAAACCGGCTCCAGATGTCCCACATTGGCTTTAACGGAAGTGATGGGAAGCGGGCCTTCATGGCTGAGGCCGTAAACCTGAGAGATGGAGTCAGCTTCAATGGGATCCCCCACCGGGGTGCCGGTGCCGTGGGCCTCCACGAAATCCAGATCTCCGGGAGCAATGCCGGCCTTGTTAAGCACCTCTCTCATAAGATCAGCCTGTCCCTGCGCCGAGGGCACTGTAAGGCCCTTCTTTCTGGCGCCGTCGACATTGATGCCGGTGGCCCGGATCACCGCATGAATCCGATCCCCGTCCTTCACGGCATCGGAAAGTCTTTTAAGGAAGATAACCGCGGCTCCTTCGGAACGGACATAGCCGTCCCCCCGATCATCAAAGGGCAGGCATCTGCCATTAGGGGACAGCATGGAGGCCTTGCTGAAGCCGATAAATGGATGGGGCTGCAAAAAGAGATGCACGCCGGCGGCAAGAGCAGAAGAAGACTCCCCTCTTCTTATGGATTCGCAGGCCTCGTGAATGGCAGTCATACCGGAGGAGCATGCCGTATCTAATGAAAACGACGGGCCCTCAAGATCATAAAAATAGGAAATTCTGTTAGAGGTGATGCAGTCGGTATTGCCGGTCATGGTATAGGGAGACGCAGCTTCCGGATCCGGAACGGATTTCATCAGGTAATCACAGGCGGACATCCCGGTGAACACGCCGCACTTCTGACCGCGCATTTTCTCCGGGGGGATTCCGGCATCCTCAAAGCACTCGTACACCAGCTTCAAAAGAAGTCTCTGCTGGGGATCCATCCATTCGGCTTCCCGGGGAGAGATGGCAAAGAATGCCGGCTCGAAACTCAAGATATCATTGATAACTCCGGCCTTAAAGGTAATGCTGCGGCCCGGTGTGCCTTTTACCGCATCCTGATAAAGATCCACAGGCCATCTGGACGCCGGGATCTCAGTAACACCGCATTGCCCCTGCTCCAGAAGCTGCCAAAATGAGGCTTCGTCGACAACGTTTCCGGGAAAGCGAAACGCCATGCCCACAATGGCGATATCATCATTTGCGGAGGTTACTTCTTTATCAATAATCTTTTCATTCATAGCTGAGATAAATCCCTGTCCCGCGGAGCGCCCCGCTTGATCCTGATTACCTTAAAAACCAATGCCGGAAAGCATTAAATTCATCCCGGCCTCAAGACATCAAAAGTTAACAGTCAAAAAAATCAGGCGGCGGAGTCAGCGGGAATTCCCCGGTCTCCACCGCCCCGGCACCGCGAGATCAGCTTTTCCAGAGCCCGCGGGTGTCAATAAGTGTCTGCTCCGGGGCAAACTCAGGCTTAATGGCCCGGAACTCCCGGTGGTCCACCAGAAGAAGCACCACATCCGCCTGCAAAGCCTCCGCAATATCAGTAAGCCGCACCCCGGCTTCGCTCAGGCTGGCCGGAAGCTCGGCGATATTCGGTTCCGCGGCAATAACACGCCCCGGAAACTCCCGGGCAAGATCCCGGGCAATATGCACCGCCGGACTTTCCCGGAGGTCATCGATATCCGGTTTAAAGGCCAGTCCGAGACAGGCGATCAGCGGATCCTTACGCGCAGATCCGGCCACAGCTTCCCGTACCTGGTCTTTCACCCATTCCGGCTTATGGTCATTTACCTTGCGGGCGGTTTCAATGATCCTGGCTAGATCTGGGGTTTTGCTGACAATAAACCAGGGATCCACGGCGATACAGTGTCCGCCCACGCCGGGGCCAGGATTGAGGATATTAACCCGGGGATGGTGGTTGGCCAGGGAAATAAGCTCCCACACATCAATATGAAGCCGGTCGCAAATGAGAGAAAGCTCGTTGGCAAAGGCAATGTTGACGTCCCGGAAAGCATTCTCGGTGAGCTTGGACATTTCGCCGGTTCTGGCATTGGTAAGAAGGAGTTCCCCCTTCACAAAGATACCGTAGATATCAGCGGCCTTACGGGCGGAGACTTTATTGATCCCCCCGACGATGCGATCATTGTCTACGAGCTCGGACATGATTTTGCCGGGGAGCACTCTTTCCGGGCAATAGGCCACATAGACATCGCAGTCCTCGGAATCCTCTCGGGCGACCTTGAGATCCGGACAGTTCCGCTGCAGGATCTCCGCCACTCTTTCCGTGGTACCCACAGGAGAGGTAGATTCCAGAATGACGGTATTCCCCTTTCTGATAAAGGGGGCGATTTCTAAAGTGGCAGCATCCACAAAGCTGAGATCCGGTTCATGATTTTCACCGGCAAAGGGGGTAGGAACGCAGATAATAAAGGCATCGGCCTCGCAGGGCTGGTTTGCGGCCACTAGAAGACCGTCGGAAACAGCCTTATGAACCACCTCGCCGAGACCGGGTTCCACAATGTGAATTTTACCCTGATTGATGGTGTCTATGGCACGCTGGTTTATCTCAACACCATGAACCGAAACGCCATTTCTGGCAAACATTGCCGCCGTGGGCAAACCGATATAGCCAAGTCCGCAAATACAGAGTTTCACTGGTAGATATTCCTAATCGTTAATCTGGTACACTGCTGGATCAAAAGCCTTAAAGAATGCTGTACCGTGCTTTCTTTGCAGCCTGCCGAACAAACCATCGGGGATAAACACTCGTGCAATTACCCGAATTCATAAAGTTTCCGACACGGGGATACATATTATCACAATTTTCTGTTTCTTAGGAAATTTGAACATGATCTCAATTACTCCCTCTCCCGGATCAGAACAGCCAATGAGTAAAAAAACAGTATTAGGTCTAAAGTCAACACTTTAGGCAGCACTTTAGGCCTTCTTAAATTTCCATGGCATCGCCTGCTCAAGAATATCCTTTCTTCTTTCATCAGACAGCGATTCATCGTTCAGCTCGTCTCTGTGAACACCCATATACCTGAACAGAAATTCAA
>DFFT01000014.1 GCA_002372325.1 Succinivibrionaceae bacterium UBA3769 | reverse complement strand
CGTTATCGCCGCCGTTATCGCCGCCGTTATCAGGGATCTTGGCGCCGCCTTCGGTTACCTGATCCGCGCCGCTGCCGCCGGAGAGCACGCAGTCATCCTTAGGTGTCCACTTGGAATCAGCATAGCAGCCGGCTACCGGAGCGCCTTTCAAATCACCGGTAAGCTTTTCGCCGCCCTTCAGGAAGATCACGTTAACAGTGCTGGCAAAAATGGAGGAGGTGTCAAAGAAGGACCATTCGGAGCTTTCAGGAGCTTTGACCATGGCTGCTCCGGGCCAGGAACCGGCATATTCCATTCCCGAGTCGTCATTCCAAATGTAAATACCGTCAGCATCGCCTTTATAGTAAATGCCTCTGGAAGCGGGCTTAACCTCAGCGGAAGCTCCGGCGGGAAGAGCGATGTCGTAGGACTTCTTGGATTCGGCTTTGCCGTCTGAAACCGTAAGGGTAACAGTCTTGGTGCCGCCATCCTCATAGGTTACCTCGGCAGTGGCTCCGGTGGCGGTCTTGCCGTTGCCCAGAGACCAGGTATAGGTAAGAGGATCCTTGTCAGCATCGGAGGCCACGGCAGTCAGAGTGCCGGAAAGCCCCTTGAAGGCATAATGGAAATCAGCCACCGGGGGATTGTTCACATTGGTATCGCCGCCGTTGTCCCCGCCATTATCGCCGCCATTATCGCCGCCATTGTCAGAAGCCTTGATAGAAACCTCGTCGCTGTAGGAGCTTTCGGTCTTGCCGTCAGAAACCTTCAGCATAACAGTGTAGGTAGCGGTCTTATCGGCATAGGTATGAACAGGATCCTTATCGGTGGAGGTGCCGTTATCGCCGAATGACCAGGACCAGGTCATATCATCGCCGTCTTCATCAGAGGAAGCGTTGACAAAGGTTACCTTCCGCCCCTCAACTCTCGAGGTAAACTTGGCCGTCGGGGCATGATTGTCGCTCTGGAGATTGATGGCAATCTTCTTCTTCGACACCTCTATGCCGTCGGAAGCCTCAAGAGTAACGGTGTAAGCTCCCGGAGAGGCAAAGGTATGGGTGACATCGCGGTCTTCCAGCACGGTACCGTCGGAGAATACCCATCTGAAGCTCAAAACATCGCCGCTGTCACTGTCAGTTGAATTGTTAACAAGGCTGACGGTAAGGCCGTTCATCGTGTAATTAAAATCAGCCACCGGCGCATTGTTTGCCGTACCGGCTTCAGGAACCACCACCCGAGCCACGGAAGGACTGCTTTCATTGCCGTTCTTATCGACTACCACCAGACTTACGTCATAGGTTCCGGCAGCCTTATAGGTGTGCTTGGGATTGGCTTCTTCAGAGGTGCCGCCATCGCCGAACACCCATCTGTAGGCGTCCACGGATCCGGCAGAAAGGTTCTCGAAGGCAACCTCGCGGGTATTCTTGTCAACGGAATAGGTAAAGGCGGCCTTTACCGGCTCCAGACACTGCTCGGCGGTGACGGTAACCTTCTGTCTCAGCACAGAGGAAGTCTTGCCGTCAGAAACCTTGAGATCAACATTGAAATCTCCGGCAGTGGCATAAACATGACTTACGGAGGTTCCGGTACCGTTCTGGGAATTATCCCCGAAGCCCCAGGTATAGGTCAGCTGGTCGCCGTCCTCATCCTCTGCGGAGCCCTTGAAGGAAATGGTTCTGCAGGCGGTCTCGGAGAAGGTGAAGGCCAGAGACTTAGGAGCATGGTTGGAGGCGATATCCGCATCCTCAAGATGCTCAAAATTCTTGCTGGCCTTGAAGGATGCCACAATGACTTCGTCATCAAACCCCTTGGAAAGAGCAGAGGCAATCTTGGTGACCGCATCCGGATAGGTGACCACGCTGTTGCCGGAGAATACCTCGCCGCCGGCATTAAGAGATCTCAGGAAGATCAGCGCCGGAGAATTCTTTTTAATTCTGCCGCGGTAATCATCGCTGCTGCCGCCAAGGCCGGAGATGATTTTCTTGAGGCCTTCGTCATACTTTTCCAGCCAGAATTCCTGGTTATAAACTGAAACCATGTGGGACAGCGGATTAAGATAGGCGAATCCGGTCTTTCTGGAATCATTGAGAGCAACGTCGGAGAAGTAGCCGCGGTATACGGTGCCGTCAGTGTTTTCAGCAACAAACTGATGCTCGTTAATATTTTCTATGCCGTTAAGATTGATAGCGGCCTTTCCGGAATCGTCGGTAGCGGTGATGGTTTCTCCCTCATCGCAGGCTCCGCTATCGTTAAGGTCATAGCAGACACGGCTGCTCCCGAGATACTCGGCATTGAGACCCTGCGCCAGAACAGAGACGGAATAGTCGCTGACACTGGGAACCGGATCCTCGTTCTGGTTCCCCTCCTGGCTGTTGCCGCCGCTGCCGCCACCGCCGCCGCAGGCAGCGAGACCCAGACTCATCAATATTGCAAAGGAAAGCTTTTTGTATTTAAGCATAAGCTGAGCACCCTATAATAATGTATGGCTATAGATTCATACGACGAAACCCTGCTTTAAAGCAGAATTTCTCAAATGGAGACAAATGTTAGAAAAATGTTAACAACAATACTCCATTTTTATAATGAAAGCTTTTTTTATGCAAGGGCATCATGTCGTTTTTGTGTGAGCTGCTTCTATTTTTTTAAATACGGCAGCTTTATTACTGAAATTGCGATCCGAGTTCGCCATATTTGCGAGCCGGCCGGATGATGAGAAGCCCCGGAACGGAGATTGCCGGGTTGTCTTGCGCGGCTGAATTCATCTAAAATTGATCCGGAATTGATCTGAAAATGTGCCGCTCCCTTAAAAAACGATGCTTTTTCATGGAGCGGGAGACCGGTTTGTGAGATCATGACGGAAAACGGAAACATCTTTCGGGCGCAGCCGGAAAAACCGTCTCTCCCGCCCTGCCTGTCTGGTTTATTTATCAGGATGCCGCATGACCGAATTCAGTTTGCCTGTAAGCAGTATCTTACCCGATCCCGCTGCCCATGAAGAAGGTTTCTCTCCCCGGGGAGTTCCCATTGGTTCTGCCGGAGTGCTGGCGCTCACCGAGCGTCAGGCTTACCGGGCCAGCAAATACTCCTGCATCATGGAGATGGAGCATTCGGCTTCGGCCAACAACGTTTTGCACCGGCCGGGAGGCATGGGGGTCAGCACCTTCGCGTCCTGCCTGAGAACCTACTACGACGTGGCCTCCCAGGATATTTTTGACCGGGTGTTTCCGCAGAGCATGACCCACCGGGAGGTGCCTAATCACAGCTCCTTCGCCATTCTGGATTTTGATTTTGCCTATATCGAATTCATGCCGGTGTCCCGGATCATCGCCGAAAGCCTCCGGAGCTTTGCCGCCAAATACGGCCTTGCGGACTATGTTCCGGAAAGCGGGGATGACATTGCCGTCATGTTTCTCAGTTTTTTCGCCGCCTGTCAGAAAAACCGCTTCAGCCTGCCCATATATGTCATTGCGGAAAACTATGACACCTTTTCATATTCGGATCCTCTGGGCAAAAACCCCGCCAGAAAAATCCCCCACTCCGTCTACCGGGTGTTTTTCACCATGCTGCAGAAGGCGGAAAACCAGGGTCTCATCGCCCGGATCTTCGTTTCCGGTATCATGCCCGTGTGCAACACCTTCGCAAGTCACGGCATTACCTTTAATTTCCGGGATATCTCCTTCGCCAGCGAATTCGCCGGCATTGCGGGCTTTACCGAAAAGGACGTGGGCATTCTGGTAAAGGACATTTTCATGTCCGACCGCAAGCAGGATATCAACTGCACGCCGGAGGAGTTTGCCGATACCCTGATAGGACAGCTGGACGGCTACAGCTTCTGTCCGGACACCAGCATCAGAATCATGAACCCCCGGACAGTGCTGCAGTGTCTGAACCTGCTCTTCACCAACGTGCAGAACGGCTTCTCGGATGTGAAGAACAGCCGGATCTCCCGGTTGCTCAACGCCGTGAAAACCGACTACAGCATCAATATCACCCAGATCGATCAGGATCTCCGGAAAAAGGGCTTCTGCTTCTCGGGGGTTAATTTCAACATGGGCTACGAGCTGGAAACCCAGAAGTTCATTGAGCTTATGTATTTTGCCGGAGTGCTCACCATCCGCGATGTGGAAAACGAATACGGCAAGTCTCCGGTGATCAACCTGCGTTTGGCTAATGCCTATGTCACCGAGCTCTGGCGCAATGCCACGGGGATCTGACAGCCCGGGCCCCCGGATCCTTGTCCGGGAATCCCCGGCAGCCCCTGCCTGATAAAGATTAAAAATACCTGAACCCCGAGGGGCTGTGATCAGGACAGTACCTCCCGGATGATAAACCTGCCGTAAACATACATGATGACATAGCGGCGGAGATCCGGAACCTGAGAGAGACGGTCATCTGTAACATAGAAGTTAAGCTGCTTTACCGCCCTCTCGTACATGGTTTTGGTAACTCGCATTATGGTGACATCCCGGGATTTGGCGTTTCTTCTG
>DFFT01000059.1 GCA_002372325.1 Succinivibrionaceae bacterium UBA3769 | reverse complement strand
TCCTCCGGATCTGCTGTCCGGGTTTTCCGCTGTTCTGTTTCCGGGGATCTTATTATGAATGCGCCCTTTTCTCCTGAAAATGAGCTTGCTCCCCTGAGTCCTGAAGCCCGGATACCGCCGCGAGGGCTTCCGGAAGATAACGGTTCTACCTCCGCGCCGGAAAAAGCTCCGGGGAGAATTCCCAGAAGGAGTTCCCCGTTATTGCAAAAAAGCTCAAATGATGACCTGTTGTCCTCATGACAATCCGGACAGACAGCGCTGTCACCTTTGAGTTTTGCGCCGCAGCTTTTACACAGCATGATTGTTTCTCAAATCAGGAACCCCGCAAACCGCCAAACCTTTCCGTTTCTTGCATATTTGTCTCTTACATAACCGCCAACCTATGATGCATCATCTGAAGCTCCTTCTCTCGCACCGGAGATCCTCCGATATTACCGCGGCTTCTGACAGGAAACACAGCGGGATCCGCCATTAATGGTTTCGCAGCAGGGGCAGATCCATAACCCGGCATTGGCCGCAAAAAGAGCATCCAAAAGCTTACCCCCGTCCCGGGCATTATTGATAAGGGCGTAATGATACTCGGTAACCAGAGGCAGAGTCGGGAAGGAGTCCTCCAGCTGAATTACCTCATAATCCTCTTTGGGAAGAACAGGAGGAGGGGAAATCTCAGAATGTTTTCTGTTAAAAATGCTTAAAACCATAGCCTGTCCTTGTTTTACCGGCGTTTATCAATTGCTCTCCGCCGCTGAAAAATTTACTTATCCCTTTTGTTTCTGCAGGCCCGGCAAAACCTGTCGTCATCCCTGTTCAGGGTTTCGCAAAAGGAGCACACCCATAGCTGTCCGGCCTCCGCAAAAAGCCGATCCAGGGACTTCGCGGGATCTCCGTTTTCCAGAAGCTTTTCGTTATTCCGGGTGAGCTCCTTAAGAGAAATCCAGCGGCCCCGGGAACTGGCCCGATCTCCGCTGCCGCTTCTCCTGTCAATGATACCGTCATTACCGAACAGGATCTCCGGGGACAGATCATCATTTAACCCGCCCTCCTGAAGCTCTGTCCCGCTCCCGGCTCCGGTTCCGCCGCGCCGGAACATGCGGTACAGCATCCAAATGACCGCTCCCAAAAGCGCGGCAAGGCCGGTTATTACATAAGCATTCAATTTCTGAATTTCTCTCCGCTGTCCGCTAACCCGGAATCCCGTACCTCATATTTCATGCTCTTCCGCATACCCCAGGTCTTCATCCACAAAAAGATGCCCTGTACGCTAATCAAAATCATCAGGATGGTAAAAGGCCGCGCCGGGTCTTTTCCGGGAGGAGCCCGGGGAAGGTGCCGGTTTTCCGGAAGAGGAATGGCTGCCCATGCGGATCTTAAGCCGAGGAGATGATGGCTCCTCAGACCTTCTTGGATCTGTTTTTCTTGGATCTGTTTTTCTCGGTTCTGTATTTCCCGGCTCTGCTCTTCCCGGCTCACCCGCTCCCCCATCCCGGTACCGGCCGGAAACCATGCAGGCTTCTCCCCGGGATACTGATTTATCAGGGCTGCGGGGTTTTACGGCTCCGGAAGCATCTTCTTTGACACGCACTCTCTTAAGACTTTCAGACGCTGTGTCGGATGCCTTTTCGGAAGGTTTGGCAGAAGGCTTGTCAGAGTAACTGTCAGATGATTTGTCAGAATAGCTCCCGGAAGATCTTACCGGGGCCTTGCCGAATCCCGGAGCGATTTTGGCAAAAGCCGCAAGAGCATTCCCGGCAGAAAACCGTTCCCGGGGATCATTAAGAAGCATATGGGCAAGTATGGCTCTTACCCCTTCAGGAATGGCCTTGTCCAAAACCAGAGGCTTTCCGGCGGCCACGGCCTCGCAGGCGTAGTTAAAGCCCCGGGGGAGCTGCGGACGATTTCCGGTCCAGTACTCATGGAAGATCAGCCCCAGAGCAAAGACGTCCATTTTCGGGGTAAGGGCAGTTTTGCGGCCCTTGATGGCGGCCAGAGCCTCCGGAGCCAGATAAACCAGATCTCCCCCGGGTTCCGGAGGAGGGGTTTCAATGTGAAAACCCAGGTCAAAGTCAATGATCTTCCCGGTGCAGAAGCCTCTCGTCGTGGGAACCGCCAGAATATTCGCCGGCTTCACGTCGGAATGAACAATGCCCTTGAAGTCCAGCATGGCAAAGCTGTACAGCACGGACTTTATCAGGACCAGCTTCCTTTCGCTGTCCAGAGCGGCCACGGCCCGGACGGAAAGCGGAGAGCGTTTTTCCAGATCCGTTACCACGTAATAGGCGGTTTCGTAACGGAAGAAATCATGAATAAGAATGATGTTACCGGAACGGCACTGCACGAGATGGCGGTAGAAGTCCTGCTTTTTCTGAAAAAATTCCTCGCACCTTAAGAGCTTTTTCCGGCGGAGATCCGGAGACAGTTTATTGGAAAGCGGATAGGCGACATCAGTGAATTTTTTAATGAAGAAGTCGTGATTGTTTTTGCGGCAGCGGGCCCAGACGGAACAGCCGGCATTCTCAGCTGAAAACTCTCCCTGAATTTGGTAGCCGTTAATCTCCATAAATAGCCTCTGCTGCCTGAAACAAAGATGCCCGCGCTAGGCAATGCTGTTTATTATCTGAGCGAGAATTTCCTGATAGGACAGGCGATCCAGCCCGCTTCCGGCTTCGGACGGAAAATGAATAACGTTATCCCAGGTCTCGGCAATGTCAGTCCAGTACTCCGCCTCGGGAGCAAAAATCAGAAGCCTTTTGGCATTGCTGTCCATAAGGCCGCCGGACTTAGCGTCACCGTCCCACATGTTGGTAAGCTCGTCAAAGGTTTTAACCATTTTGCGGGGATAGTTCATGGCGGCGGCAGAATAGCCTATGGGATGGGTGGAGGCGTCTGACCACACCACGATAAGATGACGTCTTTTGTCGCCGCCCTTTGTCCATTTGGATTTGATGGCATAGGCCAGAGCCTCCAGGGCATCCTCGGGCTCATCCCCGCCGCCCTCGGGATGGAGGGATCTTATTACAGCGTCAAAACGGTCGCTTTCTTCCCTGAGATCGTAAAAATCGGTGGTCAGCATGGCATTTTTGCCGTCTGCCATGTAATCCCGGAATGCCACGATTCTGGCGCGGATCCTGTCAATGTTCTTCCCCTTCTGAGACATTTCGTTCATGAGGTCGCGATAGAAGGTCAGGGCATTCTCCTTGACCATGTCCAGAAGAGGCCCCATGCTGCCGGTGGCATCGATGCAGAAGACTATGTCCACGTTGTATTCAAGACGATCCTTCATATGGGTGTTCCTCACAGATCAGAGCCGGTTTCCGGAAGCTGACGGTAGTGCCGGAAGAGAGTCGGAGAAGAGAGCCGGAGAAGAGAATCGGACTCGAAGTCCCGACACAAAGTTCCGGGCCCGCCTTTTAAAGTATAAAAAAATAATGGCCGTTACCTGAATTCCTTTGTTTCAAACCGGCGTAAAACTGAGATCCCTGTCCCTGTCAGAATCCGGGGAAAGCACGCTTCCGGGCTGGCTCCCGGGGTAAACCGCCCTTTCAGAAGCGACATCCTGAAGATGTATCAAGCAAGGAAGGCGCATCCGATCTTTCGGGAAATTCGAGGAGGGAAACAGCTTCTCAGAAGATCGCTCCCAATCGCCGCTTCAGCATGACAGCGCGGGCTTGAATAAACCCGGCCCCGGCTTCATAATACCCGGAAAGCATCAGGGGCGGAATACCATGGCGGATGGCAATGAGCGGGGAAATCAGTAATTTATTCAGGGTGAGAACGGACAGCATAACCGGGACAGAAACGGAATCCCGCAAAAACAGAGTTATCGGGCTCATGCTGGCTCTGGCGGCTCTTACAGGCGTGTTTTTAGTGGAACAGGCGCTGCAGCCTTCCTATTGGGTTAAAAGCGCTGTTAAGGCCCTGGCGTTTTCAGTACCCGTCGTAGTGTATGCCGCGCTCTCCGGGATCAGCCTATGGGAGACCATCGGTTTAAGGAAGCTTTCCGGGGCCAAACCGCTTTTCCTGGCCATGCTGCTTTTTCTGGCCGGAACCACGCTGCTCTTTCTGATTTTCCGGGCCGAACTGGATTTAGCCGGTATCCGGCAGAGTCTTATGCAGAAAGAGAATCTCACCCGGGAAAACTGTCTCTTTGTATTCGGGTACATCATCATTTGCAACTCGTTTCTGGAGGAGGCATTCTTCCGGGGCTTTGTTTTTCGGCTATTTCACAGCAAAATCACGGGAGCCCTGATAAGCGCGGCGCTGTTTTCCGTTTACCATATCGGCATATTCATCACGTGGTTCAATCCCATGATATTTTTGCTGTGCGTGAGCGGACTCGCCGGAGTCGGACTTTTCCTGCAGCGGCTCAAGGAAAAATATCACACCATTGCCGCAAGCTACGTGGTGCATGCCTCTGCCAACATCTCCATAAACGCCATCGGAGCCATGCTCATTTTCGGGATCCTGGAGTAGACCAAGACCGGGGCAGCGCAGTTAATCTCCGGAGATAAGAGCAAGGAACGGTGATTGAACAATCCGAAAAGAGAACCGGTAAAGGGGAGATTTATCAGAAAACCGGCCCCCTCAGGTGATTATTTCTTAAAGCCTGTTGCGAAACCTTATTTCCGGGCAGAATCATCAGGCATTTTAAGGGCCAGACATTCCTTCCCGAAAAATGAAATGCCAAAGCTGAAAATCTTCCGGTATTTCCGGTCTCTGAAATCTCTGTCGTAATCATGCGTCCTTATCTGATCCAGAGCCTCCTCCGCCCATTTTTCCAGCTGCGCGTACTTCTTCCCGTCAGATTTTTTAAGTTCCAGAATCACCGCTTCTCTGTTCCGGGTGTTATCAATAATGATATCCGGATAGCCGTCCCCTTTTTCAATCTGGGAAACTACATCAATGTCTTCATCAGAGGTCATGGAAAGCACTCCGGAAAGGAACATGTGATAGTAATACTCATGACTGGTGTCCCGTACGCTGATAAACCTCCGCATCATGGCATTCATGATGTCCTGAGCCTGCTCCGTGTCTCCGCTTAACAGGGCATCCCGGAGCGTCATGGCCTTTTCCAGCCATTCCGGATTGCCTTCGCTGAAAATCGTCTCCGCCTTATCGGAAAAGCACTCCAGTACCTCATTATTGGGAATTTTGACCACCGCTCTGTTTCTGGCGGAAGGCGCGGCATCCCTGGCCACAGTAAGATATCCCGTATGCAGCATCATGGGGTGTTGTTGACCCGGTTGAATCTGCCCGGGTGTAAGATATCCCGTATGCAGCATCATGGTAGCAATGGTATCAAAATCAGTGTTTGAGGTAATGGCCGGATAGGTGGTAAATTGCCTGAGGACAATTTCTTCTGTTTTGCCTTCCAGAAGATGCTGAAGACGCTCCAAACCATTACTTCTGAGGCTTTTCATGCAGATCTCAATGATGTCGCTTTCATTGAAATTTATCCGGAAATTTTCCGGAGGTAAGGCGACAGAATTGTTTCCGGGCCGGAAAGCCTGCGCCAGGAATCTGATAACGCCATCCGGGTATACCATATCAGCGCCGGCAAAATTATAGCCGCCATACTGCGCAATAATGTCGGGAAGGCGGTTTTTCAGGTTGAGACGCTTTAAGAGGTCAGCGGTTTCATCTTTGGTGAAGCCGATAAAATCGCAGCAAAAGGGATCGTTGATGCTGCATAAGTCGTAGTTGTTGAACCCTGAATAGATGCTCTGATAAGAGATATGATGGACACCGGTGATAAACCCCTTGAAGATGTCGCTGCTGTCCTTCAGAGCCGCGCTCAGGATGCCCTGGATAATATCGATCATGTCGGTGTAATAGCCGCGGGCCGTGGCTTTTTGCAGAGGATGATCCCAATCATCAATGATAATGACCGGAGGTTTATTGAAGGCCTGATGCAGACATTTAGCCAGATCACCCAAATAGCTGAGCAAAAGGCCCCAGATGGAGCTCTCAAAGTTTCCGTCATTACCAAAAACACGCGCTTTTCCGGTATTAAGATCCCGGATCCGCTGCAGGAATACGGTGTCCAGATCGTCCCTCCGTGTCAGAAAATCAAACTTGTCAGAAAGTCCGGCAAATACCCGGATTATTGCCTTGACAGCATCCTGAAATGTTTCCCCGTCCGCGTCCTTAAAGGAAAGACTGATAACAGGATAACGGCCCATGTGCTTAGCGCAGAACGCTTTGTTTTCAGAGATAGCAAGATCCTTAAAGAGCTTCCTTTGCCGTCTTCTGTCCCTCGGATTCTGATAGTTCATTTCCAGAAAACAGGACAGCATGCTCATGAAGAGAGTCTTCCCGAATTTCCCGGGTCTCAGAATCATGGGTACCATACTTCCCGAGTTCAGAAGTTCCTCAAGACAGGAGGTCTTGTCAACATAGACCATGCCGCTTTTGATGAGCTTTTCAAAATCAGTGACGCCTGCCGGAACAACATCCCCGGAGGTTACCGCATCATTCTTAATTCCCCTATCCGTTTCCTTAAAAGGAGAAACATTTCTATGACATTATGACCGTTATTTCATAGTCAGCAAAATAATAAGATGAATTTAACCAATATTATATCACAAATTTGGTAATGTTACCGGGCATATCCTGTTAGTTCAGTAACCCAGGTTTCTGCCAGTTCTGAGCCTTCTGACCATCCGGGGCAAGAACGCAAGGCAGGCAAGAAGGAAGGAGACACAGGGGAAGAAAGAAAGAAAGAAAGACAGGAATGGAAAGAAAAGAAAAGAAAACGAGCCGCAAAAAACGCTTGATTCCGCGGCTCGTCCGGATTGCAGGATTACTGATTGCAAATTATCCGCAAAGCGGGGCGAATGGCTCCAAGCGGGGCTTCAACGTCGCCCCCAAAAAACTCCAGACTGCCATCCGGGTTTACAAAGGTCGCCAGGTTCTGCGACATTCCCGGGGAACGCAGCAGCCAGAAGCAGCAGCCTTCATCATTGTCGCCAAATTCATTATCAATCAGCACGCCCTCTTCAATGGCATATTCCGTAGGCAGACACCGTCTCGCCGTGTCAAACGCATAATACTGTTCCGCCTCCGCAAGACTGAGACAGAAAATCCTGTCCCGGGTATCATTGCCGCTCTTGGCGCCGGATCTCGGGTTAACTCCGCTCGGATTTTCTGACACAGATATCCGCCGCTGCTCATCATCAGTGAAAGCCGCTTTCATAAAATCATCGTTTAACCACTTCCTGAGGCTGCAGTTTTCCCAGGTAATGTCCGCAGACTCCTCATGATACGGCTGACAGTCCAGAGCGTAACGGCTGATGAGGAGCGCTTCGTTGTCTTTAACCTCCAGCACCACCCATTCTATTGGCTCCTTAATGTCGCCGTGATTCTGCGGATAGCTCCCGAACTTAACATGATCCCCCGGTTTAAGAGCAGAATATTTGTTCCCCTTAACCGCATTATCCTGAGCATTTCCGTTCATATCTGTCATTTTCGCCTCCGGAATAAGATTATCAATACCGGCGTCTTCCTGAAAACCTGACGCCGTCTCAGATTATTCTATCTGTTACCCCCGGGAACAAAAAATACCTCTGTCACAGACCTGAAATTTCAATCTGAGACTGCCAAAAAAGGGACAAGTCCTGCTGCTTGGAAGCTTGCGTAGAAATGACAAATGCCGTATCGAAACGCAATGAAAGCCGTGAGGCGCGGCAGTGTTTACGGTCAAGTCCCGCAGTGCCGGAAATCTCCTTAACATGAAGTTTTCCGGGGCGCCGGTTCAGGCATTCGTCTTCAGGGGCTGATTCCCGACTCAGAGCTTACTGATTCAAGATCAGCCATAAAGCGGGCCGGGTAACGATGTTATCATTGCGAACGAAGCTGCCGCTCGGGCCCGGTACGCCGGCCGTATCAACAAGCGCCGCGCGGTTCTGAAGGCTGCCCGGCGACCGGAGCCACCAGAAACAGCAGCCATTTCTGACATCTTCCCAGGCATCCTGGCTGCGGGCAAGCTTTGTTGGCCGACACTGCCTTTCAGCGTCATTCCTGAAATACCGTTCCGCTTCCGTGAGACTCAGGCAGAAAACCCGATCCCGGGTATTATTTCCGCCGCGGGCGCCGAATTCCGGGTTATCGGCATTCACCACCTCTGAAAGCCTGATACAGTTCTGTTCATCCTTGGTGAACGCCGCCTTCAGAAAGTCATCATTAAGCCATTTCCGGAGATCGCAATCCTCCCAGGTTATATCTGAGCGCTCTTCGTGATAGGACTTGCAAACAAGACCGTACCGGCTCACCAGAAGAGCCTCGTCACCCTTAACCTCCAAAACCAGCCATTCTATGGGGGCTTTGGTGTTTTCGTGATTTTGCGGGCAGGTTCCGAACTTCACATACGCCCCGGCTTTAACTCTCATGGAGTTCTCCGGAGAACAGGCGCTTTCCTCTGCCGCCATGTCCGGCACCAGATCCTTCGCATTACCCCGGGCCTTATCTCCTGCCGTATGTTCTGCCGCCTCTCCCGCCATCGCTTCTGTCATGTTTGCTGCCCCAAAATCTGACCGTAAATACCGCCCTTCCTGAAAATCCTTTCCTGAAAAAAGGCCGCCAGAGACGATTCTATCTGAAAAACTGTCTCCGGAAAACTCCGCCCCGCAAATGCGCCATGGCCGGCAGCGAAAAACCCGGCAGCAGAAGGATACTTTCGGGGAAAGGAACGATGCATGGGAGCAAAGCAGGAACAATGCTAAAAAACGGGCTCGGAATTGTGTATGAATGAAGCCCTTGCAAGATAAAGCTTCCTGACCCCATGCGGCAGGATGATTGCCACTTCCGAAGCTTTCGGAGATGCCCCTTCTTAAGAAGCATTCTGAGAATCATTGCCCCGCGCCGCCCCGGATTTTACGGAACGGGACAGCCCTGCCCCCCGCAGATGCCCCCTTTTAGCGGTTTCCGGGCCAGTATCCCAAAACTGCCCCCGCCGTCCGACGGGGGAGGAAGATGAGCGAGGCGAGACCGCATCATGTGTCCGGCTCAGCGCCTAAACTGATTCACAGATTAGCAGATTCCAGATGGCAGGATTCCAGATTAGCCTTAAAGCAGGCCGCACAGCGGGGCCTTCACTGAATGCGAGATCCCCTTCCGGAGCAAGCTCACCGCCCCAATCCACGTACGCTGTGTGATTATGCTCACCTCCCGGCGACCGCAGCCACCAGCGGCAGTGGCGGCAGTTGCCGTCATCCGTAAAAATGCCCTGTTTAATGGCATGCTCTGTGGCCCGGCATTCTCTTTCGGCATCACTGTTAAAATACCGCTCCGCCTCCGTGAGACTCAGGCAGAAAATCCTTTCTTTGGTATTATCTCCGCCGCGAATGCCATATTCCGGATTATCGTCATTCACTGACTCTGAGAGCCGGATCCGGCGCTGTTCCTCCTCAGTGAACGCCTCATTCAGAAAATCAACGTTAAGCCATTTCCGAAGAAGGCTCCCCTTCCATGTTATGTCTTCACCCCAAGTATCAAAGATCTGGCAGTCAAGAGCGTAACGGCTCACCAGGAGAGCCTCATTGCCGTTAACCTCCAAAATCAGCCATTCTATGGGCTCTTTGATGTCGCCGTTATTCTGCGGGTAGGCTCCGAACTTAATATACTTCCAAGATTTAACTATCGCAGGATTATCAGGAAAGGATCCGTTTTCCTGCGCCGCCATGCCCTGCACCAGGGCTTTTGCATTATCCTGAACACTATGCTCAGCCTTACGCCCTGCCTTATAGCCGGCCTCATATCCTGCCATAAATCCCGACACATACCTTGCCATGGAGGCTGTGAATTTCGGGGCCCCTGAAGTCAGATTGTCAGTACTGTTGCTTCCTGATTTCCGAAAGTCATTCAGAGCGGCTTCATCCTGTTTGGCCCCATTAAGATTCCAGAGCAGCCTTAAAGCGGGACGAACAGCGTGGGCACCATGGGAGACAAGACAACCAGACAGATTGCATCTTCCAATCGAACCTACGTACAAGCATCTGTCCTCACCATCGCCCGGTGTCCGCAGCCACCAATTACAGCAGCCATTGCCAGAATTCAGCCACACACCTTGGTTACGGACATACTCTGTGGGCAGGCACTTTCTTTTGCGTTCATTCTTAAAAAAATCCACCGTCTCCGCAAGGCTCAGGCAGAAAACGCGATCCTGTGTATCATTTCCGCCGCTGATTTCATATTCCAGATTATTGTCATTCACTAGCTCTGAGAGCTTAATCCTGCTCTGTTCCTCCGCGGTGAAAGCCTTATTCAGGAAATCATTGTTAAGCCATTTCCGAAGATCGCAGTCCTCCCAGGTTATGTCTGCGCACTTTTCGTTATAAGGCTTGCAGTCAAGACCATAGCGGCTCACCAGAAGAGCCTCATTGCCCTTAACCTCCAAAACCAGCCATTCTATGGGATCTGCGGGGCTGCCGTTATTCTGGGGGTAGCTGCCGAACTTAACGTAACCCCCGGTTTTGACCTTCATAGGCTCTTCCGGTGAATGGCAGCTTCCCTTTGCGGCATGGTCTTGCGCCAGATCTCCCGCATTATCCTGGGCCTTATCTCCGGTTCCGTTTCCTGTCAAAGGTTTTCGGGTTTTCGCAGTCCCGGACGTCAGATTGGCATTGCCGCTCTTTCCGGATTTCCCAGAGACATTTACGGCGGCTTTGTCATCTTCGGAGGACGGCAAATTACAGATCAGTCTTAAAGCGGGCCTCGCGGCATAGAAAACACGGTAGAGAAGATCTCCGCCAACATAGATCTCACCGTGCGTATCCACCACCGCGACATCGCACGGTGTAATGCCCGGGGAGCGCAGCCACCACCAGCAACAGCCCTCATGGATAAAGCCGCCGCACTGCGGTATTGCCAAAGCTGCCGGCTGACACCGTCTTTCAGAGTCATCCTTAAAATACCGTTCCGCCTCCGCAAAACTGAGACAGAAAACCCGGTCCAGGGTATCATTGCCGCCGCTGGTATAAAATACGCTGTTATCGTCATTCACTACCTCTGTGAGCCTGATTCTTCGCTGTTCCTCCGCGGTGAAAGCCTTATTCAGGAAATCATGGTTAAGCCACTTTCTAAGATCGCAATCCTCCCAGGTCATGCATTCCTTCTTATGATGGTATGGGATGCACTGAAGAGCATAGCGGCTCACCAGAAGAGCCTCATTACCCTTGACCTCCAAAACCAGCCATTCGATGGGCTCTTTGACGCGCTTTTTATTCTGGGGAAAGCTGCCGAACCTGACATAATCCCCGGCTTTAATGCTCACAGGAAGATCCGGCGCAACGTCTTTAACCAGGTCTTTCACCAGGTCATTCGCATTATCCTGAACCTTGTTTTCTGCCGCTTTTACGGTCTTAGATCTTGCCGCTGTCTTAGATCTCGCCATGTTGCTTTCCCCGAAGTCAGAATTACCATAGCGGCCCTTCCTGAAAGCCCGGGCCGCCTGAAGGATTTTATCAAAAACCCGTCACCGGAAAAACACAGGCTTTACAAATAAGTTGGCCGGGAACGGGAGAGCCGAATCTTTAAGCGTTGCCGGAAAGAAAGGAAGACGCGGGGAGAAAGGAAGACGCACCGAAGAAAAATGGCACAGCCTTTATCTTTGTTCCGGACGACAACAAAATCAGGCACTGAAGCCTTATGCTAACAAGAATGGCGCATGCAAAGAATGGCGCATGGAAAAACAGATATTCAGAATGGCCCGACACAACGAAGCGCCCTGTTGTCCCGGTTTGAGCGAATTATTGCGTATAGCTCAAAGGGGTTGGCCAAGTTAAACGGGGTTGGCCGCTCAAAAGGTTTGGCCAAAGTGTTTATGATGGCGGGGAAAGTCGTATTGCAAACACCAAAACAGTGCGCTCAATGAGAATCACTCCTGGAACAGATCCCCGAGCAGGATTACATTGGAAAACACATTGCTGTATTCATTTTTCTTAAGGCCGAAGGTGGTTACCAAGGTATTTCTGATAACCGTTTTCGGAGACACGTATTTCTGAAGCAGCGATTCTCTGTTAAGAAGCGTCCTGTAGTATTCATTGTTTACATCATACTCGCCGCTGTAAAACTTCAGTTCGCACATATTGATCACATTGTCATTTCTGATTATGAGGAGATCAATCTGCGCGCCCTTCTCGTCATCATCAGACCTTTTGGACCACGCCGAGGCCCGGGTAATGACTCCTGAAATGCCCAGAGCTTTTTTAAGCTGCTCAACATGATTAAAGCAGACATTTTCAAATGCCAGTCCGCGCCATGCGGATAATGACTGGGCACTGGAATTCTGCTGCCAGAATTTCTCATTGCCGGAATCATGATCCTTCAGAAAACGCAGATAAAAAATGCAAAACAGATCTGTCAGTTTGTAATGAGGCTCGCGCCTGCTGAAACCAAACGGGACATACTTTACTGCAAAATCACTTGCAATAAGAGCTTTAAGGCTTTTGGAGATTCCTGCTCCTTCCGAAAGATGCAGTTTTTCGATAATCTCCTTTCTGGTAAATCCGGCATTATTTTTGCTGAGCAGATCCACTATAGATTTTTCAGATTCAGGATTCGTAAATACCGATGCAAAGAGTCTGTCATATTCATCCTTCAATTTTGCATTTTTGGCAAAGAAGATGTTATCGATATTCTGAGCCAGGCTGAACTCTCCGTCTACATACCGCATGTAGTAGGGAATGCCTCCGAAAACCATATAGCTCTGCACGATATCATACCTGGAAAGCCTGATATCGTTTGATTTGTAAAACTCCTCGCATTCGGCCAGAGTAAAGGGGGCCAGCTTAATTTCATAAGTAACGCGGTCGTAAAGACCGCCATGGTCATTGATAAGATTATCCAGAATCCAGGAATTGGCGCTCCCGCAAACCACCAGCATGAAATTTTTGCGATGACAGGCCCAGGTATTCCAGAACCCTTCAAAAGCCTGTATAAATGATGAACGCGGAGTATCTAACCATGGCATCTCGTCAAGGAAGACCAGCTGTCTTGAGCCGTCATCGATTTTTTGAAGATGCTTTTCCAGAAGAAAGAAGGCATCAAACCAGGACTTTGGTTTGGCTCCTTCCGTCATCCCTTGCAGAAGCAGGGACTTGTAGAAATGCTCCAGCTGCTTTTTTAACTGACCTTTTGCGTCACTGACATCGGGAGCAAGTCCGGCATGTCTGAAGGTAATCCGTCCGGCAAAGGTTTCATCAACCAGAAAGGTTTTTCCGACTCGACGCCGTCCGTAAATTGCCACAAATTCCGCGCTGTTTCTGTCATACAGCTTGTTTAATTCCCGGATCTCTTTTTTGCGCCCAATCATAACAGCTCTCCGAATTGCATTTATTTTGAGGTGAAACATCTTTTTTGCATTTCACCTCACTATTAAAATCATAGCCTGCAAAAGAACCGCCGTCAATGAACTCCCGTCAAATTTCAAATCTGCCTCTTCCGTTGTTATCTCGTTCAACCTTCTGTCCCCCCTCCGAAAAACATGCTTATTATGAGGCGAACTGCTGTTTTTATCATCTCACCTCAGATTAAAAATCATAATCTTACTGATTCCAGAGGCATTGCCCTCTCATGGATTCAGGATTAAAAACCGCCGGAATGACCCAGAACACCGTCTGACAAAATCGCCCCCCGAAAAGACAGCTGTCCGCCCGAACCAGCTGTCCCATGTCGTGGAGGCGGTCGTATGCCGCGCATTGCTAAAAAGTCAAAGTCAGGGCCTTCGGAAAATCATTGTTAAGCCAATGCCGCAGATCGCAATCCGCCCA
>DFFT01000148.1:5621-7396 GCA_002372325.1 Succinivibrionaceae bacterium UBA3769 | reverse complement strand
ATGTCCAGAAGATCAAGGAGTTCCCTGGGTCCGTCCCAGGGTTTGCCGCTCATGTTTATCACCAGAGTAACAACGGGCTTCAGTTTATCCTCTTTGGTCATGCCGGACAGAAATTCCGCGCTGCTGTTTCTGCGTTCTCCCTTAATGTTATTGACGCTTTGTTCACTCGTCAATCCGGCATTGTCATTATTGACATTCTGTTCCGATTTTTTCTGCTGTTCATGCTGGTTCCTGATTGCTGTGATCTGGGCCTCGTAGCTAAGAGCGTCATAAAGCATGTTTCTGACTGTCATGCCGTAATCGATCTCACTCTGGAGTTCCATTCCCAGAAGCACAAAGACACCTTTATCGGTCTTTTTGGCGAGCTTCAAAATGTCGCGGTATCTTTTCACCGGAAGCTGGCCCCTTGTCCCGAAAATCGTGGCGGCTTGAGCGGAATCAAGCGGCTGAAGCTCTTCAGGCTTAATGACTTTTCTGCCGCTGAAAAAATAGTAGTTAAAGGCGTCCGCAAAAATTTCATTGTCGGCAAAGTACTCTATTGCCGCCGTATCTTTTAATCCCAAAATATCCTCCTTGTAATAGAGATGTTAGTACAGGTTCTTTCGTATCGTTCTGTAAGGTCGATATATAAATTGTAGTGTTTTCATCAGGGATGTAAACAGTTTTATGCAAAACAATCAGAAAATCACAAAAATTTTGCCGCAAAACTCCTTATTTTAAAGGTTTTTGATTATTTTTTAACCAGTTTTATGGCATGTTTTTGGTCTCAGAGATGAATTTTCGGGAACGGGCCGGATGTTCCGGGACTGCTACGAAGTTCGGCTTTGATTTTTCCGGCTGGAATCGGGCATCCGGGAACCGGAATTCCGCTTGTCAGCAGGGGCAAGGTGTCAGGAATTGAAGAAATACGAAGGGGGATGGACGGCAAGGAAGGAAAAGCTTCCGGGAAATTATGAAAAGATATAAGTGATGGCAGGAAAAGACCGCGCAAAAAGCCCTGCATGGCGCAGAGCTTATCAGAAATGGAGTATCAGCTGTTTTTAGGAGAAGCAAAGCTCAGAAACCGGCGGATATCTCCCTTCTGCTCCGCCGGCTCTTCTGCCCTTAAGCCCCGTTGTTCTCGTTCCGGGCAGCTTCCTCCGCCCGGGCCGCAGCCTCCAGCTCTCTCAGGCTGGCGGTGAGACTGGCCACAACGCTCTCCCGGTTTTTCCAGAAGTCCGGCGTCCAGAAGCGGAGGATCTTCCAGCCCAGCCCCCGGAGCACTCCGGGCTGTCCCGAGAAGCGATCCACCGCGCAGGGCGTGTTCCGGTACACAAGGCCGTCCGCCATAATGCCCGCCAGATAGCGATCCGGGTTTCCGGGATCCCTTACGGCAAGATCCACCCGGAAGGAGGAGGTGCCCACTCCGGTTCTGCTGTCAAAGCCGGCTTCCTTCAGGATCTCGGCCAGCTTTTCCACCAGAATGTCCTTTTCCCGCCGGCCGGTTTCCAGCTGCCGGGTCATGGAGGAGGCGCCGTTTCGGGCATACTTCAGGAATTCAAAGAGACCGGAAACGCCCCGGGAGGTGGCTGCGGTGATCCGGCCGTCCTCGGGTTCGATGGAGGTGAATACCACCATTTCCTTCTTGGCCCGGGTTACCGCCACGTTAAGCCGGCGTTCGCCGCCGTCGCGGTTCAGGGGGCCGAAGTTCATGGAAACCTTGCCGTCCTTGTCCCGGCCGAATCCGACTGAAAACACAATAACATCCCTTTCATCGCCCTGCACGTTCTCCAGGT
>DFFT01000148.1:0-5503 GCA_002372325.1 Succinivibrionaceae bacterium UBA3769 | reverse complement strand
TCCGCAAGGTCATCCTCGATCTGCGCCTGCTGCTTGGAATTAAAGGTCACAATGCCCACGGAGGTATTGCTGTTCCTGGGATCCTTCAGGAAATCCCGGATATAGGCCGTAACCGCCTTGCTTTCATCAGGGTTGGTGGACTTGCCGCCCCGGTCATAAACGCCGTTCACAAAGTGATACCGCACCCGGGAGTTCATGTCATCCGGCGACGGGAAGGTATAGAGCCTGCTCTCGTAGTACATGGTATTGCTGAAGGAAATCAGGCTTTCATGACGGGAACGGTAGTGCCAGCTCAGGGTTTTCACCGGCATGCCAAGGGTCATGCAGTCATCAAGCACGCTTTCCAGATCGGCGATATCCGATTCCTCCTCGGCCTGCCGGGCTTCAAAGAAGTCCGTGGGAGGCATCTGCTTCGGATCTCCCACCACAATCACCTGGCGGCCCCGGCCAATGGCTCCCACGGCTTCCGATGTCGGAAGCTGGGAGGCTTCGTCAAAGATAATGATATCGAAGCTGTACAGGCTGGGATCCAGATACTGCGCTACCGAAATAGGACTCATCAGCATGCAGGGAGCCATTTTGTGGATAAGATGAGGAATCCGGTTAAAGATCTGTCTTATGGAAACCCCACGGCCGCGGCTCTTCTTGGCCTTCTCGAAAAAGGTGATTTCCTCCTGAATGGCAGCATCGGAACTGTTCTTAAGCTGGTTCTTTTCAGCGGTAAGCTGCTCGATGAGATGCTGTCCGGAGAGCTTCCGGAAGGAGGCGGCATCTTCATTAAAGCGTGCGATGCGATCCTCGAAGATCTCAGGATGGAATTCGGAGAGCGCCTCATTCTGGCTGAACTGCCACTCAATAAGAGACTTCGCGAAGAGAGCCCGGGCATAGCCCTCCCCGGCGGAAGCGGGAACCCGGCCCTCCAGAAGCGCCCGGACGAGCTCGGCAAACCCTGACATCCGGAGGGTTCTCAGCCGCTTATTTACCTCTAGCCAGGAACCGATATCCCCCGGCCGATCCGCCCAGCACTGCGCCCGATCCGCCAGCTTAAGAGGATCCCCGGGGAGCAGCGTGTCATCAATGCTGTAAAACTCCTTAAGCTTCTTAACCCCTTCCGAAAACTCCGCAAAAGGCTTCTTAAAGGCCGTAAGAGCCTGCAGTCTTTCCCGGAAATCCCCGGAAACCGCGTTTTTGGAGAGAGCCTCCCGGAGAGAAGACTTTTCCCCGGGCTCCAGTCCGGAAGAGAGAGCGACGTGAAGAGCGTCCAGGGTGTCCAGAAGTCCCCGGGCCTTTTCGGGATCCTTTTCCAGAAGCGCGGCAAAGTCGCCGTTCATCCGGCGTACCTTGTCCAGAGCTTCATTAAGGCTGTTCTTAAGATCCTGAATCCCCAGAGCCGTTCCCATGAGCTCCTCATAGTTGTCGCTGGTAACCTTCACCTCCGCGCCCAGAGCCCGCTGGAGCCGGCCTACGGATTTCCCGTGCGCCAGATATCTCATAATAAAGAACCGCTGACTGTCCAGCTTCCAGATCTTAAGCTCCTCCCGGAGATTTAGCTGGAATACGTCCTCGGCATTAGGCCCCAGCTTCCGGAGATCCTCCCTGATGCGAAGAGCCGTATCCGCTCCCGCCCCGGCTTCCTTAACGAAGCCCGGAATATCCGGAAGAGACAGAAGCGCAAAATCCATATCCTCCCGGCCGAGAGCCTCTTCAATGCCGGAAAGGATGCCCTGAAGCCTCTCCAGAGTAAGGCCGGAGCTCGCAAAGCCCATGAGATCCGTAACCGCCTTAACCCCGTCCCGGAGTCCCCGGACGGCTGCGCCGAAGGCGGCCGCGTCCAGGCCGGAGGCCCCCTCCGGCCTTTTGGCCAGAGCGCTTTCAAAGAAGGTGTAGCTGTTAAGGGGCTGATCCCGAACCAGAATCTTAAGCTCCCGGAGGGCCTGATCCGCATCCTGAATCATGGCGGCATCGATATCAGGCAGGTTGTCCGGAGAAATGGCGATCCCGGGTTCCTGACCGGTTTTTAGGAGCTCCCCAAAGGCGCCGTAAACGGACATGCCGGCTGCTATGGGAGTATGAAGAGCGGATACCTCGGCATTAAGGTCTTTCCGCGCCGCATTAAGCCGGTTCTTTACGATTTCGTATTCCATCCCGGCTTGGGTCTCGGGATCCGGCACGGTAATGCTGAGCCGCTCCAGGAAGCGGGACTTGGTCATGGTGTTGGAATGAAGCTCGAGACAGAAGGGAGCCAGCCCCAGCTTGGTGAGCCGATCCTGCACCACCTCCAGAGCCGCCATTTTCGCAGCCACGAACAGCACCTTTTTCTTAGCTTCCAGAGCAGACGCAATAATGTTGGTAATGGTCTGGGACTTTCCGGTGCCCGGAGGCCCCTCCAGCACAAAGCTTTTGCCGGACATGGCCGCCATCACCGCATCAAGCTGGCTGGAATCCGCCTGAATGGGCTGACAGATCTTCCCGAAGGGCACCCGGTCGTCCACGGTCTCCGGAACCTCGTCCGGGCCGAACTGCGGGAGACCGGCGCATTTCCCGTCGGCCAGAGAGGCATACACGGGACTCCGGCTCCGGAGCATCTCGCTGTTATTGCTGAGATCCTGCCACATGACGAATTTCCGGAAGGAAAAGTTCCCGAGACAGACGGTCTTCAGGATCTTCCAGCCCTGAGGCAGCACCTGAAGAATCATGTCCTTTACTTCATCCACCGCCACCCCGAATTCATCCAGGGGGAGCTTGCTCAATGAAGCCCGAAGATCAATCCCGAAGAGCTGTCTCATAAGCTCGATGAGGGAATAGTTGATCATGAGCTCCTCGTCCCGCACCTTAATGGCGTAGCTCTCTCCCCGGCTTTCCTTTTTGATGTCCACGGGAAGGAGGAAGAGCGGAGCTTCGTGCTGCTTCTTCGCGGCGGTGTCGTCCTGCCAGAGCACGCTGAAAAGGGAGAGAAAGAGGGAATTCGCGCCGTTCTCGTCGCTGGAGGATTTGGCCTCGGAGGCCAGCTTTTTAAGCACCTGCTCCAGGGATTTCCTGGTTTCGTTCTTCACAAAGAGCATCCCCCGATCCGTAAGAGCCCTGATCACCATGTCATTAAGCTCGGGGGTAAGCTCCAGGGTTTCGGGATTCATGCCCTTGTTGAAGAATTCCGCATTGACCTCGGGCACGGCCACCAGCTTGAAGAACTTCTGATCATGCTCCCGGAACACATCCTCCAGCTTGTCGGGATCGCTCATGTAGATCCGGGCCACGGCTCCCGCGGAGGTCTTCATGTTCAGGAGGCGGTTTCTGGTGGTGAGATCCAGAAGCTTGTTCTCCCAGATCTGCTCCCGGGTTACCGGGCCGCCCTGCTTCAGCATGGCCATATTGGTTTTGACGGCCACGCTGCCGGATTCCGCGCTGAGATCCCGGACAAAGCGGGGATCCTCGGTAAGCACCAGAGCTCCCGCGGCATCCCGGGACACCTCCGGAAGGGGCTTTATGCGGCGCTCCCGGCAGACGGCAATGGCCACGCACCCGAAAAATGACTTCTCGGCAAAGGCCTTGCCGGCGGCATCCGCTGCCTGATTAAAGAGGACATCCTTGGAGAGGCAGGTGGTTTCCACCATGAGAATATCCTGTCTTTCCCGGGCCCGGTATACCAGATCCCGATCCGTCACCACAGCGTCATGGAACACCGGTTCCTCGGTAAGCTCCACTCCCGCAAAGGCATGTCCGTCCACTACGAATAACAGCGGCCGGAGTCCCGCAGCCTCCAGAAGGGAGGCATAAAAGCAGCTGGTGTCCAGACAGGTGCCGGTCTTTTCATTTATGATCTGGGTAACCGAGCGCACCCGCTGTCCCTCAAAGGAGGCCGGCGGCATGCGGTAGGTGAGACCCAGTTCCCGAGCGGCGGTGTAGAGGGCTTCGGCCTGCAGGGCCACATACTGGGGATCCTGGGACTGATAGCCGTTAAATCCCGGAAACTCCCGGGAGGCATAGCGGTCGTCCCGGGAGAGAATGCCCCGGAGAAGCTCCTCCGCTCTCCCCACAAGCTGGGTTATGGGCGGGGAATTGGGGGTAACAAAGGCCGCAAGGAGCTCCTGATTCATGTTCCACTGATTGTAGGGGGTGATCTCCAAAGGCTCAGAGGCCCAGGCAATAAGCTCGCCGAAGCTGTTTACCACCGTAACCTCCACCGAGGTGGCCACCGTCTCCGTAAGCTCGGCGAACTTCGCTACCTTAAGCCGGAGATCCGCAAGCCTCCCGGATACGGAGATCCGGGAGCCCCGCTGCAAAACATCGGCCTTGATCTCCATTGGCTCAAACACCTCATAATCGCAGGAGATCTGAATGGTGATATCCTCAAAATCCCGCTCCGGACTGAAAAACCGGATATCCGAAATCAGAGGAAAGCCGGCCTGATAAAGAGCCAGGTTCAGGTAGCGGCGGGAAATAATCTCGATTTCAATGTTGCGATTTTCCGGAGATGCGGAATTGCTTCCGGAGGCGTTCCCGCCTTTGCTGTCATGGCGGTCGCTTGGCATATTGTTTTCATCCATGGTGGTGTCTCTCCCCTCCCGGGAGCTCCCGTAAAGTAGTTGACTGTTGTATTCGGTATGGCAGTTTCCGGGGCGGTCAGGTTTAATCCCGTATCTTCGGCTGTCTGCCTGAACAGCCTGATTGACCGCCTCAGTAAGTTTCCGGCGGGATGCCGCAGGATCATGGTACCAGGCGCTGTCCATCCTGAAAAATTTCCAGCCCCGCTCCTCCAGACGCTCCTGCCGGTAAATATCATTATCACGATCCGCGGGCTTCGTATGATACGCCTGACCGTCGTATTCAATAGCGAGAACGTAATGGCCGGTGGCGGGATTTTTTACCGCGAGATCTATCCGGTACCGGAGTTCGGCATCCCATACCTGGGAATCCGTCTCAAAGCCCTGCTGCCTCAGGTAATGCAAAATCTCATATTCCGGCTCCGATTCCGGCCGTTCCTGCCTTTTGGGATAGCCCCGGGGCACCGGAGGGAAAGCGGCATTCCGGGTTTCCGGAAGATCTTCGCCGGCACCGGAGTTTCTTTCTGACAGATCTTTCATGAAGCCAGGATCCCTTATCCGCGTAATAACAAAGGTTTTTCCGCCGGAAATAATAATCTTTGCAGATTTGGGACAAAGTATACCATTCACCAGGGAATTGCCCGCAAAAAAGGGTATCCGGGATGCCAGAACATTGGATTAGGTCATTTTTTCCGGTGATCCGGCGGTCTGCCCTTCCGCCTCTCCGGAGTACTCTCAAGCTCCGGCTCCCCTGAAGCTCCGGACATCATTATGAAATCAAGACGTCATATGAAACCAGGGGCGGCAATAAAAAAGCAGGGGGATTTTCCGGTCTCCCGAAAAATCCCCCTTTCTCTCTTGCCTGTCCTTCCCTTCATCTGAGAGAAGTCAGTGTCCGGATCCGGCTCAGCCTATTTTTATGTCAAAAAGCTGCGTAATCATTACCGTGATAATCAGAACCG
>DFFT01000132.1 GCA_002372325.1 Succinivibrionaceae bacterium UBA3769 | reverse complement strand
TACTAGAAGGATGTCTGGCATGGGACAACTTTGGTGACAAGTAACCACCATTTCCGACCATTTACCAAAACTTTATTTGATGAAACAGAATGTCCTAACATGGCAGAAAAAGGTGTCGAATTAATTACTCTTATAAACACCCAATCAAATCAGAGCAAAGAATACAAGTATAGTGTTTTCACAAACTTACTGGAATCATATGATTATACAGGAAACAATATTTTAGCATCTGCTTTTAAACGTCTTGCTAAGTTTATCCGAGGCAGGTATAACATCAATCCTGCGGTGCAAAACAGTTTGCCCCTGTGCAAAAAACCTATTTCTGATAAAGAATGCTATGGATACTTTGCAAAGAATGACACAAACACCCCATCGCTTAAGCAGTTTATACACCATCTCATAAATAAAGACAAGGAACATGCAATAATGCAATAATGCATTACTTTATTTTTGACGACATCAATGAATTTCAGAAATACAGAAATGAAGTAAATAGTTTTAATGCAGCAATTATTGGCGACAGCAAGGTGCAAAATCTTGATAAAAGAAAACTCAACATCGTTAAAAAGATAAAAAGCTGCATCAATGTCGAAAGAGGTATTCTTGAAGAAGAAGTAAAGGCTCGGCTTAGCAGACTGTACACCGATGAAACATTAAAAGAACGTCTCACCAAAACAGCTGATATCATGAGAGTCTACCATGCCATTAAATTTATACGCAATCACACAAATCATGCCCTGAACTCAAGTACTGACAGTTATGAAAAAATAGTCCAAGATTATTATCAAAAAGGCACTTTTATAGGAATTGATTTCAAAAGCTCTCTCCCGCCTATAGATATAACTGAAATGAATGCAGATAATGTGGTGGATCTTCTTAAATACGCTATCAGTATATCGGAGATGTCACAAAAATAGTATTCCGATAATCCTGTTCTATAGAAACGTAATCTGCTCTGTTTGCAGTTCAATCACAAACCGGTCTTGCAAACAGAGCAGTACATCAGGCAACATAACAAAACTCCTCACAACGAACAGGCTGATTTCTCATGCCGCTCTCTGATCATTTCAGCTTCTCACAGGCCCTTTTCATTCCGAGGTCGCAGACCTTCTTAAAAAGCTCCTGCGCCCGGGCCTCATTGCGAACGCCGGAAGGCCCCTTCTCATAAAGCTCTCCCAGTACCGCGCAAATGGCGGCCTCTCCCCCCGCGCAGGACTTTTCCATAAGCGGGATGCCCTTTTCATAATCAGGATTCTCCTTGCGAAAGGAATAAAGGTAACCCGCGACGCCGCACACGGAGTTTTCTCCGAGATCGCAGGCCTTTTCATAAAGGGAAAGCCCCCGGGAAAGATCCGGGGCAGCCCCGGGGCAGCCGTCAATCGCAAGCTTGCCCCCGACCGCGCAGCTGGGAGCATCGCCGAGATCGCAGGCCTTTGCAAGATACAGAAGTCCCCTGGCAAAATCATCTTCCGTCGCCGGATTCTTCATGAGATTTGGCGAGGAGTGAAGAAAGCCATACCAGCGGCACCCCTCGGCGTTTCCCAGTTCGCAGGCCTTAAGGTAATCCCTCTTGGCAGTGTCAAAGTCCCGGGACTTCATGGCCTTGCCCCCGGACAGCAGGAGATCTGCTGCTCCGGGAGTTTCCTCTGAGAAAGCGGGAGCGGCCGGGAGCAGCAGACACAGGATAAGAGAAAGAAGAAATTTTTCAGGAATCGCAAACATAACAATCTCCTTGTAACTGCTCCGGTTTGGGCTTGCTCCGGGAATTTGGGTTAAGAGGCCGGCTGCGGGAGTTCCCGGGATTCTGTCCCAGGGATTTCCCGTCATGATCTGCCGCAGGTCTCAGACGAAAAGAAACGCCCTGACGCGCTCATAAAGCTCACTCATAATTATCGTCACCTTGCGCCTTCCGGGCAACCGAAATGCCCCCAAAAATATTACCGGAAAAAACATTGACTTTAAAAAATCCTTTTAACTATAATCCCAATGTCAGCCCGAAAGGCTGTATCAGGGTTCCCGGAGCATTATCCGGCCTTTACCAGCATCAGACAGAATCAGACCATAAGGAGGTTACCCCATGTCCAAGACTTCATCCTTCTCCCGGAATTTTTCAGCTATGAAGGCAGAGCAGAGTCTTTAAGCCCGGACTTTTTAATCATCAGGGATCCCTTGCGATCATCTTGGGTCATTGTTGTTTGATCATGATTGATCATGCTTAATCTTTCCTGATTATCCTGATCCAAGTCCTTTCCCCCTGTCCTCAGCTCTGTTTAATAACGGCATAAACCTGACGGCGCCGCCAAAACGGCATAGTCTGTCCGTTAGCTTTATCTTCTTACCTGAAAAACCTTCCTTATTAACGCTGTTTTCAGTGTTTAACGCTGTTTTCAGTTGTTCACGCAAATTTCGCTGCTTTTTAGTGTTTTATTTTGCTTTTTATTGTTTTGCGCGGTTTCTCCGGCAGTGTGGTTGGTTAACGAGCTTCTGGCTTGAACCTTAAGCCCGCCCGCCTCGCCTGCAATGCCCCGGACACTCCTCAGGGAATGCCCGGAAGGCGCTGCGGCGAGACCCGCCCTCCGGAAAAACCTGTAAGGAATTCAGCTTTATGGAAATTATCGTGGGCAAATATGCCTCTGCCACGGTCTACACCGTAAATAATCCGGCCTGGCAGCTTGATAACTATGCCCGGAGTCAGATCCGGGCTCTCTGCAATAATCCTATCTTTCAGGGGAGCAGGATCCGGGTAATGCCGGACGTTCATGCCGGAAAGGTCTCTCCCATCGGCTTCACCGCCACTCTGGGGGAACGTGTGATGCCCGTCCTGACCGGTGTTGACATCGGCTGCGGCATCTCCGTTACCCGCATCGTCAAGGGGAAGCCTGACTGGCTCCGGCTGGATCGGGTGATCCGAGAGAACGTGCCCTCTGGTTTTGCCGTCAGAACTAAGCCATCGGTGTATGCCGGAGACTGGAGTTCTGCCGATCTGATATGCGCCCGCCATATCCAGAAGGAACGCGCGGAGCTTTCTCTGGGCACCCTGGGCGGGGGCAACCACTTTATTGAGGTAGCTGCGGATGAAAGCGGCATGTACCTGGCAGTGCATAGCGGGAGCCGGCGCCTCGGGGAGGAGATCACCCGGCATTATATGAATGAAGGACAGAAGGCTCTTGAGGCTCAGGGGATCACGGAACCCTTTGAGACCGTCTGGCTCACGGGGGATCTCCGGGATGCCTGGCTCCGGGACACCCGGGAGGCGCAGCGCTTTGCCGCGCTTAACCGCCGCATCATTATTCAGGAAATACTCCGGGGCATGAAATGGAAGGCGGAGGAAATCATGTCCTCCTGCCACAATTATGTCGACACCTCCGAAGCCGTCCTCGCGGAACTGGGCGCTCCCCTGCTCCGCAAGGGCTCCGCTTCCGCCCGGGCCGGGGAAACGGTGTTCATTCCCGTGAGCATGAAGGAAGGGATCCTTATGGGAACAGGCTTAGGCAATCCGGAATGGAACTTTTCCGCACCCCACGGTTCCGGAAGGATATTGCCCCGGAGCGAGGTTAAGCAGCATTGCACCGTAAGCGCCTTTAAGAAGGAGATGGCGGGGATTTACTCCAGCTGCATCAGTTCCGCCACGCTGGACGAAGCTCCGGCAGCCTACCGCAGCCTTGAGTCCATCCGGGAGGCTGTTACCGAAACCGTCCGCATTGAACGAGTCTTAAGCCCGCTTTACAGCTTTAAGGCCGGTAATGCCATGAAGGAGAAATCATCATGCTAATGCAAATAAGTTCCGGTCAGGGGCCCCGGGAATGCGAACTTGCCTGCGGTCTTTTTCTGAAAGCGCTCCGGAAGGAGTATCCGGACATTACGGTGATCTCCGCTGTTCCGGGTCAGGGCAAGGACTGCCTCTCGTCAGCTATTTTCAGAGCCCCGCAGGATCTCTCCCATCTTGAGGGCACCGTCCAATGGATCTGCCGGAGTCCCTTCCGCCCCCACCACGGCCGCAAAAACTGGTTCATCGATGTCCACGTCATTCCGGAGGAAGCCCCGGTAACCGCCGGCGGCGCCATCCGCTTCGAACGCTTCCATGCCGGCGGCAACGGCGGGCAGAACGTGAACAAGGTGGAAACCGGCGTCCGGCTGATCCATGTCCCCACCGGAATCACGGTTACCTCCACCGCGGAACGCACTCAGGAGCTGAACCGGCGGGATGCCATGAAGAAGCTCACGGCTCTTCTCAAAGAAAGAGCGGACAAGGCCAGGGCGGATCAGAAAAACAGCGCCTGGATCCGGCATTACCGGGTGGAACGGGGAAATCCCGCGCGGGTCTACGAAGGGATGGACTTTCACCGGAAAAAGTAAGAGTCCGGCAGGGAACGGGACACCTGAAAACGCCTGATAAGCCCATAAAAAAGAGCCGGAATATCCGGCTCTCTTCCTTCTTCATTAGTCACAAATTAAAGGTTATAGTCACGGCCAAAAGCCGGATCTTCCGATCTTAGTTAGGGTTAATCAGCCTTGAGGCACTCTGGGCCACCTCGGACGGAAAAACCTGCACAAAGCCGGTAGCATCGGCATTGCGCACATCGGATTCGATTTTGCTGCAGACAGCGCACAGATCAGAAATGTTTCTGCTGAGTTCATCCCCGGAAAGCCCCGGAATGGAGATTTCATTCTGGGCCTTCTGAAGCCTGATTCTTACAGAAAGAAGCGTTGATGCCAGACGTTCCAGTTTTACAGACATGGCGCTGAGCTGCTCCACCTCGCTCCGGTTGGCGGGATTAACGGTGGGAAGCAGATTATAGTTTTCAGTATCTATCATGAAACCCTCTGTTTATGTTATTGCTCTCGGTTAGTCGCGGTGCATTGTATGCTGAATTTTGGGAACTCTCAAACACAAAATGCTGAATGGCAGGATTATTCGCAATATTGCTTTCCGGGGCTTGAAACGGAGCCGAATTTATGATTATCGGCCGAAATTGCGACGGGGATCATTATCTTAGAAAGCTGAAAAAAGAACGTCCGGGCCAAATCCTGAGCCGTTTCCCCGGGAAAATTCCCGCTCCCGGAAACCGTGGTTTATCCGGAGATTTCCGGACAAAAACGAGGGGAAAAAGCTCAGGCTCTGCGCAAACGTTTTCGTGAAAATGAAATTTCCGGGTTCTTTTTTCAGGCTTCTCCGGTCATTTCTGCCCCTGCCTGTCACCTCCGGCAGATCTTTTCCGGAGATTTTCAGGCCCCGGTAACATCCTTTTTTGCGAGATCCCTCCTGTCCGCGGAAGATCTGACAAAGCGGCAGGCAGCGCAGGCTTCCGGGATAACCGAAACAGAGAGGCCGCGGAATAAACAGGCCGGGACACTCTCTCCCAAAACTCTCCTGATGGGCTATAATGGCCGCTGTCTTAAAAACAAACTCCGGGAATCATCATATGGAACTTTCCTCCGCAGCTATCGGCAGCAAAATCACCTTCGGCTCCTATTTCACGGAAAACGCGGAGGACAAGGCTCCCCTGTCCTGGATTGCGCTGGATCGGGATGACAGTTCCCTGCTTCTTATTACCGAATTCTGCATTGACGCCGGGGCATACAATCCGGGCTGCGATGATATCACCTGGGCGGAGTCCTCCTGCCGCAAATGGCTTAACAGGGAATTTTTCAGCCAGGCTTTCTCTCCTGCCGAACAGGAACTTATCCTGGAAACCGCGGTTACCACTCCGGATAATGCTCTTTATCACACCAAAGGGGGAGCAGATACCCGGGATCGGGTATTTGCCCTGAGCCTTGAGGAGGTAAAAAAATATCTCCCGGACAATGACAGCCGCAAGGCCGTGCCTACCCCGTACACCCTTGCCAAAAATCTCTGGACTCACAAGGACAAGACCTGCTACTGGTGGCTGAGATCCCCGGGCATTATGCAGTACAACGCCGCAGCCATCTACTATTCCGGGCTTGTCAGCGATATCGGCTGCTTTGCCGGCGACGAGAAGGTGGCCTTCCGGCCGGTCATCCGGGTAAAGATCTGATCCGGAAAAGGCGGTAATTGCGATAACGGCTTCTTTTTCTCTCCGTTTGCGGTTTCCCGGCGCGCTTCATATGACTGCCTTTGACGCCGCACTCCTCCCGAGTCTGCCCTCATCTCGATAAATTGATCCCGGTCATATGTCAGGACAATGCGTTTTCGTTTTGGTGAAGCATCCGGCATTAAATTTCTGCCGTTGTGTCATAATCTTCCGAGTGACGTTTACCGGCCTTTCCGCAGCAGCCTTCCCTGCCGCAGTTTTTTTCTCCCAGCCGCAACATTCCCGTGTTTTTTTGTTACAGGTTCAGCTATGCCCGCATGCAAGTTTATTTCCCAATCCGGTATCGTCCTGGGGACGATCCTTCTTCTCTGCGGAGCTTTTCCGGCTCATGCAGCGCCGGAATACGCCGGCTGTCATGATATCGTAATGGAAAACCGTTCCCTGAAAATCTGTCCCGCATTCGTTATCGGAGACAGCAGCGCCGCGTCCCCGGCGGAGCAGATTGGGGTCTATGACAATAAGCCCGT
>DFFT01000155.1 GCA_002372325.1 Succinivibrionaceae bacterium UBA3769 | reverse complement strand
CGCAGAATTCTCCCTGAATGGTCAGGGAGGAAAGACCGGCAGTCTTCCGGAACTCCTCCATCTTCTCCCGCCAGCCCCGGGCCTTCACCAGCTCATAGAAGGAGCTCTTGCCGTCATCCTTGTACTCATAATTATGACCGGTAACATGAAAACCGTCCTCGTCAAGGCCGAGGGAGTGCGAGGATCCGTCCATCTTGGTGGTGATATAGTATTCCAGTCCGGCGAAGGCCTGAATAAGCTCCGGGTTCTCCTGCACGCGGGTTTCATCAGTGTGGGGAATATCCCGGGGAAGATTGCCCATCACCGTGCCTCCGGTAGTGGCCCGCTCCTCGATCTCCCACTTGCGGACGCCCAGGAGTTCCGATACATTCTGTCCCAGTTCGGGACGCCCGGTAATCTCCGGAAACTGACTCAGGGGAAGCAGGAGCCCCTGGGAGATCTCGCCCCGGAAACGCATGGTGCGAAGCCGGAAGCCCTCCCCCATGATATCGGTTTTCCGGTAGCTGGAGGCCCGCATGAATTCAAAGACGTCCCTTACGGGAAGAAAGCTGTCGATTTCAAAATAGACAGCAAGATCTCCGGTCTGGAACTGGCCCTTGTTAACCACGCACTGCCAGCCCAGCACGTGGGCAAGCTCAATACGTTCGGCTCCGGGAATGGGGTCGATTTTCCAGATCCGCTGAATGCTTGCAAGTTTTCTCATATGTTTGCTCCTTAAGTTGGCAAGAGAGAGGGTTAAGGTGAGCTTAACCGTCTTTCCTGCGAAAATTTGCTGTCGCTGTTCCTGGGATTCCGGCTGCTGTCTGCGCTTCTTACCGTTTCCAGGCCCCATCTCTCGCATCAGGAAGGAAGAGACCGGGAGTATGCGGATGACAGTCAGACCGATCATGATTTAACGGGGGAGACTGCATCGCTTCTCTTTCCTTAAACATCACTTACAGGCACGGTCTTACAGGCATGAGAGCCAAGCAAAAACCCGCGCCGCCTTAAGCCCCGGTTTGCCAAGGCCGCTGCTAAAACGTCGCTGCTCCCTCAAACACTCTCTGTCTCCTCATGGCTATCTCCTCATGTCCCGAGAACTCCAGCCGGCCCGGAGAACTGCTGCTGTCCTGAGAAACTCTCTTATGACCTCTCTTATCCGGCAAAAGAGAGAATTCCGGGGCTGCGGCGATGAGATAAAGCAGAAAATTACCTCCGGAACCTTCGCGCCGGCACAAACACATCATAAAGCGGCGGGAGTGTTTTATCAAAGAATGAACTTCCAAATTTGAGACCGGGTTAAAAAATATCCGTCATTTTTGGTATCGGCTGTAAGTTATGTCACAGGCGTTTCTGAGCCGGACTGACGAAGCTGCGAGAGTCAGCCCCGCCCTGTCAGGAAAACAAATGAAGCCGAATTTTTTCCGATCCCCCCTCATATTAATTAATCAGGCAGTATCAATTGGTGAAATTTCTGGAAAAATGTTGGTTCAGAGCGTGATCCTGATACCGAACGCAGTTTGCCGGCATATGAAGCAGAATACTATCCAATTCCTGATATTTTGCTTGAATTCAAAGATAAAAAACTGCTTTCGGTATCCTTTAACGATGATATCAGCCAGCGCTATTGCGAAATCTATCTTGGCAATGAAAAAATCTGGCCGCGAAGCAAGAAGAAATTCTTTTCCATATTCGGAGAAGAGTCATTTGTTGACGTGTATGGGAGATACTTTCACCCGCAGCTTTCAATAGGCGCTGACTGGGATGATGATCTGCCATCGCTCATAATCGGTCAGCCAGGGTACAGCGCTGAGATGATAGAAAATTACCGCCTTTTTGATATTGCGTTAAAACTGAAGAAAATGACGGATCGCAAATACTGCCGCAGGCTTATCGATCGTACCCCTCAGATTTCAGAAGATGGAAGAACCGATCATTATCATCATGGCATTATCCGACCGGAAATAATATCATTGACCTTTGATTCTAATGATAAGCTGATAAAAGTCACTAAAAAATTCCCTGATAGATCCTTGCTCAACATCAGCTTAAAATGAACAAATTTAGCAAAAGAGAAATATAAATGAAAAAACTGATTCTTAACCCCAACATTTCTGTAGGACCATTTGTATTCGGCACAGAGCAGGAGGAAGTATGGAAGCGCCGGCCGTCATCGCGCTCCTGGAAGGACTGTTCAGACAGGAAGCAGAATACCTTTGAAAGCTCCGCGCCATACGGTTATTGCTCTTAAGATGGCGTGATTTTCAGATGCGCAAACGGAGCAGTTTTCCGGCCTCCTTATCCATTTCCGCCTGAAGCCGGGCCTGGAGACCCGGGATGTGCCGCGGCGGAAAAGATCGGTCATTTCACAAACTCCAGCTTTGGAACGCAGCCGATCTTTGCCGCATAGATCCCGAAAAACTGCTTTAGGTTGCTCTTGGCGATTTCCATATGCTCGGCCCGGAATTTCCGTTCTTCCTCCTCCACCTTCTTGTTCAGGATGCGGTCTACATCCACATGACGGCCGTCATCGTCCTTAAGCTGCATTCCCTCGTCAGCGGACACGAGTACCAATGTCTGCCGGTTTTGAATACGGAAAGGGCTGTTCCTGACCGTGGCGGTCAGAATGCATTTATCCCCCTTCCTGATAATATCCGGCTCCTTGCCCGCAACGAACTGAAAGCCGTAACCTATCGTGGCGAGATCCTTCTGATAGTAAATGTCGTCCCTGGTTATCCAGTGTTCCTCGCTTTGGTGGTAGGTTACGGTATAGGAGGCTTCCAGATTTGCCAGCATCATGCCGTTCATGGCGGCAGTAATTTCGCTGACATCCTGATCCTGAGCAGAAACGGCAGGAGATCCGGCGGCAAGAGCCACGGACATTGCCAGCGCCTGGATAAAGGTTTTTCCGAAGCGGGCGGTGATGCTGGTTTTAATGCGCGTTTTCATAATCAATTCCTTCTTCCTAAATTCCTGAACCGCTGTTGTTCTTAACCGTCTGAAGAGACATCTTTACGGCGGCGGATACCGCTTCTGCCTTCCGGGCGTAAATCGTATCGCAGGCCGGCTGGAGATATTTCCGGAGCTTTTCCTGGCTGCCCCTGACGTCTAAAAGCCCGTACTGATTCATAAAGCCCATGAGCTTCATGTTCCGATACTGCTGGTTTTGATCCCATTTATTGCACTCGCCGGACACGGTATAGTTACCCTCCAGTTCCCGGCTCTGGCCGTTCGCCGCCAGAATCTCCGGCTTCGGGAGAGCCGCGGTGTTCCCGCTGCAAACAGCATTCATCACCTTGTCATCATCAAGATAATTCCCGATATTCTGATAGCCGTAGTAGATTCGGTATTTCTTAATGCAGAGTCCGTCCAGATACCTTCCGGAAAAGAATCCCTCATCGTAGTGCAGATCTTCCATGTCAATAGAGCTAAAACCGGTGTTGAGAATTTCCACGGCTTTGATGCTCATAAGCTCGGCTTCGGTTCTTACCACTTTTTCAGACTTGAAAATGCCGGCGATGGTGTCCATGATGCCGGGGATTTCCCTTAAGAGGACCTCAAAGGTGAGACCTGAGCACAGCGCCGCCAAAATGATTATCTGAAAAACCTTTGCCGCCATTCCGGGAGAGGCTCTGTCAGACATGTCAGAGGACAGAACGCCGTCATCCGATCCCGCAGAGTAATCAGCATCAGGATTATTCTGATAGGTCTGAGCCTTGTTTGCGGAACCCCTCTTAAGGCGGTAAATCCCCCAGAAAGCGCAGATCAGGATTACAGAGATGATCACCAGCCAATGAAAACCGATATCCGGGAAGGGAATACAGTCAGACAGGAGCCAGAGCAGGAGCACGACGTTTGCCAGAATCAGCGCGCCGCGAACGATATAGAAGAGAACATCATTCTGGAATATGTTCAGTATGATGGTCAGTAATTTCATAGCAAAATCCTCTGTGTCGCTGACGGTTTATTTCACTGCTGCATCTGTGATTTTTCGTTCTGGTGTTCCGGTTTCCTGCCTGCCGCCTCTTGCGGCAACCCGGCGCGTCAAGTCAATTATGCCCGAAGAAAATCACCCTGTTATTTTGGGCCATGGCTGAGCATTCTCCCCTTAATCCCGGCCTCGGAAGACCTTCCATCCGGCGAGCTCCCAAATCTCCTGTGTCCCCTGTCTCCGGCTCTCTTTTATGCGGGAGATTCGAAGAGATTCCGAAATCCGAAAAGGTTCCGGAAAGTCCTGCTCCCATAATCATAAAACCGCAGGCACCTCCTTCCGGAAAATAAAAGTGCAGCATGAGGGGTGCTTTGATCTCGTTTATCTCACTCCCCGTTCGCCTCCTCACTCCCGGCGGGCATACGGCAAGTCTCGGACATGGAAGCCAGCGCGACCGAGGCGGCAAGCGCAGTCAATACCGGCGAAACAAAGGTTAAGGTTCCGGGGAATATCACCCGAACCTGCGCCCCGTAATGAATGAAGTCAAAGTTTCCTCCCCGCCCATTGAAATTCCCGGCTTTCCTCGCTTCCCCGTCTGAAATCAGCATCTCAGACATTTTCCGGACAAATGGCGCCGGAGTATTGATATCACCGCCTTTTCTGTTATGCTTTACTATAAATGTAAGGTACAAGGAACAAAATCAAATGATCTTTCCTGAGTTACGCGTGCCCATTCCGGACATCGGCGGCTTCACCATAAGCAGGGGCAATGTAAAATACTGCTATGTCTATGTCGGAGACCGGGTGCCTTCGGGGAAGGACGGGAAGACGATGCACCCGAAGTCCAGGTGCATTGGCCGGATTGAGACATCAGAGGACGGCCAGTCTGAACTGATGCCAAATACCGCATACTATGAACTTACCGGGCAGGCTCTTCCTGAGTTGGCGGTGACGGAAGGAGCAGGCAGAAAGCCACGGCGCAGGAAGCCGGAAAATTCTGCCGAAATGAAACCGGACTCGGAAATTGCCATGGGGTACGGCATAGCCATCATGCTCCTGTCAGCAGAACTGGAATTAACCGGCGCTCTTCTTAAGGCTTTTGGAGATACCCTGGGAAAGCGAATTCTATGTCTGGCTGCCTTCCTCTGCGAAGACATGCGCTCCTCATTTGACGGTCTGGATGAATTTATTGCCGCCCGCCTGTCAGGAACTGATTTTGGTGTTGCTTTTGATCGCCTGGAGGCCGGTCAGGCGCTGGCTGATATCACACCGGAAAAAGCCGGTGAGTTTTATACCTTATGGAATAAAGCTCATCCGGCTGAAAAGGAAATATTCTATGATGTAACTTCCTTTTCAGCATATTCAGGCAATATCATAAGAGCGCACTATGGTTATAACCGGGATCACGATGATTTGCCTCAGATCAATCAGGGATTATTCTGTGACCGGGAAACGGGATTGCCCCTTTTTATGTGTTCCTACGATGGTTCGTTAAATGATAAATCAAATTTCAATAATGCTTTGAAACGGGCTCAGGAGCACGGGGCAGGAATTGGCAGAGACCGCAGGAAGATCTGCATTGTTACTGACGGAGGCTTCAGCAGCGCTGATGCTGACTGGAGTCACTACGCTGGCTATGATGTGATCATTGGAGTCTCCGCTGATTGCCGAAAGGACGTAAGAGAAGCCTACAAAG
>DFFT01000139.1 GCA_002372325.1 Succinivibrionaceae bacterium UBA3769 | reverse complement strand
CAAAAATAAAAAAATTTCAAAAAATGCTTGTCAAGTTGCAAATCTCTGTTAGAATAGCCCGCGTTGAATGACAAGGTTAAAGGAACGATACGACGATGACACTGGCTTATGCAATACTTCTGGTGCTCTTTCTCGTAAATGCGGTTCTGCTTGTGGCTTTTATCCTTGCTCAGCAGGGCAAGGGTGCAGGCATGGGGGCTTCGTTCGGAGCAGGTGCGGCAAATACATTGTTCGGCGCTGCCGGCAGCGGTAATTTCTTTACCAAAAGCACTTGGGTTTTGGCATTCACGCTTTTTGGAATTTGTCTGGCTTTGGGTTATATTAACAACCACAGAGACCACGGAAACGCCGCCTTTGACAATATCGAAGAAGGGGTGCAGACTGAAAGCGCTCAGGTAAGCCAGCCGGCTCCGGTGGAAAATTCCGACAGCAAGGCTGCAGTCAAGGTGGAAAAGGTTGAACCCCCCGCAGCGGAAAAGGCTGCAGAAAAGACTGTTCCTGAGGATAACAAGAATACCGCATCTGAAGCTTCTTCGGATGAAAAGGCAGATCAGCAGTAACAGCTGACGGATTTTGCCTTGCGGATTGTGCCCGGGTGGTGGAATTGGTAGACACGCTACCTTGAGGTGGTAGTGCTTAGCGGCGTGCGGGTTCAAGTCCCGCCTCGGGTACCATAGTTTGATCGAAAGTGATTCGCTCGGTCAGGCTTAATTTCAGAATCGGCATTTTACCTTTTATTGCGCCCGGGTGGTGGAATTGGTAGACACGCTACCTTGAGGTGGTAGTGCTTAACGGCGTGCGGGTTCAAGTCCCGCCTCGGGTACCAGTAAAACCGGTAAATGTCTTCCTGCTGATGTTCTGAGTCGTTCTGGCAAGGGATGTCGGATTTTGGGTAGTGCCCAGATGGTGGAATTGGTAGACACGCTGTCTTCAGGTGGCAGTGAGTAAAATCGTGAGGGTTCAAGTCCCTCTCTGGGTACCATTCAAAAGTTCTCTCAAATGCTTTTTCTAATTATTTCCTTTGTTTGATTGCTGCTTAAGTTCCGGTTGCGGACTCTTTCCTGTTTCTTTCCGGGGATCCGTGCTTTGTATTGCTCTGTCATTCCCTCCTGCCGGAATTTTCCCGGCCGGGCCGTTTTGATATAATACAGGGACTTAAAACGAGGTTTGATCTATGCTGAATTATTTTGCAGCCTGTCCCCGGGGGCTGGAAGCCCTGCTCCGGGAGGAGCTTTCCGCTCTGGGAGCCGCCAATGTCAAGGAGACCATCGCCGGCGTCAGCTTTGCCGGAGATACGGAGACCGGCATCCGGATCTGTCTGGAAACCCGGTTTGCCACCAGAGTGCTTCTGGCTCTGGGTACCTTCTATGCCGGAGATGACATCAATTTTTACAATGGCGCCTACAGTCTCCGCTATGAGGAATATTTTGACAATCAGACCACCATCGCCGTGGATTTCAACGGCAGCAATCAGTTTATCAGAAATACCCAGTACGGCGCCGTGCGGGTGAAGGACGCCATCTGCGACCGCTTTTCCAGACAGACGGGCTTTCGGCCCAATGTTGACCGGGAAAACCCGGACGTCAGAATCAATGCCCATCTGGACAAAAAGAACAATGTCACCGTTTCCATTGACCTTTCCGGGGAATCCCTGCACCGCCGGGACTACCGCGCCAGAGCGGGAGCCGCGCCCCTGAAGGAAAACCTGGCGCAGGCCATTATCGTCAGAAGCGGCTATGTTACCGGAAATGCGGTGGATCCCATGTGCGGATCCGGCACCCTTCTTATTGAAGCCTGCATGAAGGCGGCGGATATGGCTCCGGGGCTTCTGAGGCGCCGCTACGGCTTTGCGGGGCTTAGGAATTTTGATGCCTCCCTGCTGGCCCGGCTCAAGGCCGAAGCCCGGGAAAGAGCCGCCGCCGGCAAAAAGCGGCTTCTGGAGGCCGGGATCCGCTTCCGGGGCTTTGACAGCGATCCCGAGGTGGTGGCCCGGGCCCGGGATAATATTGCGAAGGCCGGACTCACCGATCTTATTCAGGTTGAGGTCTGCGATATCCGGAGTCTCCGAAATCCCTTTCCGGGGGCCGAGCCGGGAGTCCTGTTCTGCAATCCTCCCTATGGCGAGCGGCTGGGGAATTTCGCGGAGCTTCTGGAGCTTTACACATCTCTGGGCAACAAAATCAGAAGCGAGTTTCCGGGCTGGCGGGCCGGGATTATCTCCTCCTCTCAGGATCTTTTAAGCTGTTTAAGACTCCGCGCGGAACGCACCTACCGTCTCTTTAACGGCGCCATTCCCTGCGAGCTCAGAACCTTTGCCATAAGAAGGGAGGAGCCGATTCAAGAAAACGGAGAAAAGGGAGAGAACGGAAAAAACGGAGAGCCGGATAAGCTCCCGGAACAGGCTCCGGACGAAGCCGCTCTTAAAACTCCGGAGAAGGCTCCGGGAGAGCTGTCCCGGGAAAGCCCGGACTCCGGAGAAAAGGCCATTATTGCCGCGGATTTTGCCAACAGGCTCCGGAAGAATCTGAAGCGGCTCAGTAAATGGGCCCGGAGAGAGGGCCTTGAGGCCTATCGCATTTATGATGCGGATCTCCCGGATTACGCCGCCGCCATCGATCTTTACGGCAATTATGTTCTGGTGCAGGAGTATCAGGCCCCGAAAACCATCCCCTTCAACGTCGCTCACCGGCGGCTTCTTAACATGATCGCCGCCGTGGCCGAGGTGCTGGATGTCCCCGGAGAGAATATCGTCCTTAAGGTGCGGGAGCGCAAAAAGGGGGACAGTCAGTACGAGAAGCTCAGCGAAACCAAAAGAACCCTGCTTATCCGGGAATACGGCTGCTGCTTTATCGTCAATCTCTGGGACTATCTGGACACCGGACTCTTTCTGGATCATCGGCTGGCGCGGCGCATGGTGGGGGAAATGAGCCCGGGACGGGATGTGCTCAATGTCTTTGCCTATACCGGCAGCGCCAGCGTCTACGCCGCGGTTAACGGCGCCCGCAGCGTGACTACGGTGGACATGAGCCGCACCTATCTTAACTGGGCCCGGGAGAACATGAAGGCCAATGGCGTTAAAAATCCCCGGAACCAGTTTGTGCAGGCGGACTGCCTCAAATGGATCAAGACCTGCGGGGATCGCTTTGACCTGATTTTTGCAGACCCGCCGACGTTTTCCAATTCCCGGAGAATGGAGGAAAGCTTTGACGTGCAGCGGGATCATGCGGATCTCCTCCGGGATCTTAAGAGGCTCCTGAAACCGCACGGGGTGATTATATTTTCCAACAACAAGCGGAATTTCCATTTGGACACTGCAGCGGTGGCCGCTCTGGGACTGACCTTTGAGGACGTGTCCCTGAAGACTTTGCCCGAGGATTTCAGCCGGAATAAGAAGATCCACTGCTGCTTCGTGCTCCGGGAGGCGGCTCCGGGGGATTCGGCCCCCGCCGGCAAAACCGGGGTTCCGTCCGGTGCTTCCGCATCTCAAAACAGAGAGGAACCGGCCTGATGTCTCTCATGAATCTGGACAGCATTTACCTCTCCTACAGCGCGGCTCCGCTTTTTGATCGGGCTTCTCTTTCCATCGAGGAGCATGAAAGAGTCGCCGTGGTGGGCCGAAACGGCTCCGGAAAGTCCACCCTCCTTAAAATCATGGAGGGCTCCGTTAATATCGACGACGGCCGGAGAATCGTGAAGCAGGGGCTCCGGATTTCCCGCCTGGAGCAGGATCCCCCGGCCCATCTTAAACTTCCGGTCTACTGCTATGCGGCCCGGGGCGTGCCGGAGATCGGGGCGGCTCTTTCGGAATACTTTCTTCTGATAAGGGATCCCGAAACCAATCAGAGCCGCCTTTCGGAGTTGGGGGAAATCATTGAGGCCGCCCACGGCTGGGTTTATGACAAGGAGGTGCGGCGTATTCTCAGCCTCATGAAGCTGGATCCCGACAGCGAAATGGACACTCTTTCCGGAGGCTGGCTCCGCAAGGTGGCGCTGGCCCGGGCTCTTGCTGCAGCTCCGGATCTCCTCCTTCTGGACGAGCCTACCAACCATGTGGATATTCCGGCTATTGAGTGGCTGCAGGATTTTATCCGGGCCTTTCCCGGAGCGGTGGTTTTTATTTCCCATGACCGCAGCTTTATCAATGCCGTGGCCACCAGAGTGGCGGATGTGGATCGGGGGCAGATCACCTCCTTTCCGGGGAATTTTGAGAGCTATCTTTCCGCCAAGAAGGAGGCGCTCCGGCTGGAGGAGATCCGCAACGAGGACTTTGACCGCCGGCTTTCCCAGGAGGAGGCCTGGATCCGGAAGGGCATCAAGGCCCGTCTCACCAGATCCGACAGCCGGGTGCGCCGGCTCCGGGAAATGCGCCGGGAGCATCAGGAGAGAAGAAACCGTCTCGGCAATGTCAGACTCCGGGCCGGCGGGGGAGAGCTGTCGGGAAAGATCGTTTTTGAGATTACGGATCTTTGTCTCCGCATGGGGGATCGGGAGCTTTTGCGGGATTTTTCCGCCTATGTGGTGCGGGGCGACAAGATCGGCATTGCGGGCGCCAACGGCACCGGCAAAACCACCCTTATCAAGGCTCTGCTGGGGGATATTAAGCCGGCCTCCGGCATAATAAAAACCGGAAGCCGTCTTGAAGTGGCGTTTTTTGATCAGTACCGGGAGCAGCTGGATCCCGAAAAGACGGTGATGGACAACCTGGCTCCCGGCAAAACCGAGGTAGAGGCCGGGGGCAAAAAGCTGCACATTTACAGCTATCTCAAGGATTTTCTGTTTTCGGCGGAACGGGCCCGCACCCCGGTGAAGGCTCTCTCCGGCGGCGAGAAGAACCGGCTCCTCCTGGCCCGGATTTTTCTGAAACCGTGCAATCTTCTGATTTTGGACGAGCCCACCAATGATCTGGATATCGAGACTCTGGATCTGCTGGAGGAGCTTCTGGAAAACTTTGCAGCTACCCTGATGGTGGTCAGTCATGACCGGTATTTTCTGGACCGGGTGGTGACCGAGACCTGGTACTTTGACGGCACCGGGAGAGCGGAAACCTTTATCGGCGGCTATTCCGACGTCCGGGCGGCCCTGGAGGCCCGGGAGGCTCAGAAGGAGCCGCAAAAAATTACCGCGGCTCCCCGGGAAAATTTTGGTAAAATCCCGGAGAAGCCCCCGGTAAACAGATCTTCCGCGGAAAAACGGGAGAACCCCCGCCCCCGCCGGCTGTCATATAAGGAAAACAGGGAGCTCGAATCCCTGCCGGCCCGCATTGAGGAACTGGAGAAGGCCATTTCAGAGCTGGAGCAGCTCTTCGGGAGCAGCGATTATGCCGCTCTGTCCCCGGAGGACATGAAGGCCAATCAGGAAAAGTATGCTTCCTGTCAGAGCGAGCTGGAGCAGTCCTATGCCCGCTGGGAGGAGCTGGAAGCCATTGCGAATCCCTGAAATTGCCGGAAAATAATCACCGGACTGCCGGCGTTAATCCCAGGACGGAACAAACAGCAGAGCAGACAGCAGCGGAATAAATAACAGAACACACAACAGCAATTGAACATATAACAGCAATTGAACGTATAACAGCAAAAGTCGCAGGAAATAATAATGTTGTCAAAAGATAAGTCATCAGCCTTCAGATTTGGTTTGGGAATTCTCCTGGCCGGCGCCGCCGGTCTCTGGGGGAGTCCGGCTTTTGCCGCCGGGGCCGCCAAGCCGGCATTTCAGATTACCGAGGTCAATAACGGTTCATTTGCCGCCTTCGGCCCCTTTGCCATGTCCTTAAGCGAGGGAAAAAATCCCAAAGCGACCTCGGTGTACTACCGGCACAATATGTTTTCCAGCATGATGACGGCGCCGCATCAGTATGACCTCGGACAGCATATCAGAAGGTTCATGGACTGCTATGACATCCTTGACAGCAGCGTCTGCGATTCCTACTGGGACGGTAACCCGAATTATGCCGAAAAATGGCGCTATGAAATGCTCTACTACACCCCTGAGGTTACCGGGGTTACGGATTCCGTTTCCTCTGATGAAAATACCGCGATATTGCTGCGCATTGACGAAAACGGCGACGGCGTCGGCTACCGGGTGAACAAGTCCGAATACAATACCGAGTATAACTATTACCGGCGGGAGGGGGTGGCCCGGTTTAACGGCAAGACCTTTATTCTGCAGAACCCTCTGGGCTGGGGAGATAATCCCGAGGCCTACAAGGAGGTGGGGGGCTATGCCACCGCTCTTTCCTTTCTCCCCCTTGAGGACGGCAGGATTCTGGTGGGCGGATACAGCTCCTTCGGCAATTATGACGGCAATATCAAGAAATTTATTTCCCACTGCTATCACGGCAACTGGGAGGCCGGCGGGGATTATCGCATTTGTCCCGGCTTCAGAACCCAGGCCACGGTCTGGCTCATAGATCCGGAAAAAATGAAGGACGGGGAGGTCATTATCGGCACTCAGGCCAAGGGCTACATTGATATCGGTTCCAGCGAGAATTCCCTGTCCACCGCCGCCATTATGGATCTGGTTAAGCTTGATGACCGAATTGTGGCCGCAGGATATTCGGCCACCGACGATTTCGGCTCCGGAGCCTCCACGGCCAACACCTCCTGCGTCTGGGATGTGACCATAGACGGGGATAATTTATCTCTGGGGGATCGCTGCTGGGAAATCACGGGAATGTCACGGCCGGGAAACAACGATGATGAAAACATGTATACCTGGGTTCAGGCGATTAACAAAAAGGGCGTGATTCTTGCAAACAGGAAGATGAACAAGAGCAAGAATTCCAATCGGCCGCTTGACTTCGGCATTTCCGCCTACAGCGCCGATCATAACTTTCCGAGGATAACCTTCCCGGCCACTGATTATCCGTTCCGGGGAGCAAATGCCGAGGGCTCTGACATCAACAGCTACTCCGTGGTGGTGGGCTGGGGAGACAATCCCGCTGACAAAAAGCCGGTTAACTACGCCGTGGACAGAGCTCAGACCGGGTTTATCTATACGGATCAGGATCGATCCTTCAATTATGTTAACGATTACATTTGCGGCAGGAACGAGAAGGGCGAAGCAGACTGCCTTCAGAACGGCGGATATTATTATGTGGAATGGCCGGTGGCCATTAATGACGAGGGGATCATTCTGGCCTCGGCCTTCCGTTATGAAACCGAGTCAGACTGGGAGAATTACCAGAATGCCGTTCCGGTAACGGTCATGCTGACTCCGGACACGGGGGTATTCGTCATTGATGAGGCCAAGGGCACGGCCACGCTGAATCATGACCGGGAGGTTACCTACCCTGACACCTTAAAGTCCTACACCTCCAAATCCTCCCACACCAGAGGATCCCTCAGCATGTTCTGGCTTGCAGTTCTTGCCGCGGCAGGTTTTTGTATCAGAAAGAAGAAAGGGGAGTAAATCTGATGGAAAGCGGCGAAAATAGTTCCGGACTTGATGATGTGCATCTCTGGCCCATGCGTTATGATCTCCATTCTCATTCCAAGGCGTCTGACGGGCACTATACGCCTGCCGAGCTGGTGGCTCTGGCCAAAAAGAAGGGCGTGGAGGTGCTGGCTCTGACGGATCACGATACCAGCGCCGGCGTGGCCGAGGCGGTAGCGACCGGAAAGAGCATCGGCATGCATGTGGTGGCCGGCATTGAGCTTTCATGTCTCTGGCACCGGAATCAGATCCATATTGTGGGACTCAGCATTGATCCGGCCAGTCCGGAGCTCAGGGATCTGGAGATGTCTCAGGCGGAAAAGCGCGATATCCGGGCCCGGGAAATCGGCCTCAGGCTGGAAAAGCACGGCTTCAAGGACGCTTATGAAAAGACCAAGGCCATGGCGGCTCCGGGAGCCTCCATTACCAGAGGAAACTACAGCAGATATCTGGTGAGCGTCGGCGCCGGAGCTACCGAGGAGTCCTGCTTTTCCCGCTACTTGGGGGAAGGAAAGCCGGCTTATGTGGAACCAAACTGGCCGGATATGGACACCATCGTGAAGACCATTCTGGCGGCCGGAGGCATTCCCGTGCTGGCTCATCCCTGCCGTTACGGTCTCAAAAACAAGTGGATTCTCCGGCTGGTGAAGGATTTCAGGAGCTTTGGCGGCGAGGCCATAGAGGTGTCCGGAGCCGTGCAGGGATCGTCGTCGGAAAAGTTTATCCTGACTGAGATTGCCAATAAGCAAGAGCTCCTGTGCTCCTGCGGTTCCGATTTCCACCATGAGAAGCACAATCTGGATCTGGGGACGGATCTCAGCATTCCCGAAGCCGGAAAGCCGGTGTGGAAGTCGCCGAAATTCAGGCTGGAGTGTTAGCGCCTGAGGGCTGAGCCACCTTTTTAATATGCAGTATGCAGGATTAAAGCCGTGCCGGGAGGGGTTTCTTCTGACGCGGCTTTCTTGCATTTCAGGAGCTCAGGCAGGAATAACGCGGAATGATAACCGGGAGAGGCCAGGGGGAGATCGAAAAGAGCGAAAGTCGCTCCGCTGAAAAGCGGATCCGGCTCCTGACAAACAGGGCGGCCGGAGGAGACCGGAAGGTTTTGGAAGAGACCGGAAGTTTTTTTAAGAGCCTTTATAAGGCCGGGCAGCAGTTTTCGGGGTTTTAAGCGGTAAAAATCAGGCATCAGGCGGATTTTCAGGGTTTGGTACTCTTTTTTTGCGGCGATATTTTTTAAAATACGGGGAGCCGCTTTGCTCAGGTTTTCCAGAAGGCGATTGTCTTATGACGGCGGCTTGAAACCGAGGCCAGAGAGGAAGTTTTTCCCGGCCTTCGGAGTGACCGGCATGACCGCCTGCCCGGCCTTCTCAGAGTTGTTCTTAAAAGCGGTAGATGAGAGCGGAAAAAAATGGCAGAAAGACTTTATATACACCCGGTGAATCCCCAGAACAGAAATGTGCTCCGGGCCCGGGATCTGATTCTGGAGGGAGCGGTGACGGTTTTGCCCACCGATTCCGGTTATGCCATGGTGTGTCAGCAGGAGGACAAAAAGGCCCGGGAACGCATTCTCCGGATCCGGGAGGTGGACAAGAATCATAACTTCACGCTGCTCTGCGCGGATCTCAGCACCATTTCTCTTTATGCCCATGTGGACAATACCTCCTTCCGGCTCATAAAGAATAATACTCCCGGGCCCTACACCTTTATTCTCAAGGCGACCAAGGAAGTGCCCCGGAAGCTTATGAACGAAAAGAAAAAGACCATTGGCATCAGACTTCCCGGAAATCCCATCATGCGGGCTCTTCTGGCCGAGCTTCCGGAGCCGGTGATGAGCGTCAGTCTGATTCTTCCCGGCCGGGACGTGGCGGAAAACGATCCTGATGAAATCGAGGGCAAGCTGGGAAATCTGGTGGATCTGATTGTGGACGGCGGGTTTACGGCGGAAAAGCCCACCACCGTGGTGTCCATGGTGGACAGCGGAGATATTCAGATTCTGAGGCAGGGGGAGGGCGACCCTTCGCCCTTTGTCTGAAATGATTGTCGGGGCCTCTTCTGATGCGGGGCTTCCGGCGGCGCTAAGAACGGGATGGCATTATGGAACCGATTACCGGAGTTATTATCACTCTTAACGAGGAAAGGCATATTGAAGCCTGCATTGAAAGCCTGAAGCAGGTATGCTCCAGCATCATCGTGGTGGATTCCTGTTCCGGCGATCGCACCCGGAAGCTCGCCGAAAAGGCCGGGGCCAAGGTGGTTATTCAGAAGTATCTGGGAGACGGGCCCCAGAAGAATGTGGGGCCGGATCTTGCGGAAACCCCGTGGGTGCTCAGTCTTGATGCCGATGAAAGGCTTTCTCCGGAAATGGCGGCGGAAATCAAAGCCCTGAATCTCAGCGAGTCTCCGGTGCCGGCCTACGGCTTCCCCCGAAAGAACTACATCGGGAGCCGCTGGATCCGTCATTCCGGCTGGTACCCTGATGTGTGCGTGCGGCTTTATGATCATACTAAGGTACGGTGGAAGGATGTCCGCATGCACTCCTATGTGGAAGCCCGGGATTTCAGGAGGCTTAACGGCAGCATTATCCATTATTCCTACCGGGGCGTGGGAGAGCTTTTCCGGAAGGCGGACAGCTACTCCAATGCCATTGCCAAGAATTTATATCAGAGAGGAAAAAGAGCCGGGGCTTTATCGCCTTTCAGCCACGGGCTTACGGCGTTTTTTAAGCATTATGTGGTGAAGTGCGGCTTTCTGGACGGCGTGGACGGGATGACGGTAAGCATCAGCGCGGCGGTTAATTCCTATCTGAAATATGCCAAGCTTCTGGAGTTTCAGAGAGATCCGGAAATTCTGAAGAATGAAGACTTTTCCGAGGTGTGGTGAAAAAGACCGGTGAGAAACAGAATAGGCCGGCAAACAGAACGATCAGGCGGTTTCCGCTGAGAGTCTGCCGCTTAACGTTCGCTGCCGTTGCGTCCGTCCGCATCTCAGGGTGTTATTTTTAGTTAATTTTTTAAGGGGTATCAAACATGGAAAGCGCAGCAAGCAAGGAGACCAATCCGGTTTTGGAATGCATTTACGCCAGAAGAAGCATCAGACGCTATAAGAGCGACATGGTGCCCGACAGCGCTATCACCGCCGTGGCGGAGGCCGGAACCTATGCTCCTACCGGGAGAGGCATGCAGTCCCCGGTTATTATCGCCATTACCAATCGCGAGATCCGGGATCGGCTGTCTCAGGTGAATGCGGAGATTTTCGGGAGGCCTAATTTTGATCCGTTCTACGGCGCTCCTATGATTCTGGCCGTGGTGGCTGACAAGGCCCGCAGCACCGCAGTGTACGACGGTTCTCTGGTTATCGGAACCATGCTTCTGGCCGCCAAGAGCATCGGTCTCGGCGCCTGCTGGATCCATCGGGCCAGGGAAACCTTTGAAAGGCCGGAGTGGCAGGAGTTCCTGAAGCAGCAGGGGCTTACCGGGGACTATGAGGGCATCGGCTTTTTGGCTCTGGGCTATGCCGATCAGGATCCTAAGGCCGCTCCCCGAAAGGACGGCTATATCCGCTGGGTGCGCTGATTTCCGGAAAGGCGGGTTTTTGCGGTTTTTTTGGCAGAAAACCCCCGGGAATACCGGAAAATGCCATGATTTCCGGTATTTTTAACAAAGATCTTGCGTAACGGGAATTTTTATATATAATTGCACGTGTTCTTTGCGGGAGTAGCTCAGTTGGTAGAGCACAACCTTGCCATGGTTGGGGTCGCGAGTTCGAACCTCGTTTCCCGCTCCAAGAAGCCCGAGTGGTGAAATTGGTAGACACAAGGGATTTAAAATCCCTCGGAACTTAAACTTCCGTACCGGTTCGACCCCGGTCTCGGGCACCACCCATCTTTTTTTCGTCTTTTAAATCCTGTCATGTCTTGCCGTTAGAAAAGCTCCAGCTGTTTTTTCAGATCATGGCTTAACATCATTTCACTGGTAATTACAGTATTTGCGCCTCTGCGGAATGCTATATCCCACGCTCCTCATTTCTCCAGAGAAATATCAACCAGTTTCCACGGATTAAATTTCAGCCATTTGCTGATATAAGTGTTTAATCTGTGAAAATGCGTCTTCATTTCCTGATACCAACCGTCTTTCGGCGAATCATCCGTATCCGGCATAATAAGACAGCCGCCGTTAATCCGGTAATGCGAATATACTTCCTTTACTCTGGGCCCGTGTTCCCATGCCTCAAACTCCATCCTTGAATTTAACGGCTCCTTGAGCAAAACCAGCGAGCTGTACTGCATAAAATACAGAATCATTTGCAGGGCAAAGTTTGTAACCGGTTCGGCATCGTCAAATGAGTATTGAATGACATATTTTGCGATATCAGATGTGCTGTATTCCTGACTCATAGCTGCTTCTGTTTTACGATATGATACTTGAATCATGCCATTGCCGCCCGTACGCTGATTGCGCTGGCGCGGCCTTAAAAAGAAACTCCGGAAGCCTTGCGGTTTTTTTTATCAGCCTCCGGAAGAAATGCAAATCAGCCCATTCCAGCTGACACCTCCACCTGAGCCGGCCGGATCAGTCTGCCTTTCAGCATATAGCCCGCGCGCAGAGTTCTCACGATGCAATTTTTCGGCACAGCCGGATTTGGGGTGCAAAGCAGCGCTTCATGAATTCTGGCATCAAACATTACCCCCGGCTCAGGCTTGATCTCCTGAACTCCATAGCCGTTCATAGTTTGGAACCACAGTTTTTTAATGTCCTCGGATCCCTTTTTTACCTGTACGAGTTCCGGAGTAGCAGCGCTCAGTTTCTGATGATATTCTTCCTGCTGCGCCATGGCATCCAGCGCGGGCAGAGAATCCCTGACTATGTCCAGAACTGCATTCTCCTTAATGATTTCCGGGTCATCAGCTTTGATGTTTTTCATTCTTTTAAGCGCAGCTTCATACTCCTCCCGCAGCTTTGTCTGATGTTCCTGCGCTTTACTTAAATCCTCTGTCTCCTTTGTCAGTCTTGCGACATCATCTGCGGAAAGCCCTGACGGGGACTGAATGGTGATCTGCTGTTCCTTGCCGGTATTCAGGTCTTTGGCACTTACATGGATGCAGCCATCGGCATTGATATCGAAGGTCACCTCAATCCGGGGCGTGCCTTGAGGGGCCGGAGCGATGCCGGTAAGGTCGAAATTTCCCAGAAGCATGTTATCTGAAGCGCGCTTGCGTTCACCCTGAAGCACTCTGATGGTTACAGCTGGCTGATTGTCCTCGGCTGTGGAAAAGATCTGGCTTTTTTTGGCAGGAACAGTAGTGTTCTTCTCAATAAGCGGGGTCATGACGCCTCCTGAGGTCTCAATACCCAGAGAAAAAGGAGTTACGTCCAGGAGAAGCACGTCATTTTTGATCCGGGACAGCACGGCGCCCTGAATGGCAGCGCCTGTGGCAACGGCTTCATCCGGATTAACATCTCTGCGGGGCTCCTTGCCGAAGAATTTGCGTACCGCCTGCTGAATGAGAGGCATTCTGGTTTGTCCGCCTATCAGAAGCACATCATCAATATCACCCTTGCTGAGCCCGGCATCTTTAAGAGCTGACTTAGTTGCCTCCAGCGAGGAGTCAACCAGATCCTGCGCGAGCTTCTCAAGTATGGCGCGGGTAAAGGTTATATTCAGGTTTTTGGGACCATTGCTGTCAGCGGCGATAAAGGGCAGGTTGATGTCTGTCTGCATGGCGGAGGAAAGATCAATCTTAGTCTTTTCGGCAGTTTCCTTGAGACGGGAAAGAGCCAGCATGTCCTTGCCGAGGTCAATGCCGGTTTTTTGCATAAAATCAGTCTTAAGATAATCAACTATTCTGCTGTTAATGTCTTCTCCGCCCAGGCGGGTATTGCCATTGGTGGCAAGCACCTCGAAGGTTTTTTCCCCGTTTTCGTTCTCGGAGATATCGATAATGGAGATGTCGAAGGTGCCGCCTCCGAAGTCGTATACGGCAATCTTCTTTTCGCCCTTGACCTTATCAAGGCCGTAGGCCAGGGCTGCGGCAGTAGGCTCGTTGATAATGCGCTTAACCTCAAGACCGGCAATTTTGCCTGCATCAATGGTAGCCTGACGCTGACGGTCATTGAAGTAGGCCGGAACGGTAATGACGGCTGCGGTTACCTTCTCGCCAAGATAATCCTCTGCTGTTTTTTTCATCTTCATCAGCACATCTGCGGAAATCTGGGGCGGCGGCAGCTTTCTGCCGTCGCTGAGAGCCACCCAGGCATCTCCGTTAGCAGCCTGCGTAATCCGGTAGGGCATGATGCAGACGTCCTTTCTGATTTCATCATCATCAAAACGGCGGCCCATGAGACGCTTGACTGCGAAAAAGGTATTAGCAGGATTGCTTACCATCTGACGTTTGGCCGCATCTCCCACCAGAAGGCCTTTTTGGCTGTAGGCAACAACGGAAGGAGTGGTGCGCTTTCCTTCAGCGTTTTCGAGAACAAGGATCTTATCGTCATTAAGTACTGCCACGCAGGAATTGGTGGTGCCAAGATCGATACCGATAATCTTACCCATGGTGAATCCTCTTGATAAATGATTAAAAATCGCTCTGTCGCAAAATCGAGGTCAGAGTGCTCAAAATACCCCTTGCTGCCTGTTCAGGTGCCGGGGCAGTTCAGGAAGTACCCCTTCTGGTAAGCCAGTTCTCCCAGAAGAGCATAGGCCAGGGCCAGCTTTTCCAGTTCCGGATTGTCAGGAGCTTCGGTGATGCTATGATCATTAAAGTCATAGCGCCGGGAGGCAGACTTGGCATCCGGAAGAATCATCATGAGGCTGCCGTCATCCCGGAGCAAAGCAAAGTTCTGATAGAACTGGAGGAGAGCCCGCCCCTGAAAATCCTCCGGCAGATTGGCGAGATCATAGCCGGGGAGCGGCACCTCCGCGGCAATGCCGGCCAGGGACAGCAATGTTTTCGGGATATCGATCTGGCTGACTACATGGTCTTCGGATCGCTTTTCAATCCCGGCTCCGAACAAAGCTCCGGGAATATGGAAATTCTTCACCGGCACGAGATCGCTGCCGCCGGCCCTGGCATCGTGATCCGCAATCACAAGAAAGATCGTATCTTTGAAATAAGGCTTGGTCTTAACAGTGTCATAGAAGCGTCCCAGAGCATAGTCCGCATAGCGCACGGCATTTTCCCGGCTTCGGGGAGCTCCCTTGGCAAACTTGTCCGGAATCTCATAGGGATCGTGATTGGAGGAGGTGAATACCAGGGAATAAAACAGCCGGCCGGCCTGATGCTCTTCATCGAAATGGGAAATGGCCTTATTGAAGAGATCCTCGTCGGAAACCCCCCAGGAGGCAACGAATTCCGGATTGTCGTAGCTGTTGATATCAATGATGGTGTCGTAGCCGTTCCCCAGGAAGAAGGATCTCATATTGTCAAAATGCGATTCGCCGCCGTAAATGAAGGCGGTGCTGTAGCCCTGCTTCCGGAGCAGACCGCCGAGGTTGAAAAAGTTTTTCTGGGATTTTTCCCGCTTTACCACGGCGGTATTGATGGTGGGGGTAAAGCCGGAGGTTACGGCCTCAATGCCTCTTACGGAGCGCACTCCGGTGGCGTAAAGTCTGGTGAAGCCCCAGCCTTCGGCGTAGATCCGGTCAAGCTCGGGAGTGAAGTCGCTGCCGCCGAGAGTTTTGGAGAACTGCGCTCCGAGGCTTTCCTCAAGAATGATCACAATGTTGAGCTTTCTCTCCCGGTTTACCGGGGCGAGGACGTTCAGGGTCGGATGCTCCTCCGTGGCCGGAGCATAATTAAAACGGGTGTCCTCCTTGATAAGAGCGAGGATGTCCCGGGGTTCCATGGTCTGATAAGTGTTCTGATTTTCAGACAAGGCCGCCTTCACCGATGTTATGAGAGAGTAACCGGAATTCGCTGCCAGGTTGTTGACAATCTGACTGGTGGAAAAGCTGGCCTTGGCCAGATTGAAGGGCCGGTGTTCAAAGGAGGAACGGGCGGCGATAAAGTCCAGACCTCCCAGGAGGATAAACACGAGGACGGCGGCCAGGACGGAGGGACTTCTCGTTTGCCGGATGCGCCCCAGAGCCCGGTACAGGAATACCGTGAAGGCCGTCATCAGCGCGGTTACGGCGACCACTGCCGTAAGATGACCCCGGAGCATCAGTTTAATAAGCTCCTCCGGGTAAACCAGATACTCCACAAACAGCCGGTTGGGTCTTACTGAGTATTCCTCCATGAAGGGGAATGTGCAGAGTTCCAGAAAGAATACCAGGAGACCTGTCAGAAAAAGCCAGCCCTTTTCCAGATAAAAAAACGGCTTCCCGGCCCGGAGGGGCAGCGCGCTGCGGAGAAAGGTCAGGAGCACCGGCAGCGCCATAAGGTAACCCAGCCCGGAAATATCGGTGCGGAGACCGTTCAGAAAAAGCCGGGGCACTTCATTAAAATCGATGACGTCGCGGTAGATGACAACGCCGAGAAGACGCGTCAGGGCGTATATCAGAATGAAGGTGAGGACGTAATACAGAATATGAAGATAGGGGGCCAGAGCTCCTGTCAGGCATTTTATCAGGCCCCGGGATGCCGGGGCTGCGCCGGAATTTCTGTCAGATGCGGAGGATTGATTCATAGGAGGGCCTTAGCTTTGCGCGTCATGCCTGAACATCAGGCATATTGCACAATTCTGTCAGAAATGTCGGTAAATGACAAACTCTCCGTGCCGAAACTGAGTTTGCCGGCAAAAATAAGCAGATGACGGGTACTCCCGGAGTAATCGCTCTGTCTTCCTTCTGACTTTCTGTTTTCCTTCTGACTCTCTGTT
>DFFT01000108.1:7973-33922 GCA_002372325.1 Succinivibrionaceae bacterium UBA3769 | reverse complement strand
ATCTATCTCTGTTCCGGAACCGGAAGACGCACCGGAAAACAGTACATCCTCAAATATTACCGCCGGATGAATGCCGTAAAGCCGGATGTGGTCAGGAAGCTCATGGGAATAAAAAAAACTCTGTGGCTCCTATTTTGAAGGCTTCGGCGTCTTTCAGAATCATCAGTACACCGTGCTCCCTTATTATGAAATGCAAGCCTTGTCCGAGGTGGTGGCAAGCGGGGTAAGGTTTTCAGAAGAGGAGCTCCGCACTCGAATTATTCCCTCGGTAATTGAAGGTCTCCGGGCGGTACACGAGGCCGGAGTTCTGCACAGGGATCTCAAGCCCGGAAATCTCATCCCTGACAAAATCGGGGAACATATTGTGCTCATCGATTTCGGTATCAGCTCCGATGCCGGCAGAAACACCTTTGTGGTGACTCAGACCGGTATGACCCCATTCTATGCCGCCCCGGAAGCCATGCAGGGGATTTTTCATCAGGAAACTGACTATTACGCTCTGGGGATTACGATATTCGAGCTTTTCACGGGCTTTACCCCTTTTCAGAATCCCGGGATCTCCGGAGAGGAGGCCGCCAGGCTGGCTGCTATCAGCAAAATCGAGTTTCCGGAGAACTTCCCGGAACGTCTCAAAAAGCTGGTGCTGGGACTTACCTACAAGGATATCTCCTACCGGAACGAAATGAATAATCCCAACCGTCGCTGGGGCTATAACGAGGTAAAAAGGTGGCTCCGGGGCGAAAATGTTCCCGTCCCCGGGGAGACCCCCGGTGCCGAAAAAGTTTCTCCGGCGGCAGCTCCGGGATTTCCGCCATACCGTTTTAACGGGATTACCTGCCGCACTGAGAATGAGCTTATCAGGGCGCTTCTGGCTAATACAGAGCCGGGCATCCGGGACTTGAGCCGCGGGCTTCTGACACATTACTATTTCACCGTTGATGAAAGAAAGGGCGAGCTTTGCGAAAAGGCTGAAAAGCTTATTGAGCACAGCAATGACAAGGCGCGGGATTTTGTTGATTTTCTGTTCCGGCTGGCCCCTGATTCTGATGCTTTCGGAGCGGCGGTATTCGGAAACCGGGAATGAGTTCCAAAATCCCGAGGAGTTCCTGAGCTATATTGAAGGACTCAGCCGTGATGGCAACTGCTATGAAATCCTGCATCTCTTCAAAAGCTACGGAAGAGCCTTAAAGGCCATGTCCGCCAAAGCGTGGCCTTTCAGTGCCTGCCGGAGGCTGGAGCATCTGGCATCGCCCCTGATTCAGTTCGGGGATCGGATTTTTCGGGATGACGAAGCTTTTAAGGAATATCTTGAGAACATCATCGCTGACTACGAAAGTGCGCCGCTTAATCTTAAGAACTTTTATTCGGAGCGGGAAAGCATCCTGAAAAAGCTTAAAGAAAGACCGGCTCTGTCAGATGTCATCAGCCGGTTAGAGATGTTTGGGGTTCAGGAATCGGAGAATGCCGTTATAGCCGTAAACGGAATCAATTATCCTGCAGCAGATGATATTGTTATCCAAGGGGGAATCATTAAGTTCGGACGTTATCCCAGGGGCGAGCAAGGCACGGAAGAACCCATTGAATGGCTGGTGCTGGAGGTATCGGGAAATGAGGCCCTCCTTATCAGTCGTTACTGCCTGGGGTACAGTAAGTACCACCATGAGTGGGCTGATATTATGACTTGGGAAAACTGCGATCTTAGGAGATGGCTTAATAATGACTTTTTGCGGGTGGCGTTTTCGAGAGAGGAGTTCGAGAGGATCAAGGTTTCAAAACTCCGCAATGACAATAATCCGCAATATGGCACCCCCGGAGGGAACTGCACTGAAGACAGGGTGTTCTGTCTCAGTTTTGGGGAGGCGGAACAGTATTTTCAGAATAATGAGGAAAGAAAGTGTGAGGCGTATACCGGCGAAGGTCTTTGCTCCTGGTGGCTGCGTTTGCCGGGCATTGATCAGGCCAATGCGTCGAATGTGGAAACGAATGGCATGCTAAATAAGATTGGTCTCGCCATCAGTTACGGTGGCTACGCTGTGGGCCCGCATTACGAATCATCTTGAATCGGTAACCTTCTAATCGGGAACAATCCCCGCAAAGAGATACAAAAAAACGCCGCAAACTATGCGGCGCTCTTTTTAGGTTTTGTCAGGCTCCCGGGGAGCCCTTCATTATCAGGCGAACATCGGACGGGGTTCCGGAGCCGGGCCGTTCTTTTCCTTTTCCAGATCTACGTCATCGGTAAGCTCAGCCGGCTTGGCAACTACATAGCCCTGAACGGCATCGATGTACAGATTTTCCAGATGCTGCTTCTGAGCTACGCTTTCCACGCCTTCAGCTACTACCACGCATCCCAGTCTGTGGGATACTTCGATGATCATGCGGATAAACTGCAGGGAGCTCAGATCGGTATCGAACTTCTGGCAGAGGTTCGGATCCAGCTTGATGTAGTTAGGCTTGAGATCTCTGTAGATGGTGAAGGATTCAATGCCGTGGCCGAAATGGCTGATGCTGGTATTGGCATGGCTGCGGCCGATGATGGAGAAGAGTCTCTCAGCGGCTACGACGTTGCTGGAGAGGATCTGCTCGTCGATCTCAAATACCAGATTCGGGGCAATGTCCGCATTTCTGAGCAGGGTTCTTTCCAGCCAGAGGAGGAAGGAGGTGCTGATGAGGGCATTGGCGGACAGATTGATGCCGAAGCGGGCATCGGAGCCTTTCTGCAGCTTTCTGTACTTTGAGATAATGGCCTCGATGATCATTTCCTCCAGACGTACCAGAAGGTCATGTCTGAGAGCGGCAGCCAGAATGGATTCAGTGGAAAGAGCCTCTCCGTCCTTGGTAAAGAAGCGGGCATAGATCTCGAAGTACGGCCGGATGGAGATGTTCATGCTTCTGATAGGCTGATAGTAAAGGGTAATGGCCTTTCTGTTAATGATGTCAAGAACAGTCTGACGCCAGTGCATTTCACCCTGGAGATAGCCCTCGGTGTCTTCCTTCTGAACATAGTAGCCATTGATGGGGCCGGTCTGGGCTCTGGCCAGAGCGAAGTCGGCGCGGGAGAAAATCACCTCTTCTCTTTCGTTATTGGTGAAGAGGGTATAGCCGGAGTAGCAGATGCTGTCGAAATCAAAGTCCTTGCGGAAGCTTTCGATCTGCACCTTGAGATCCTGATTCAGGAGAACAATCTGCTCTTCCTTGCCGCCGGGAATGAGGATGGCAAAATCAGAACCGGAGATACGGTAGGCCTTGGCATTGTTGAAGGTCTTGATGGCGTTGTTAACCAGCTCGGCCACGTCATGGATGTACTTGTCGCCCATCTGATAGCCGCGGCTCTGGTTGATGTCCTGCACGCTGGAGGATCTGATAATGCCGAGAATGCTGGTGCCGTTGGTCTGCTTGGTAAGCTCTCTGGTGAAGTCTCTCTTGAACATGTTGCGGTTGAAGAGTCCGGTGAGCGGATCAATGGCAGCCTGAGTTTCGAGAGTTTCAACCTTTTCCAGAGCATCCTTGAGCTTGGTGGTGTTTTCTCTTTCCTGCTTGGTCAGCACCTGGGTGATTTCCTCATAGGGGAGGTCATCATACCGCTTGTCCACAATGGCCTTGCGCATCTCGACGATGTCTTTCTGGTTGTTTTTGGTCACAATGGAAACGGCAAAGGCTGCCGACAGGAAGATAGATACTACAGCAGCAGCGAGGCGAATTAAAAGATCCTTGAAGGCCGGAGAAGGAGGCAGGGAATAGCTGGCCTTGACTTCATTGCTGGAGATGGTGTGGTCAAGAGGCAGAAGAGCGCTGGCAGCGCCGGACTGGAGTTCCGGAGCGGAATAGCTGTAGATGCTCGCGCCGTTCTTTTCAACCTTAAGCTCGGTAAGACCGAACTCGTTAATAAGCTGAACGCCGTCGAAGGCATCAGCGCTGGCTGCTGACTCAATGCGGTTTCTGACCTGATCAGCCGACTGAGAAACCTCTTCGCGGCTTACGAAGTACAGAACCCCCACACATATTAAGCTCAGTATCGCAGCTACGCCTAATGCTTTGTTCTGCGCAGACATTGACATAAAGTTATCTCCCTAGTTATTTTCATTGCCGGAAATCTGTTTGTGCAAAAGATTTTCGTCCCGGAATCTCTGGTAAAAGAGCAAATCCGAAGAGTTGCGAGTGTGCGTAAATCCATCATTCTACACCGCCGGCCGTTTCTTGACACCGTCCGGTCTTATCAAAACATGACAGCAGTCTTATATTTACGCATCCCCCGCTTCGTCAGAGTGTTCTCCCGAGGATTTCTTCTGCAGCCGTTGTTGACGCCTTTATCATTTCAGCAGCTATAGTTTATCATTTTTTTGACCTGTGTAACATTTTTTATGTTAAAAAAATGTAAAAAAAGAGGCAGTTCTGTTGACAAACGCCACTGCGGTTTCGCCGCGATCCCGCGGGCTACTCGCTTTTTTCCGGTTCCTCCGGAAAGTCCTTCGCAATCACGGCGGCATTGGCATTCAGGAGCTGCAGAATGACCTCAGGGGAGCTCTTCATATTCTGAGCATAAATGGCGGAGCCTTCCCGGGCAAAGCGGTACCAGGCGGTGTCCACCTGATCATCCTCATCGGTGTTAACAAAAATCTCATACCATTTTTTCACCCGGGGAATGGTAAACAGGAGATCCAGATCCTGTTCCGTGGGGTTATTCAGGGACAGATGCCAGCGGTAGTTTTCCGAAAGGTGCAGGCTGTTCACCACATCATCCATTTCATGGTTGCTGGTATTTCCGGCCAGCATAATGATCTGAACCTGTTCGTAGCTGGGGGCGTTCTTGCCGCCTTTTTTGCTGTCCTTTTTGCCGCCGGAGGAGCGTCCGGCCTGGCTTATGAGGTAGTAATGCCGCGGGAGAGCCCGGGTGGAGAAGGGAACTTCGCAGTCAATTTCCATGGCATCCTCGTTGGTGAGCTGAAGGGTGTTCACGCCGGAGGGAGATCTGCAAAGGGGATCCCGGGCAATTTCATCGGCCAGAGTGTCAATGTCGCTGGTGCTGAGAATCATGGGAGTGGCAGCGGCGGCCACGGCTATGGTGTGAATATTGCTGTCCGGGGAATCGGCAAACACCGTGATGTTATTGCTGAAATAATTTTCCGCCCGGTTTCTGATGGACAGATTGTTTTTGTGCATGGCGCTGGAAATGCCGGAGAGGGGCATCTTCCGCATTTCCTTCACCGTATAGGCGGGATCCGTGAGTTTTTTAACGATGTTATCCTCGTTAACGGCATGAGTGAAGCTGACGTCCCGGAGCACCGCTTCCCGGAGGGCGGCTCTCTGGTCATCCGGAGAAAGCTTCGGAAAATCAGCCTGGAGGAAGCGGTTTACCGAGTTTACCGGGAGGCTTCTTACGGTAATGGTGTTAAAGGGCTGCCGGTAATCGATTTCGTTTTCGGAAAGCACATGCACAAGGACAATGTTTTCCTGCCGGGTCTGGGGCTTTTCCTGAGCGCTTTCGCCGCTTTTGCCTTCATTCCCGTCATTTTCTCCATTACCCCCGTCATCATTTCCTGACTTTGCCTCATTGGAGGCGTTCTCAGAAGCGCCCGCTCCCTTGAACGGGGACTCATAGGGCTGGGCAAGGAGGGCATCCGGAGCCAGTCTGGAGTAAAAAAGATGGGTGCTGCGGCTCCCGCAGTCCAGATAACCGAAGACGGAAGAGCCGATTTTTTTGGTTTTCAGCTTGTTGTCCACGGAGCATTCGTTGGTGATGTTTTCAAAAAGGGCCTCATCGGAGGTTTCTGGAACGTTCTGGGCGGAAATGAGGCTGCCGGTGAACTCCGAGTTAATCATGCTGCTTTTAAGCTTTTCCGCCGAGGTGTTGCGGACGGCGATTACCTGGATCAGCGGAGTTTTGCCGCGGTAAACGGTCAGCTGAAAGTAGTCCTTGTTATACTGAATGTCCTTGAAATTTATCCCTCCGGAGAGCAGGTTGAATGAAGCGGGGTACATCCGCACGGTCATGGGATTAAACTTGTCGCTGCTTTTCCGGGGAGTGAGCACATAACTGAGGAAGGTGCCGCTGAATGAGGTGTTGACATCGGCGCTTAGCTTTATGGTATTGACGGCTCCCGGGGCTCCGGCGCTGAGGAACATGGCGAAGCAGGCTGCCAGAGCGGCAAGCGGTTTAACCTTGAACTGCATTATGGGGTCTCCTGTGGTTCTTCCTGAAATTCAGCCATCCTGTGACCGGAATCCTGACATTTTTCCGGACATTGTCCACGATTATAGTTTTACGGCAGCGTCATGAGGATGCTTTTTTTATGAAAATGCCTGTAAAATCATGATCCTTTTTTAGAAAACACGCCTGAGATCATGTTTCTGAGGAATGGGGATTATGCTGCTCCAGCCATGCGGCGCCGGAGAGAACTCCGGAAAATTGCGGAAAAAGAGCAGTTTCGGGAGCTTTTCGCCCCGTTTTGCCGCCTTCTACCGCCATCAGCCCGGGCGAACCCCCAGATTTCCGGGATTTTTGCATTTTCTTTTGACACCGGAGATTTTTTCAGTATAATCATCTGCGTTCACGGCATCCCCGGAAACTGGCGCGATAGCAAAGCGGTTATGCAGCGGATTGCAAATTCGTACAGTTCAGTTCGACTCTGAATCGCGCCTCCACATTTTCAGCTTTTCCGGTTTGTCCGGATCTTCCGAATGGCGCGATAGCAAAGCGGTTATGCAGCGGATTGCAAATTCGTACAGTTCAGTTCGACTCTGAATCGCGCCTCCATCTTTTTTAACTCATACCTCAGATTTTCCGCAAGTTTCGGCGTAATGACCTGCCGGCGTCCCTGCTTTGGAATTCTTTGAAAACAGTACCAAATACCCGAGCAAAGTTCTCATTTTTGGCAAGAAAAGGCGTTCTTAAAGGCATAAAAGCAAAAAATGCCGGTTTTGTTCACAAATATGAACTCCCTTTGCTTATATGATTACACAGTAGACTTCTGATCTTCCCGGGTGTGAAGGATCAACTGAGCCTGGCGGATTACATTTTGAGAGTGAGTAATTAAGATGTTCTTATTTAATAAAAAAGCAGAAAAGAGCGCTCAGGAACTGAAGAGCATGGCCGGCAAGGGTGCCGCTTTGACAGATTCCTTAAGTGAGCAGTATGAGAATGTGAAGGCAATTGCTCAGGAACTGAGAGACGATATGGAATCATTCAGCGAATCTGTGTCCGGTCTGGCTCAGTCGCACTCTGATTTTTCCGAGGTCGGTAAGTTCAGCGACAAGGTGAGTTCTTCGGGCCGCCGGATTGTGGAATCAGTGCATGAGAGCATGGAGAACGTCGAGCTCCTCCGGGATGTGATAAGCTCCATCAGAACTGACATCGAGGATCTCCACGAATTCCAGGATAAGTTTGTCAAATCCTTTACGGCTCTCAAGGAACAGATGGACTCCATTAAGGAATGCACCCAGATAATTTCCACTCTTTCCGGTCAGACCAACCTTTTGGCTCTTAACGCCACCATTGAGGCCGCCCGCGCCGGCGAGCACGGCCGCGGATTCGCCGTGGTAGCAGGCGAAGTAAAGAAGCTTTCCCTGGACACCGCGGACGCCTCCTCCAAGATCGATTCCAGCGTGGAGAGCTTTACCAATCAGATCACTGCCATCATTGCCGAGGCCGACAAAAACAGACAGCTTCTGGACGGCGTTTCCGCTTCTGCCGAGGATGCCATTAAGAAGTTCAACAACGTCAAACAGCAGCATGATGAGAAGGTGGGTGTGGTTAACGAGATTATCACGGCTCTCACGGATGAGTTTGAGGTAATTAAGAAGAAGGTAACCGATTCCGACAATGCCGACATTGTGGAGGAAATTACCAATAACTGCGGCGAGATCCAGAAGAAGGTCGCTTCCGCTGCCCGTCTTAATGAGGACATCGACCGGAATATCCAGGATGTTCATGATGTCTTTGAGGATATGCAGAAGCTCTGAGCTGCAGGGGTTTTACCGTAATTAACAGTTAAAATCGGGAAATACCGAAGGGTGTTTCCCTTTTTGTTTCAGTCCGGGGAGGCCGGGAATGGCGGATATCGGGGATATGGAGGATTTGTTCCGGGAGCTTTTGCCGGAGCAGACAGGAGCTCAGGGGCTTTCGCAGTACCGCAGGCTTCCGGAGCCCCGGCTCCGGGACGCGGGGGAACCCCGCGTTTACTCCGTTTCCGAGGCCGCCGACCTTGTCAGGGAACGGGTGGAGGTCATCAAAAACGTCCGGATCCGGGGGGAGATTTCCAACTGGTCGTACCGGAAGTTTCTCTACTTTTCATTAAGGGAAAAGGATGCCGTTATCAGCTGCTGCATGTTCCGGGATCCCGGCATTCCTGCTCCGGAAATTGATCGCAGCGGCAAAATGGCGGAGGTGCGGGGCAGCTTTTCCTTCTATGCCAAAAAAGGCACTTTGTCCTTCCGGGTTGACAGCATTGTCATTACCGATAAGGAAGGGCTTTTTATGCAGGCTCTGCGGGAGGGGATCCGCTTTCTGGAGGATCAGGGGTATACCCGCAATCTCCTGCCGCTGCCCGTGCCTTCCGAGATTACCTCCGTGGGCATTATCACCGCTCAGGGAAAACAGGCGGCCCGGGATGCCGTGGGCACCATCAGAAGAAGAAACCCTTTGGTGAACATCGTGCTTTACTACAGCGCCATGCAGGGAGATGCCGCCCCGGAGCAAATAATGAATGCCATTTATCTGGCCAACATGAGAAGGTACCGGGATCACTGCGATGTGCTTCTGGTGGTGCGGGGCGGCGGCAGCGTGGAGGATCTGGCCTGCTTTAATGATCTTAAGCTTTCCGTTTATGCCACGGAAACCCGGATCCCCATTGTCACCGGCATCGGCCATACCGGTAACGACACCCTGCTGGATCATGTGGCCTCTCTTAAGGCCGCCACTCCCACCGCCGCCGCCGAGCTGGTCACCACGGATCTCCGGGAGGCGGATGCCTGGCTCCGGGCGTACCGGCTCCGTTACTCTTCTGTAATGAATAATTCCCTTGCCGCCCTGAAAAGAAATCTGGATCATCTCCGGAGCCGCCTTAACAGCGTTTCTCCCGCGGTATTTGCGGCGGAAAAGCGTCAGTATCTCTCCCATCTCTCCCAAAGGATGACCTGGGCCTTCAGCGGCCAGCTAAGCGAACGCTGTCAGGAGCTGGAAGCTCTTCGTATCCGGCTGGAAACGGCGCGGGACAATGTGCGGAATTACAGTCAGACCCTCCGGAGTCTGGAGCTCCGGCTGTGGAAGGCCGCTCCGGATCCCCGGAAATACCGCGGAGATCTTCTGGAGCTTTCCCGCCGCATGGGGAATATTTCCCGGGATCGGCTGCGGGAGAACGGGGAGCTATTACAGGATCTGGAGCGGCGGCTTCAGACTCTTTCTCCGGCAAGGTGCCTCAAGGAGCGGGCGGAACGGCTTCAGGATCTTCGTAATCGCATGCAGAAAGCCATGAACGCCGCTTTGACCGCCAGGGCGCAGGATCTTCATGAAATGGCGTTGGCCTTTGCCGGAGTCCGGCCGGATCTGGGGGAGTCCCGGCATTATCTGGAAAAGCTGAGAAGCCGTCTTGAAACAAGCGCCGGAGATAAGATCCGGCTTCTCGGGAGCAGTCTCGCGGTTTTAGCCGGCCGGCTTAATGCCCGGAATCCTCTGACGCTGCTCAGTCAGGGCTATGCCATAGTGTCCCGGGAGAGCGGCGGCATTGTGCAGAGCGGCAACACCAAACCCGGCGATCTCGTGCATATCCGGGTGCTGGGGGCCCGCTTTACCGCAGAGGTTACCGCGGCGGAGCTTCTCCCCGGTGAAAACGCTGCCGGTGACAGCGGAGACAGTGTCGCCGAAGGGAATTAGCTTCAGCGCGGTCAGGACTGCTGCAGGAGATCATTCAGGAGATCCCGGTCAAAGAACATGGGATCATCGGTTTCGATAAGAGTGCAGTCCAGATGCTCCAGGGCCCAGCTGTTAATGATTTCCATGGCGCCGTCGCTCATGAGCCCGAATTCCCGGCAGATCTTCACAAAATCATCCTCGGAAAACTCTCCCAGCTGGCAAAGTCTCAGAATGAGCTCCCGGCAGTTTTGCGGGAGAAGTCCGAAAATTGTCTGTCCCGAAATAGCGCCGTCGCTGTCCACAAGGTCGGAGAGATCCTCCGGCGGCATTTCCGCGGCGGAAGCGGTTTGGGGCTCCTCTGCGGGGAGCGGCTTCCCCAGGGCCACGTCAATGGGGGCGCGGCCGTCCTTTGGCGCAGGTTTTCCGGAATCGCCGTCAGCAAAAATCGGGGCCAGGATCTCATGAACCAGCGAGGTTTCCCGGGTCTTTTCCCGGATCAAAGCCGGATCCAGCTTCGCCGGGACCGCGGGAACCTGCGGGGAACTGCCGGAATACGGCGGCTCCGGATAACGCCGCGCCGGAGCCAGGGAGGCGGGCCGGCGCTGATATCCGGTGAGGAAGCCCTCCAGGAAGCGGCCCCTGAGATGCAGATTGATGACGGAGAGGTTTTTCATGGTTATGGCCATGTCGCCCCCGGAGGTGACAATGTGCATCATGCGGATTAAGAGATCCTGCTCCGCTGCGGTGAAGGTGATTTTGGAGAGGGCGTTTCCGGGACGGCAGGCCCGGCCGGCGGACTGCCTCAGAGCGGTGATGCCGGCGGCGTAGCTGCTCAGGCAGGAGGCTTCCTCGGCGGGCAGGTTGGCAGATCTGAGCCAGGTTTTAAAGAATTCCAGGAGCTGTCCCTGCACGGTGTACACGGTAGCGGTGTCCAGCGCCAGACGGAAGCAGAGCAGAGCCTTGCTCTCAAGCTTTATCTTTGGCAGCGGAGCTTCCTTTTTGAAGGCGAAGCTGGAAAAGGCGCTTACCATCTCCTCATAGCATTCGTAGTCGGGATTCGGAAATACGGCAAGGCCCAGAATGTTTGCCACGTAATGGAAAATGCTGATGCAGATGCTGTGCTTCCCCAGATTGTAGATGCTGAGGGCCTTTTTGAGTTCATGGTAGCTCCAGGTTCCTTCGTTCGCCAGGCGATCCCGGAAGACGGTGAGAGATCCCGGCAGAGGGCGGGCGGGGCGTTCCAGACTGTGCTCCATGATCCGATAAACAATATCGTTCTGAATGTTGCTGCCGGACTGCGCCAGATACTGATACATGAGAACCTGGCGGTTTTTGATCCGGCTGACCAGCCCGGAAAGGGCTCCGCGGGTCTTGTCGTCCAACCGCAGAAGGCCGGGAAAAAACTTCCGGAAGACCTTTTCCTTATAAGTGCCCAGGGCCCGGAAGAGACTTCTGGAGCTGAAGCCGGCCGCGGAGGAAACCGCATTCCGGAGAAAATCCTGAAAGATATGCGGCCGCTCCTCCAGCATGGCATCAAACATATTCTTGGCATCGGCGTAGAGCAGCCGGGAGGAATCACCGGAGAAGCGCACATCTATGGTGTAGGATTTGGAGCTCAGAATATATTTCTGAAACATGAGATCCTGGATTTCCGCGGCCGTTGCCGGCGGCACGGGGGCTCCGGAAAGGGAAAGGCATTCTCTTTCCGGAGGTTCCCCCGAAAGAGCCTTTTCCAGACTGCCGTAGCTGTAAATCAGCACGGAGAGCCGGAGATCCGCATAGGTCTCAAAAAACGGACAGGAGGTGATAAGCCTTCTGATGCTGTCGGTCATTTCCTCCGGCCACAGCAGGAGGCAGAGGGAAATGTCCTCTCCCATGGCGCTGAGAATCTGCCGGAAATCCCGGGAGAAGGAGTTATTGATGCGGAGCAGATTCTGAAAATTATGCACCAGCCAGGAAAAGGCCCTGAGGCGCTTTTCAGGAGAAATGAGGTCCAGAAAGCCTTCCGCGAGGAGCCGGTAGCCCAGATTTCCGGAAATGGCCGCCAGCACCGTTTCTGACGGGGTGCGGAAATCCGGGGTCTGGAGACTCAGGGCGAACAGCTTTCTCCGGTCGGCGGGTTCGCCGCTGAAGGTGGACACGGTTTCCCGGGGGGCGATGATCTCCTGACTGCGCTGGTTCAGGGCAAAGGTCCAGAAATTATTTCCGGCCATGTTCCTGGTGTCCAGATACATATAGGCGTTGGTGACAGCCACGTCCTGAATGTAGAGGGTGGCGTTTTCGTAAAACTTCAGGTGCTCCGGATCGATAAAGTCAATTTTTCGGGCGTTTTCATGCACCTCCCTCTGAAACGCCCGCACTCGCTCCAGAGGGCCGGCGCACAGGGGAGCGGAGTCACTGGCAAAGCTTCCGGTGAGGTTCTGCATGGGGGCGGTGATTTTCGGAAAAAGAGCCTCATTGAACTCCTGCCGCTCCTGCTCCAAAGCTCCTTTTCTGCGGAGCTCGGAGCGATAGTATTCCAGAAGATCCGTGATAAAGCAGCAGTCATCCCAGGAAAACGAGGACAGGGCGCACTCGCTGTTCTGGGCGCAAAGCCGGCCCAGCAGGCTGAGAAAGGCTTTCTGGTTGGCGCTGTCCGGAGCCAGGGGCTTCAGGTAGCGGCCCTGTTCGCTGAGATTTGTCCGGAGAATCCGGCTGGACATGCTGCCGGAAAAGCAGTACTGGAGATAAAGCTTGCCCTCGTCCGGAAAAAGAGACTTTTCCAGCCAGCTGTTTAACATGGCGCGCTGCTCCGCGGTGAGGAGGCCCCCCGGAGAGGCCGCAAGCCAGATGGCTTCAAAAAGGTGGACGAACACCAGAAAATTGCTGATCTTTTCTTCGGCCACCTTTACCCGATGCGCTGCAAGAGCGTTGGTGTTCTTGTGTCCGATATAGGTGCGGGCCGCAATGATGTCCGGGTCGCTGAAAAGATCATACCCCCGGCAGACAATGAAGCGATCCTCGGCGGAAAAGCTTTCTCCGTAGTTTCCCGGCGGGGCGAACTCCGTCCGGGCTTCCTTTTTGAGGAAGGATCTCAGACTGCGGAATACCGCGGCAGGCGGGCCGCTATTGAGCCCGGCGGGATCCAGCCACAGAATGTCAAAAAGCTCCTTAAGGCTGGTGTTCAGCATTCTGACGGCATTGACCTCCGCTGAGAACTGCTTCAGGATGTCCCGGAAGGGCACCGGAATAAAGGCGCCGTCCCGGATTTCTTCAAGACGGAACTTCCTGCTGGCCGGATTTTTCAGAGTAATCCTGACCATATTTGAGCCTGACGCTGTCCGTGCCATCTTTATCTCCGCCGCTGATTAAAAACTTGAGGATCCATTATACCTTTTTCGGTTCGGATAACGTGATTATCAGGAACCGGGATTGCCATTTATGGGAGATATGCGAAAAATTTCCGGGTTTTCCGCGGCCGGGCGTGATCATTTATGAATTCGTTCTCGCGGGGTGTTTATTGATTCCGTAAGATCAGTATAATATGCATAGTCGGGCATGACAGCCGGACAGGGACGTCCGGCGGCCGGGCGGAAACAGCTCCTGCCGGAGCCTGGCAGTTTAAGGGATTTAAAAACAGGTTTTTTTATATATGCGTTGGTACCTGAGTGGCTTGGCGCTGGGAATAGCGCTGCTGGGAGCTTCAGAAGCTCCGGCTGTTTCCGTCGCCTCCTGCGCGGAAGCCCGAATTGAGGCGGGACTCTGTCAGAAAGCCGTGGCCGGGGACGGTCAGGCTCTTTATGATGTCGGAATGAAGTTTTTCAGAGGACTTGAGGTTAATCAGGATATTGCCGAGTCCTTTGCCTGGTTCAAGGCTTCCTCCGACAAGGGCTACGGTCCGGCCTTCACCCAGCTGGGCAAGATGGCCGAAAACGGCCAGGGCGGCACTCGGGACTATGTCCGAGCTTACCGGATGTACCGGGCCGGGGTGTCTGCCGGCGATCATGAGGCGGAATACCGGCTGGGACTCCTGTATCTCCACGGCTACGGCGTCATCGAGGATAAGGACAAGGCGGCGGATTGGCTGAAAAAGGCCCGGGATGGCTATTATGCCCCGGCGGAGGAGGCTCTGAAGCCGCTTTTGGAGGAGCTCGCGCAGCGGCAGCCGGCGGCCAAGCCCCGGGAGAGCGCTGCCAGCAAGAATTTCTACAACCAGAAGAATACCCTGTCCCGGCCTTATGTTCCGGAAGCTGCCACGGCGCGCAGCGAAGATCTGAGCTTTATTGACTTCCTTAATGCCGAAGCCCCCTGGTGGACGATTCCGGCAATATTTTCCGGCATTCTTCTCTATATTGCGTATAAGCTGGCGGTGATCTTCCAGGAGCGCCGGCGGAGACGTGAAGTAATGAAGGATCTGGTACGACGCGCCATAGTCAGAAGCGCGCAGAACCGCGAGTACGAAGGGCATAACAACTGGGCTAACAGGCCGGCCTCTGCGGCTGCTCCCGGCGGCACTCCCGCTCAGGATCGTTCCTTTGCCGGCAGCGATGCCGCAGGCAAGGTCATGCTGAAGAACATCGAGGAGCTGGTGAAGGCCATCTGGGGCGAAAACGAAGAGCTCCGGAAGGTGGTGGTCAAGCTGGCGGGACTCACTCCTGACAGCAGTGAGTACGTGCCCTGTCTGGACGTCATGAGCCGGCATATTTCCGATGCCCGGGAAAAGCGTCCTCTGGGCAACAACATTGCGGAGCTGGATCTTCTGGTTATCAGTCTCGAGCAGGTGCTGGAGGAGGCAGTGGGCACCATCTCCCAGTCCTCCGGCGGCAAATTCGCCGGCAACTACCGTTATCTGGCCGCCAATATTGCCCGGGGCGTCTGGAATATTACCGATGAATCCTATGCCGAGCGCATTGGCAGCGTGATCATTAACACCATCGCCCACTACGAACGCCATGACTCCGGCGTGGTGAGCGCTTTGTCTCCCGCGGTGCGCACTGCGGTGGTGAACATTGCCGGGGAGCCGGGGTCTTCGTACCGGAGCCAGAGCAAGCTCCTTTCGGAAAACCTGAAATTCACCGAATGCACTCCCATTGAGTCGGAAATGATTCTGGGCGGTCTGAAGTTCTTCGCGTTAAGAAGAGGAACAGGATCCTAGGATAAGGTTCTCTGAAAGGAAGGTCTAGGTTTGACCGTTTTCCGGTCAGAAAGTCCCCGCAGGATCGCGGGGACAATTTTTTTGCAGGCCGGGGATTCAGGCGAAGAAGCCGATCCGGGATCCTCCCTTCACCCGGTCATTCAGGCTCTCGGGAAGGCTGAAATCCTCGGGGGCAAGCTCTGCCAGGGCTTTTTTAGGAATTGCCTTTTTGCCGTAGAGCTTTTTCAGCCGCTGGGCCTGGGCGAGCTCCGCTCCTTCAATGAGGTTTCTCACAAACCTCCCGTTTCCGAAATCCTCCCGGGTTACGGCCTTTTTGAAGATGTCCCGGCATTTCTCCGCGGCTTCAGGGGAAATTGCCACCTGCTTCTCCTTAAGCATCAGCTTCATGATGCCCGTGAGGTCATCAGGACTGTAGTCCGGGAAATCCACATGAAAGGCAATGCGGCTGGAGAGGCCGGCATTGGCATCCAGGAGCTTCTTCATGGGCTCGGCGTATCCGGCCAGTATCACAATCATCCTCTCCCGGCGGTTTTCCATTTCCTGAACAATGGTGTCGATAGCCTCCGCTCCGAAGCCGTGATCTATGTCATTTGCCAGGGAATATGCCTCGTCGATGAACAAAATGCCGCCCTCAGCCTTGTTAAACATTTCCTTCACGGTCTTGGCAGTCCAGCCGACATACCGGGCCACCAGATCCGATCTGCCGCATTCCACAAAGGATCCGTGCTCGAGAATCCCTTCCTCCCGGAGAATTTCGGAGAGCAGCCGGGCCACGGTAGTCTTGGCCGTGCCGGGATTTCCCGTGAAAATCATGTGCCGTGATTTGATGCTGTCGTCAAGTCCGAGATCCTTCCGGCGCTTTGATACCGAGGTTACGGCAATGATGCGGTCAACAATCTCCTTGACCCGGTCAAGTCCGATCATGTCTCCGAGTCTTTGGCGGGCGGGACGGACCTTGGTCTTCCTTTTGGCTTTCGGGGGCCGGATCTCGTTCCCGTAGCTGTATACGGTATTGCAGAGCACCCGCCTGCTCCAGCTCTTGAAGATGTCGTTCACGATGCCCATGGAAAACTCTGTGCGGGAATCCCTCCGGATCTGGTTTACCGCATCGTCCATCCATTTATCGTAACCCGCTCCGGTTACCAGCTCCTTCATGTAGGTCTCGGCCTGTTCCCGGGTGCCGAAACCGGTTCTGAGCCGCACCAGCGGAATCTTTTCTTCAATGAGAGATACCAGAGACTCTTTTTTTCCGGCAGATTTGTCGGGAGTAACGGAAATTATGAAGTAAAGCGTGGTGAGGGAGCTTTCCTCCATGAATTCCAGAAGCTCGGTAAGGTGTTCCCGGCCGTCGCTGGACAGACAGCCGCTATCCTCCGCGATCTTCTCGTTTTCGAATACTGCCACGGCTGAAGCGCAGTCGTGGAGTGCGAGGAACTCATGAAACTCCTTGTCGCTGTCCCGTTTTTTCTCGTAAGAATTCATGTGGATGACTCCGAACCGTCTGCTCAGGAGCCGGCCCCGGGAATACAGCATCTTTATGATGAAGGAGACCACATTCATGGCGGATTTAACGTCCGGAGACTCAATGCAGTAATGCACCGGATGACCGAACACCCCGGGCTCGGCATTTACGGCATAGATGCGATCCAGTTCGCCGGCAAGCTCGTTACCAGGAAGACTGATGCGGCTTAATTCCTGACGTGCCTGCTGGCAGTCCCAGATGCCGCTGTCTGTAAAGCCGTCGTTCCACTCGAAGGAAGAACGGCGCAAAAGATCGCCGGCAGTATCAAGGTTCATGCAGGGGCAGGAGGAAGGGAGCTCCCGCCGGGAATACAGGTCATCGTCATCGGCCTTGTCAAACAGCTTCAGATAGGTTTCCAGGGAAATTTCCTCGTATTCGCCGGGCTCTGCCTTCACCTTCAGCTCCTTTCTGATGAGATCCTGAATGACGGCGGAAACATCGGCAAAGCTGCTGGATCTTACGCTGAAGGCCGCAAAGAACTCCACGTAGGTTTTATTATCAGTATCGCAGGGGCAGAAAAACAGATCCCTGTTAGGGAGCAGGTTGCAGGATCTCTCCTCATGACGGAACAGATGCAGTTTGGAAAGGGCTTTAGCGTAGCTTTTTTCAAAAAAGGGCAAATCATCATCACGGTCTTTTTTCTTTCCGCCCAGAGCCTTCGCAAAATCCCCTTTCATGGTAACCTTGTAGAACAGCATGACGCATCCTCCTGAAAGAATTCAAAGTATTGCCGCATGGCGGCTGACAGAAATATCGGGTGAAGCTTTATGAAGTGTATTTCGTAAGGAATAAAAATAACAACGCTCTTATTCCTTGTTTGTTCCGAACTGTTTATGTCTCCATTGTAATATTTTCTATCCCTATTGTCAAGCTAAAATCTGAGCGCTGCTAAAATAATTTAACTTTTTTTTTTGCAACGCGTGAACCATAGCGGCAGCCTGACAAAACAAGCCTTATCAGTAAAGGCATCCCAAGTCACAAGACATATTGTCTGGGCACGGCAGGCAAGTCTGTCAGTCAGAGTTTGACTCGGGGATCAGGAATCTGAGAATTGAGGTGAAGGGGGTATGAGAAATGGGAGAAACTCAAAAGCCTGAAGACGGTCAGAAGGGCAGTCTGCAGATCCTCGGCTCGTAACTCCGAAAGTTCCTCCCTGATTACCGAACAGCATCCTATGGCTGCGGCGTATACGGAGCCAGTCTGCCCTGCATTCCGGCGGGCGGGGATTGTCATCTTCTTCATACCTATAGTTTGCATATCAAAAAGCTCAAAATTATAATTTAAGCACAGAATTTACGGCAAAATTGCAAATTCTGTTTATAAAAACTGATTTGATGGTATCATCTTCCATGTGTCAGCCGTAGAGGTATCTCAATGCTGTTGGAATTTTCCTGTTCAAATCATCGATCTGTGCGAAACCGGATTCTTTTTTCCGCTCTTGCCGGAGCCGATGATGCTCATGAGGAAAACTTAATATCTTTTGCCAAATACCGAGTTCTGCGATCGGCTTTGATCTATGGAGCCAATGGTTCGGGAAAAAGCAATGTCATTGATGCCATATCATTTGTAAAAAATCTTGTTGCAAACAGCGTAAATCATCAGCTTGGCCAGGGTATCAGGCAAACTCCTCACAGGCTTGCATCCGGGGACAATAGCGAAAGTGCGTATGCAATCCAGTTTATTACTAAAGGGATTCGATACATGTATGGTTTTACCCTAAAAAATCTTCTGGTGGCAGACGAGTATTTATATTATGTCCCTAAAGGAAGACAGACAAAAATCTTTGAACGCTCTGTTACCGACTTTACCGAAGGAAGCAAATTTACCGGAAAATTCACAGCCTGCAAAGATGCAGTCAAGCCTAATCGTCTCCTTCTTTCGTGCGCTGCCAATTTCAGCGCCGTTAATGAAATTGCAGAGGCATACCGTTTCTTTCTTGACGAGTTAGCTGTTTATAATCAAGTTAATCAAAGCCATTGGCTGAATTACTCGCTTTATAGAATGTATTCAAATCCGGCAATGAAAAAAGCTGTCTTAGACCTTATGCAAAAGTCAGGCACGGGCATAAAAGACATAAAGGTTGCCATAGATGCAGGTAAAACAGAAGCGGCGCCAATTCCTTCATATCCGTCGGATGATTTTAAAACTGTGTTACCGCAGCAAAATCCTGATGCCATTACGGCCAGAATTGTATATGACAATTTCTCAATTGAGCTCCGGGAGGAAGCAGCAGGAGTACGTAAATTACTTGCGCTTTCCTGTCCGCTGCTTGAGACAATGACAAGTAATAAAATTCTTATTTGCGATGATCTGGAAACAAATTTGCACAAGGCTGTTTTATACGGGCTGATAAAGCTGTTCACAAATTTGCCCAAGAGTAATAACTCTCAATTAGTTTTCACAGCTCATGAGACTGGCTTGCTGGATCCTGATGTTTTCAGAAGAGATCAAATATGGTTTACAGAACTGACAAAGGAAAGAACTACTGATTTGTATTCTCTGGCTGAACTAAAAAATGTCAGAAAAGATGAAAAGTATGGCAAAGGCTATTTGTCAGGAAGGTACGGAGCTATTCCTGTCCTGAATCTAGATTTTGCAAACGGCAGGTTTGCGGGCTGACGTTGACAGATACTCCATTCCCATCCTTGTCTCTGCCGTTACTCCTTTTCTGGTACCCGGAAGGCGAGCTTTCCGGTTTTGAGCAGGAAGAAATCCAGAATTCCCATAAGCATACCGGCCACAAGCCCGCCCACGTGGGCCGCATTGGCAATGCCGTTTAAGAAGAGTCCGGCCACCACAATCATAATCAGGGTGAAGGTGAAGAGCCCCGGTATCAGGCGCATCTTAGGCGGCAGATCCGGATGGCGGGAGAGCACGGCCAGGTAGCCGATGACGCCGTTTACCACTCCTGAGAGACCGCCGAAGTTTTCCGGAGACATTTCATGATCGGCGGCCAGAATGCAGTATTCCGCCACGTTTCCCGTAATGCCGGAAATCAGGATGAGAGCGAGGAGCCGGAAAGCGCCCAGATACTTTTCCAGGGGCCAGCCCAGTACGGCAAAGATCACGGTGTTGAAGCCGATGTGGGTGAATCCGAAATGCAGAAACGCCGGAGTTATCAGCCGCCAGTATTCCCCGTCATGAAATTTTGCTGCATTCAGAGACAGGGCGTCAAACACCGGCCGGCCGGAGGATCCGTCCATAAATGACTGCAGGAGAAATACCGCAATGCAGGCAACCACGGTAAGTCCGGTTAAGGTGCATATCCGGTTAAGCGGGAGGCCGGCGGAAACTGCCGGAAGATCAGATCCGGAATCTGAGCTTCCGGAATTCCAGGCGGCTCTGACTATCAGGTCTTCCGGATGCTCCTGGTTTTTCAGGAAGTTAAGCTCCTTCGTTACCAGAAAATCATCCTCCTCCTTAACGGACTCCACGATAAAAAACTGATTGTTTTCCGTAACCTGCGTCTGAATGCCCTTGCCGGCAAAGTAGTCCCGGAATGACAGAGCGGTGTTTCTGCTGGGGGTTTTCAGTATGAGCATGGCAATTCCTTCAGGGAGGAAGCCGGCTCCCGGAGTTCCGGGGCCGGTAAAGCGGGATCAGTCTTCGTTAAGGTATTTGAACTTCTTGTTTATGGAGGGCACCTTCCCTAGGGTAAGCATATTCAGCACGGTGTACTTCTGCACCTTTTCCCGGCGGCCCCGTTCCAGACTGCCGGCCAGATGACGGAAGCTGTTTATGGTTCTGGCGTAGCCCTTTTTCGGGAGCACTTGGAAAATAGTTTCGTTGCAGGCCTTTTCCACCCGGGAGAGATTGGCCATGTATATCGCAGCCCCCTCAGAACTCATGACGGTGCCGCTGTAAAAGCCCTGACTCTGGGCGATATAGGGCAATGCAGCCATGCGAACCTGAACCTCCGGCGGTGTCTTTCGGCGCTGGCTTCCCTGAGGCTCCGGAATATCGCTGTAGCTCCAGCCTTTTTCGAACAGGGGGGCCACGGCGCAGGTACGGAACCAGAGCATGTTTCCCGGGATCTGCACCGGCACGGGATCCTCCGGGATCGGCAGCTTGAGTTCCTTGAACAGCTTTTTCATTTCCGGCAGGGCGTTTTCCTGCTCATCGTACTCCGAGGAGTAGACCGGGCCCCATTTGAGGGACGGCGGGGTGAGCACCCCCAGCCGGGGATTGTCGATAAAGGTGCTGATGACGTTGCCGATAAAGGCGGCGCTGACAGCCAGATTGTCCGCGGCATTTCTGAAGATCTCGTTGCGGGTGCCCCATTCATCGGCATTCAGGGAGCCGGGGCCCTGCAGCACGCAGACAAAGTCATAGTTTTTTACATTCTTGCCGAGATCCAGCTCCAGAGCAGCGGTAACCCCGCCTTTTCTGAGCTCCTTGTGACAGAACTCCAGAAGCCGGGAAAACTTGGTATGAATAATATTCCGGGCTTCCTCCAGCGTTTTTTGGTCCGGGGAGATCACATAGATGTCCGCCAGAGGCTTGAAGCCTTCAATAAGGTCGTACACTGTCCGGAGATCCTCGGAGGATTCCACGTAAAGAATCAGCATAATCCGGCTTTTCAGGATCTCTGAAACGTTCTTCCGGGGCCGGGCATCCCCATCAAAGATCCAGGAAATGCAGAGGTGATCCCGGATTTCCGAAAGGGGGCACTCTGCCAGAAGATCCTGCCAGATAAGCTCTGTGGGATAGGAGGTTTTTTCCATCAGGAATTTCAGGGTCTGTCTGGCCTGACCGCCCCGGCCGTAATCCAGGGTGGCTTCGGCGGAGCAGGTGAATACCTCCTTCTTGACCAGAGGAGCTCCTTCGTTCAGAGCCTCTGCCGGAAGCAGGGTGCCGGAGTACCAGAAGTCGGCGCTGCGGCGGGACTGCACGAAGGAGGTCAGCTTGAAGTTTTCCTTTTCCAGCCGATCCAGCAGGGGAACCTCAAAACCGGCCACCTGTTCCGGAATGGAGCTCCAGATCTGTTCCTTCCTGCTGAAGAACTCCTTGAAGGCGCTGCCGGTAAACACTGATTTCTTGAAGGCGATAAAGCTGAAGGCCGAGTCATCGGGGCGGGTTCTTTCCGGAGTGTCCAGTTCCCTGGCGTAGCTTTTCGGGGTCTGGCTGAACACGGTCCAGAGATCGCAGTTCAGGAAGGAATCCTCCATTTTCTTAAACAGCTGATCCAGCTCAAAAACCGGTCCGTAAACCTGGTCATCGCACAGGATGAGCTCGTCATACTTGTCCGGATCCCGGACGTTTTCCCAGCCCTTGATGAAGCTGTTTACCGAGGTTCCCGGAGTGCAGCGCTCCACAATCTGAATGCCGACGCGGCCCAGACTGGTCTGTTCTTCGGGAATCAGCGTCCGGGGCGTTACAAAAATGATGTCATGACACCAGGGAAGCAGGCTTTTGAGAAAGTGATGCGCGTAAGGGGCAACGATTCCCTGAGTTCCGGAATAGCTGTAGATTGCAAGTCTTTTCATCATTCATGTTCCTGTGGGATAAAACTCTGGTCTTTGCCTTCTCCGGAGGAGATTTGCCGCAAAGATCCGCCGGCATGTTCCGGCCCTGGCTTTATCCGAGATTCTTACTTCTTGAAACACTGTATTATACAGACACAAATGCAAAAAAATGTTAACGGGGCGTGTTTTAGCATAGTTTTTGCTGTTCCGGACGGATTTTTTCCGGAGATTTCCCTGCGGCATTTTCCGCAGAGTTGCCCGGAATTTTTCTTCTTCTGATGATGAGAGATCTTTGCCATGCGACGTGTCAAAAATCTGAAAACGGTCACATGATTTATGACAAAACTTTCATGTAAGTTGAGGGACGGCTCAGTTTTTACTTTGGGATCGGCTACAATGAGGAGGTTGAGAGTCTATACGGAAGGTCTTAAGGCAGCGATACCGGCTGTTTCCGAAATAATTATAATTTTTATGACGCGATGAGCGGTTATCCAGAACGCCGCTTTTCCGAAACGGGATAAGATCTGCGGAACTTAGTCCTCCGTAATTATGTTGTTGACTGCTGACCGTTTTGTCAGGGTTTTGTGATGGTTAATTCAGATTCGGAACATACAGTTGAATACATAAACAGCGAGATGGGAAAAATTCCCGGAATTCCAGAGCGTTTTTCATATTATTCCTGCCTGCCCGGCGGCTTTATGGTTTGCCGCGCTGGCGAGCAGGGCGAGATTCTTTATGCCAATAATATGGCTTTGGAGTTTATCGAATGCGGGAGCGCAGTGCAGTTTCTGGAGGTCACCTGCGGTTCATGGCGCCATCTGGCTTCTGATAACGACATCGCCCTTATTGATTCGAGCTGGCATACCTGGAAAAAAGAAGAAGGTTCTTCCCCCGGCAGGGTTCATTTGATGGGGAGCTGTCCCGGATCCAACAAATGGATGCGGGATGTGGAACTTTTTTGCAGCTTCGTCTGCGACAGGGATTTGGGCGATCTGATTTTGTTTTTCGTGGTGTTTGCCCGGGATGAAAGAGATATCCTTACCGACTTCCCCACCATGTCCCGCTTTCTCAGTATCTGCAACAATGCCAGAAGCGTTATATTGAGGAACGGCGATACTCCGGCCATGGTCTCCTTCAATCTTAACGGCCTTAAGATGTATAACGAGAAGTACGGCATTTCCGGAGGAGATGCTCTTATTGTCAGCTTTGCCAATATCCTCAAGAAGCACTTCGGCATCATGCAATGCTCCCGTTTTGGCGAGGATCACTTTTATGCCTATACCGGGGTCAAAGGCCTGGAAGAAAAAATCTCCCTGGTTTTTAAGGAGATGGCGGAAGTAAATGACGGCAACACACTCTCTGTAAGAGCCGGCATTTATGTGCAGGAGTCAGAGAACGATCAGGTGAATGCATCCCGGGCCTGCGATAACGCCAGAATCGCCTGCGATTATGAAAGACGGCATCATGAATCATGCTTTGTCTATTACGACAAAAAGATCCGCAATGAGATTCTGAACCGGGATTACATTATCGGACATATTGACGAAGCTCTGGAAAAGGAATACATCCATGTTTACTACCAGCCGCAGGTAATATCCCAGAGCGGCAAGCTATGCGGGTATGAGGCTTTGGCCCGCTGGATCGATCCCGAGATGGGGATGGTGTCTCCGGGAGTGTTCATTCCGGTGCTGGATGATTATTCCCTGACCTACAAGCTGGATCTTTATATTATTGAGCATGTGGCCCGGGATCTTACGGAAGCCATCAGCCGGGGCTTCAGCGTGGTGCCGGTATCCTTCAATCTTTCCCGTACCGATTTTGTAAAGTGCGATCCCTTTACCGAGATTATTTCCATTGCCGAGCGTTATAAGCTGCCCCGGGAGCTGTTCAAGGTGGAAATCACCGAAACCACAGTGATGTCGGACATTGATAAGATGAAGGGGGAGATCAACCGGTTTCATGAAGCGGGCTTCGATGTGCTTATGGATGATTTCGGCAGCGCCTATTCCTCTCTCAGCACCCTGAGAGATTTTGAGTTTGACGAAATCAAGATCGACATGGGCTTCATGCGGAATTTCGGTTCCCGTTCCAAGGCCATTATCAAGCCCATCGTAAACATGGCCAAGGCTCTGGGCATTCACACTCTGACCGAAGGGGTGGAGACTCAGGAGCAGCTGGATTTTCTGAAAAGCATCGGCTGCGAAATGATTCAGGGGTATTACTTCGGAAAGCCGGAACCCTTTGAGGCGGCTATGGAAACCGGAAAGCGCCTTAACAAAAACTACGAGATCCTGCTGCATCAGAATTCCAGCATCATTTACACCAAAAACCTCCAGAAAAAGAACCCAGACAAGAATTTGTGCGCTCCGGCAGACAGCCGGGAGCAAGGCGTTATTCTCCAGAGCATTGTTTCAATTTTCAGCAATGTGCTCAGCATTGACATTGCGAATAATCTTTGCGAGGAGATCGTGTCCAGCTACGAAATGCACCGGCTTCTGAATCAGGGGGCCAGCAATATCGGGCAGAAGCTTAAGGATGCCGTCTCCGAACTGGTTAAGCCGGAATATCATCTCAGGCTTTTGAGTTTCCTGGAGTTCGGTACTCTTTCGGAACGTTTTGATGATAACACAGTCATATCCTGCGATTTCCAGAGCGCCGTTGATGACAGCTACTTCAGAATGGAGATCTTTGTTCTGGAGAAAAACAGTGAGGGAATGGTAACCCGTATTCTGTTCACCACCAGGACTGTGGATCCGGATCGGGTTACCAGGGAGCATTTCAGAACCGTAACCCATGCTCTCCGTCATGTTTACTCAGGTCTTGTTGCCTTTAATCTTGATGACAATACCTTTATCCCTTATGTCATGCCGGTGACCATGATGGAAAGAACCGGCGTTACCGAGCAGCCCTATGATATGGCCCGGAATTTTTTTATTGAGACCTTTGTCTGTAACCGGCATAAGGAGATGATGTTCCGGTTTTGCGATCTCTCCACTCTTGGCGAACGCCTGGCGGGGAAGCGGATGATTTATATCAATTATCAGAATCCGGCCAACGAATGGTGCAATCTTACTTATATGCCGTCCAGAATCATTGACGGGCGGATTACGCAGGTGGTGGCGGCGGTGCGGAATACAGCGCATGAGAACGATCAGCAGGTTGACAGGCAGATCTGGGATGTGAAAGAGGAAGGATTTGAGTGAGACTGCTGAACGAAGTCCGGATTCTCTCTATGACAGGACTTATGAACAGCCGGGGTGATTCCCGGCTGTTCCTGTTGTACTGGGGAATGAATGTGCAGCAGAGGGGCGGAATGGCGAGTTCCGGAGCAGAAATAGCCGCTTTTCGGAAGCGGCTAATATCCATTTCAGTCATGATTCCCAGGATACCGGATATCGAACCGCTCACAGTCCCAGAAACAGCCAATGGAATTCCGCGTCTGATTAATGGCCTTGAGCGTTTTGTTCTGCGGCAAAATTCCTCCAGTATTCAACTTCGGCATTCATAAATTCCCAGAAGTTATCGGCAATTTTTTTCATGGTGCCTTTGGGGCCGAAAGCATTGCAGGAATAGACGAATCCGGTGACGCTGCTTTGAATAAATATGGGGAGGTCGGTTTCGAAACTGCCGATACAGTAGCAGTCCTGGGGAAAATCAAGATCCAGCTCCTTGCTGTTATCATGATGAATAACAGTCATTTCTGCCGTGTTTTTCAGATTGTATTCAACATAACTGTCTCCCTGGACTGCAAAAGAACGATAATGCTTCACAAACTCCCGGTAGTCCTGAAAAAGAGGAGTGCCCATAATCTCTTCCATTTCACGGATTTCCTCTTCGGTATGGCCGTTATCAGTCCTGGCACGAAAAACAACATCAATATCATTAGGTTTGGTGCTTAACATGATTTCCCTGAGGGTGTTTTCCAGCTCTTCGTATGTTGTGATCATGTTGATCTCCTTTTAACAGGTTAAATTTGCTTTG
>DFFT01000108.1:0-7901 GCA_002372325.1 Succinivibrionaceae bacterium UBA3769 | reverse complement strand
AGTTCTATATAAATCATTTTTCGTGTTTCAGAACATTTTCCCCGATCAATATCGCTCCATGGGTCAGGATGTAATCATTTAGTGAATTTAGTATGAACAGAACTAGCCAGTATGGCCAGCGGAGAATTTTCACACTGTCCTATATGATGAAGATGCGCTTTGCTTCCTGAATCCAAAGCCGGAGGATGACAGCCCCCTTGGTTTTTGACATAATCATAAAAACTCATTTTACTAAGATCATAATGTATAGCATGAAACACAATAAAACATCTCATTAGATTGTCTTTTAGAGTAAGCTTTTTTGATTTGTATCTCAATAACAATAAAAATTGTAAAAAAGGGGAAGGATATCATGGTTTGTGTGTATATAGCACTGTTTGCCTATACGTGAAAATCATCTATCAATGACTCTTCCGGAACCGTTTGTTATGCACTTGAACAGAATCGTCAGGACAGAAATCAGGAGGAGCGATTAAGCCGCTGGCCTGGGCCGCAGTTTCAGGAGCAGGGGGAGTTTCAAAGAGGAAAATCCATTCTCTGGCAGCCTTTTGTGAATGACTGATGCTTAAACAGAATTCAGAACAGAACCGTAATACAAGTCAGCGTGAATAAAGGACAGACCAGCAAAAAATCAGAGAAGAGAGAACAGATGAATAGAGAAGGAGAAAAGCTGAAAGCAAGGAAAAAGGGCAAAAAAAAATGGTGCGTCTGATTGAACTCGAATCAACGACCCCCACCATGTCAAGGTGATGCTCTAACCAACTGAGCTACAGACGCACTTTAATGAAACGCTTTATCTTGAAAGCGTGCTCATTATATCCGATAAATCCGGGCTGTAAAGAACTTTTTGAAAATTTTTTCCTTAAGGAGCCAGTAATCCCGGGAGCCCGCAGGATCCCGTTCTGTTCAAGCCCCGTCCGTTATCCTGCCAGTCCCTGCAGCTTCCCGTAAAATCGGTGTTTCTTACTTCTCCCAGATATCGTTATCATCGTCTTCCGGAGCGCTGGCTTTAGGAGCTTCCGGCTTCTTTTCCGGAGGGCGATCAAATTCCTCATGCTCGTAGCTGGCGTAGGTTTTGCAGCCGTATTTCCGGTGAATGTCCCCGCCCCGTCTTTTGGCGATGTTGAAGTCCTTGACCCGGCCCTGGAAGATCTCCTGGAGACTGTCCAGGGTTCTCATATTGTCCGAGGAGTTATCGCAGGCGGTGTAGGCAAAGAAGTAGGCATAGCCCATTTCATTGTTTTTGAAGTTTTCGTTATTGAGATAGATTTCGGCCAGCTTCTTATAGGCGAAGGGGATGCCCTTGTGCGCCGCCGCTTCCAGATGCTTGACTGCCAGATGGTGGTTAATGGCGGTGCCGAAGCCGGTAACGTAATTGTGGCTGGCCAGGATCATGGCCTCGGGCACTCCCAGCTTGGCCAGCGCCAAAAGCTCTTCGTGAGACTTTTCCGGATCGTAGATGCCGAGATCCTTGTAGGCTTCGGTGCCCATAAGTCTGGCCAGGGTAGTGCGGGCCTTGAGGGAGCCGCGGTTTTTGGCATCGTTCAGGTAGAAAAGCGCCTGTTTTCCGGTATTTCCCACATGATTGCCGGTGTAGATCATGATGCCGATGATGCCCAGCTCCACCTCAGCCTGAAGGTTGCCGCCGTTCTGAGCCTTGTTAAGCCAGGCAACCTGCTTGTTGAAATCCTCTCTCACCCCGATGGCGTTGCCGTAAATGGTGGCTACCAGATACTGGGCCTCGGGATCTCCCTTTTCTGCCGGAGGATAGCAGACCTTTAGAGCGCTGTCGGGGGTTTTCAGCATGGCCGCGCGGCATTTCTGAATATCCTCCCGGGGGGCGCGGTAGCGTTTTTCGGAGTTTTTTCCGTCAGCGGCTTTGCGTGCCTGCGGCTTTGCAGAAACCGGAGTCTGGCTTTGCGCCGCCCTGGCCGGAGTTCCGGCAGCGGCAGAGGCGCCGGGTTTATTTGCAGGTTCATCTCCGCAGCCGGACAGGGCCAGCAGAGCTGACAGACATAAAATTCCCGTTATTCCTGGTTTCATGGAACACTCCTTAATGATGACGTTCCAGCAGCTGCTATTGCTGCAAGTTTTCCTGTAATCTGTTCCTGCAGCTATGCCGGCAGCTTTTCCTGCGGCTGCGCTGCTGTTCTGGCTTCTTCCGGAGCAAATTGCCTCTGGTACCTTTCGGGGTGGCGGAACAGCCAGACATCCCTCCAGATAAATGCGATGGTCATAAGGTAGTAGCAGGATACCACCACTGCCCAGATCCCCTGAACTCCGCGGGGACTTCCGGTGAGATCCGTAAGCCCGACGGCATATGACAGCGGCACGGCCAGTCCCCAGAGAATGCCCACATTGAGGATCATGAATATTCTGGTGTCCTTGTAGCCCCGGAGGATGCCCATGGCTGTTCCGAAGAAGGGATCCTGACTCTGATACCCCAGCACAAAGAGGAACAGGGGCGCGGCAATGGCGATTACCTCAGGATCATCGGTAAACATACTGATAATATCATATCGGTTCATGTAGATGAGAAACATGAATGGCACAACCATGACAAAGGACACGATAAAACCGCTGAGAGCAGTGGTTTTTGTCATCCGGGGGTTTCCGGCTCCCAGATGCTGTCCCGAGCGCACGGCCACGGCATTGGACATGGAAATAGGGATCATGAAGGCCATGGTGTAGACCGAGGAGGCAATCTGACTGGCCGCCACCGTGGCGCTGCCGAACCGGGTGAGATAATAGCCTACCATGGTAAAGAGGGAGCCCTCCAGCACCGCAGCCACGGAAATGGGGAGCCCCACCTTGCATATCTCCCGGATGCAGACACCCTTTGGCCGGAAGCATTTTGCCGCAAGAGAGATCCCCGAGCGGCGGAGGGCTTGGCTTTTTCTGGCATAGAAAATAATGAGCGCCACGGATACCCATGAGATCAGCGCCGTGGATAGGCCGCAGCCCGGGGAGCCCAGAGCCGGAAAACCCAGATAGCCGAACATGAAAACCAGATTGGCCGGAACGTTGAGAATAGCGATAAAAATGCCGATAAGCATGGGCGGCACCGGCACGGATACCCCCTCCAGAGCATTTTTCAGGATCAGAAAAATCTGCTGCGCCGGGAGAGCCAGGGTCATCCAGCGGAGATAGGAGACGGTTTTCTGTGCCAGCACGGGTTCCACGTCTGCCAGAATCAGTTCCGGCAGGAATAACAGACCTAGAATGCAGGGGATTATGATGGCCAGGGACGGATAGAGGGAGTTAAAGACGGTTTCATCGATTTCGGAAAGTCTTCCGGCGCCGAAAAGGTGGGCGGTAATGGGACTGATGCCCAGAGCCACTCCCAGACAGAACAGCGCTACCGGAAAAAACATCACGGAGCCCAGAGAAATCGCGGCCAAATCCTCCGTGCCGATGGCCCCTGACATCAGGCTGTCGGTAAGGCTCAGCACGCTGGTGGAGATCATGCCGATAAAGATGGGGACGGAAAGCTGGAGCAGCTTCTTGATTTCATGCCCGAGGGCGGCTTTGGGGTAATCTTTAAACAGAGATGCTGACATATTCTGGTCTGGTGGCAGGATGGCTGAGAAACCGGCTGTTTTTCAGGCGGCAGCTTTACGGTGGATAACAGCGCCGCCGGTTCCGGAGAAAACGTTCGGAGGCTTATTTTACTGTAAGAGGGTGATATTTTCAAAAAAGGGAAGGCGGCAGGCGGAATAGCTGTCAGGACGTTCTTCCGGATCAGCTTCGCGCTCTCCATCCCTCACACCCTGAACCATTGCCCGGTATCTGAAAATCCCGGCCTGCTCCCTGTTTTATGTTTTTGCTGTCTGGGGGATTCCGTTATTCCGGAAGGAACGTGATAGACTTGAGAGAGCGGAAATCACAACCGTAAGAGGCAGTTTCCCTCGATCCCTTTCGGGGTTCTTGTCAGGGGAACGAACTCTATGGGCGGCGGCAGCCGGAAGGACAGGGAGCCTCCATGACTGACAAGACCGATAACCGAAAAGGCCGGACTCGCGCGGAACACCGGGGGCTCCGGATACGGAGATCTGAAAATGGCTTTTTGAAAATGATGATCCTGACGGCACTGGAGAAGGTCTCTCCCGGGCGAATCTTTTGCTCCGGGCCATAGAATTCGGCTGGGCCGGAATGATTTTAATCCTGAGGATCTTCTTGTAAAGCAGGGCTGTTTTTTCTGTCTGCTCGCAATTTCAGGGGCGATTGCTGTCCGGATTAGCCCCGGGGCCGTTACAATGGCCTTTGCAATGCGGGCCGCGTATCTCTTTAGATTACTATGCAAATTTCAGGCGGCAAAACAGACCGGCCGTTCTCAGAGGATCGATCTTAGTATGAAGGTTTTTCAGCTGGTGGGAGTCCGGAATTCCGGCAAGACCACAACTGCGGAGATTCTTATCGGGAGTCTGAAGGCCCGGGGATACCGGGTTGGCACCGTTAAGAGCATCGGCTGTCCCCGTTTTACCATGGACGAGCGCCGTGACTCTAATACTTCCCGCCACCGCCGGGCCGGGGCTGACGCCGTGGCGGCTCTCAGCAAAAACGAGACTGATTTCATCTATCCCCGGAAGCTGGATCTGGAGGACGTGCTCCTGACGCTGTCCCGGGAGGGGCTGGATTACTGCATTGTGGAAGGGGGATATGAATATGATCTCCCCAGAATTGTGTGCTTCCGGAATCCGGAGGAGATCCCGGAAAGGTTTACTGAAAAAACATTTGCTTTTTCAGGGGCGGGAGTTCATGAAGCGGCCGGAGGGGCTCATGCTTTCTCATCAGTGCCGGATTTCGCAGCGGCCGGAGGCAAGCCGTGTCCGGCTCTGAGCGCTCTCAGTGATCCCGGGAGGCTCACGGATCTTCTGGAACATGCGGTTCCTGACATGATTCTTCCGGTAGCCAGAATTCCGCGGCCGGAATCCTGCCGCGGTTTCTGCCGCGGCTGCTCCGGCCATGAAAGAAGCCGCGCTGAAAAAAAACGGAGTCTCCGAAAGAAACGAATATTCTGTTATTGAGCCTGAGCGCGGCACATCCGGATACTCCCAGGACACAACCGAACCTTTGAAAGATTAATGCGAGAAACAAAATCTCATGAATAACACCGGAATACTGAAGGCAATTTGTCTGAGCGAAAAACGCGGTCTTCCCAAAACCCCTGCAGCATCTGCTGTTCTGAAGGCGGACTGGGGGATTGAGGGGGATGCTCATGCCGGAAAATGGCATCGGCAGATAAGCCTGCTTCCCGAAGAGCAGATTAAGGAGTTCAACAGCAGGGGAGCTCAGGTAAGTCCGGGAGCCTTTGGCGAAAACCTGATAGTTTCCGGTTTTGATCTTAAGGCTCTTCCTCCGGGAACTCGGCTGGAGATCGGGCCGTGCCTTCTGGAGATCACTCAGACAGGGAAGCAGTGTCACCATCATTGCGCCGTATATCAGCGCATGGGGGACTGCATTATGCCCCGGGAGGGGGTTTTTGCCAGAGTGATCCGAGGCGGGCTTCTGAAGCCCGGAGATCCGGTACGGGTTTTGGAGACGGGGAGCAGGGAACAGGCAAATCGCTCCTTCAGGGCGGCAGTGATTACCATGAGTGATCGGGGGAGCCGGGGAGAACGTCAGGATGAAAGCGGCCCTTATATTGCGAAAGTCCTGTCTGAAGCCGGCTATGAAGTTGCGGAGACGGTGCTGGTTCCCGATGATGAGAGCCGGATCCGGGAGGAGCTTATCAGACTTTCCGATACGGTCGGCGCCGACCTTATTATTACCACCGGAGGCACGGGGCTTGCTCCCCGGGATGTGACTCCCGAGGCCACTCTGGCCGTGGCTACCAGGAATGTTCCCGGCATTGCTGAAGCCATCCGCGCGGAATCTCTGAAGTTCACAAAAAGAGCCATGCTGTCCCGGGCGGTATCGGTGATCAGAAACCGGACTCTCATTGTAAATCTTCCGGGAAGCAGAAAGGCGGTTTCCGAGTGTCTGGAGGTTATTCTGGACACGCTTTCCCACGGCCTGGGCATTCTTACGGAGCGGGAGGGGGAGTGCGGCCGTTCCTGAGCAGGAGTTTTCGGATAATTGGCTCCGGTTATAAAGTCTTAGGCCTTGGAGCTGCTGAAGGGGGATTGTCCGCAATAAGGCAATTTCTCTGCAGCCCTGAAATTGATTACGCAGATCAGTAATTGCCGCAAATAACTCATTTGGGCGGAGGTCGTTTCTGCAAGAAGGAAATCGGGTTATCGCGCTTTCATAATTGCGGTGCGCGCATAATTATTTTGTGTTTTTGCGGCATATTTTTGTCGTGCTTTAACATGGGGGATTTTCATGGGAACAATGTATGCTGCCGGCGGTGTACGGTCGGTATTTAACAGTTTCTTTTCCGGCAAGTCCGTTCTGGGCCGGACGGTTTTAGCGGCGCTTTTTCTCGCCGTGCCTGCGGTTTCTGCCGGAATTGGCTTCAGGGCCAAAGCCCCGGTTTCCCGGCCGGTGAAGTCCGGAGCGGCTGAGACGCTGAAGGAGGTAAAGGCTGAAGAATCAAAGGGCGGGGATCTGAATTTGGGAGGAGATGCTCCGGCAAAGGATATCAGGCTCATGGTTTTTGCTGCGGCCTCCCTTACCGAAACCCTTTCAAAGATCGGCAAAAGCTATGAGAAGAATCATCCCGGGGTGAGAGTGGTGTTCAGCTTTGATTCCTCGGGCACCCTGAAAACCCAGATCGCCGAAGGAGCGCAAAGCGATGTCTTTATCTCCGCCGCCTCGAAGCAGATGGACGCTCTGGATATTACGGCAGGCCCCGAAAAGAATCCCAAAGGCCTGGATTATGTGGCAGCAGACACCCGTTTTAACCTGCTGGAAAACAAGGTGGTGCTGGCTGTGCCCCGGGACAACAAAAAGAATCTGAAAAGCTTTGACGATCTGGCTGCCGCTCTGAAGGCTCATACGGTATTTCTGGCTATCGGGAACTCCGATGTGCCGGTCGGGCAGTATACCCTGAAAATTTTCGATTATTACAAGCTGGACATGAAGGACATGTATGCCCATAAGTCCCTGACTCTCGGCAGTAACGTAAAGGAGGTCACTTCCCAGGTTTCCGAAGGGGTGGTGGATGCGGGGATCGTCTATGCCACCGATGCTCATTCCGCCGGACTTGCCGTAGTCGGAACCGCCACCCGGGAAATGGCCGGACAGGTCATTTATCCTGCCGCAGCTCTTAAACACTCCAAAAATCCGGAGGAAGCCCGGGCCTTTCTTAACTACCTGAAAACTCCGGAATCCGGCAAGGTATTTGAGAGCGTGGGCTTTACCGTGATAAATAAGCCTTAAAAGAGTTTTCAGAAAAGGCTCCTGGTGAGCAGAACAGGAAGCAGGAACAGGGACAGGAACAGGGAGGACAAGGCGTGGAAGAGACTCTGGATCTTTACCCTCTTTATAATTCCGTCCGTATTGCCCTGATAACCGCGGCGCTGGTATTTTTTGCGGGAATATCAAGCGCCTACTACATATCCCGGCTGCCCCGGATGGTAAAGGGGGTTATCGATGTGGTTCTTACCATTCCTCTGGTGCTGCCGCCCACGGTTATCGGCTATCTCCTTCTGCGGACGCTGGGCCCGCACCGGCCCGTGGGGGAGTTCTTTCTGACCTGTTTTGACCTCCGGCTCACTATGACCTGGTGGTCAGCGATTTTTGCCACGGTGGTGGTAAGCTTTCCGCTAATGTACCGCACCTGCCGCGGCGCTTTTGAGTCCTTTGACGAGAATATCAGCGATGCCGCGAGAACTCTGGGCCGCTCAGAAACCTGGATCTTCTGGCGCCTGAGACTTCCTTTGTGCCGCCAGGGGATCATTGCCGGCGTGGTGCTGTCCTTTGCCCGGGCTCTGGGGGAATACGGCGCCACCAGCATG
>DFFT01000101.1 GCA_002372325.1 Succinivibrionaceae bacterium UBA3769 | reverse complement strand
TATTACACCGGCGGGATGCCGGAGGCAGTAAGGTCATACATTGAGGATCAGGATATCTTCAGAGTGAGAAATATCCAGAAGCAAATACTGGCTGATTACAGGCGGGATTTCTCAAAGCGTGTTCCTGCGGATATGCTGCCAAAGGTGAACATGATCTGGGATGCTATTCCGGCCCAGCTTGCCGGAGAAAATAAAAAATTCATGTACAGCGCGGTCAGGAAGGGCGGCCTGGCCAGGGAATTTGAAAATGCCATTCAATGGCTGATTGATGCCGGACTGGCATAAGGCGCTCCGTGTTGCAAAAGTCGAAAAGCCGCTGAAATTTTATGAGAAGCCGGAAGCCTTTAAATTATTTCTGCTTGATTTGGGATTACTGGGAGCATTGTCCGATACTGCAGCCGGAGATGTGCTGGCAAACAATAAGGCCTTTAAGGAATACAAGGGAGCTTTCACCGAGCAATATGTACTGCAGGAACTGGCATCTCTGGAAAAAAGGGGGTATTACCATTCCCGGGAGCGTTCAGCGCTTGAAATTGATTTTATTATGCAAAAGCAGCAGGTTTATCCGATGGAAGTAAAAGCGGAAGAAAACTTAAAGGCCAAAAGTCTCAGCCGTTTACAGCAGCAATAACAGCTTAAAACGGTGCGATTTTCCATGGCTGACTACAGAGAGCAGGACTGGATGGTCAATGTTCCTTTGTATCCAGTGAGCGAATGGATTGACCATGCCGAGTAACCCCGGGCGCATAATTTCTGTCATTAGTGAGTTACGGCCTTTGAAAAGGAACAGTGAAAAAACGGGGAGGGAAAGGGAATTCCGCCGTCTCAACTAAGCTGCTCTCTTGGCGCGGCGGAACTGAAATCAGAAAACCACGGTCTTATTGCCGTGAATGAATACCTTGTCGGCGATAACCCGGCTTAAGGCGCGATCCAGCACCATTCTTTCCACGTCCCGGCCGGCCCGGGCCATGGATTCAGCAGAGTAGTTATGATTTACCTTGATGACGTCCTGAGCGATAATCGGCCCCTCATCGAGGCTTTCAGTTACGAAATGGGCGGTAGCTCCGATGATCTTAACCCCCCGGTCAAAGGCCTGCTGGTAGGGCTTGGCTCCCATGAAGGCCGGCAGGAAGGAATGGTGAATGTTGATCATCTTGCCCCGGGGAAAATGATTCACAAAATCCGGGGAGAGGATTCTCATGTACTTGGCCAGCACGATGTAATCGCTCTTGAACTTTGAGATGGCTTCCAGCATGCGCTTTTCGTGCTCTTCCCGGGAGATCCCCTCGTGGCTTACCGTAACGTAGGGAATGCCGAACTTGGCGGTGAGATCCTCAAGAATGCTGTAGTTTCCGATTACCCCCACGATGTCAATGGGCATGGCGCCGGAGTAGCTTTTCATCAGGAGATCGCCGAGAACATGAGCCTCCTTGGTGACCAGAATCAGAATTTTCTTCCGGGTTTCCGGTTCCAGACGGCAGCGGCCGCCGGCGGGAATGGAAGCAAGAATTTCATTTACCATGCTGCTGCCGTTCTCTTCCCCGAAATCTCCCTCGATTTCGGTTCTCATAAAAAACCGGCTGTCGCATTCGGAAACAAACTGATCGTTTTTTATAATATTGAACTGATGACGGAAGCAGGCTCCGGTGATCATGGCAATGAGTCCCTTGGCATCCGGACATTCGGTAAGGAGGATTCGGCGTTCCATTTGCATAACCTCTGACAATCAAAAAGCAGCGCTATTTTACCAGCATTATTCCTTTCTGAAAAATGAGATCCCGCTTTGATTCTGAGTTTTTGCGGGAGACCGGGGCAAAGGAACCGCCGCGCAGGAGCTTCAGGTCAGCATGCGGAATCCTCCGGAAGCACGGCGGGTCAAACCGGAACCTCTAGTGTGATTCAGGTGGAAAAATAGGGCTTCAGGACAGCCCCTCTTCATGTTTAAGCTGTTTCTGTCCCGCTATAATGCCGGAAACGGTTTTCATGAAGGATAGAATGCTGCGTCGGAATGGAATTCCCTCCGGCGCGGCCTCCCGCAAAACAGGGCTTCGGGTAGCGATTATGCTGGAAAATTACAAGGTCAGGGTTTTAATTGTTGAGGATTCGCAGTCCCTGAGCGCAGTTTATGCCGCCGTTGCCAGACAGCTGGAGGCGGCCGTGCGGGTGGCTGATACCGGCACCCAGGCCATGGCGATTATCGCTGAGTTTCAGCCGGAAATCATTCTTCTGGATCTGTGGCTGCCGGATGTCAAGGGGATGGACATCCTGCGCTATATTCAGAAGCAGGAGCTTAATATCGCCACCATCGTTATGACCTCCGACGGATCCGTGGATTATGCGGTGGAGTCCATGCGGCTGGGAGCCTATGATTTTCTGGAAAAGCCCATCAGCGCGGATCGCCTGCGCACCACCCTGAGCAACACTATCGAAAAGATCAGGCTGACGGCCCTGGCGGAGCCCTTTGTGCCCATGAGCGGGGTTTCCTGGGGGCTTATCGGGGAATCTCCGGCCATTAAGGGCGTTTATGACCGGATGAGCCGGGTGCGCTACTCCAACGCCTCGGTGTTCATTACCGGCGAGAGCGGCACCGGCAAGGAGGTTATTGCCAACGTCCTCCATGAAATGAATACCCGCAGGAAAGGCCCGTTTGTGGCCATTAACTGCGCTGCCATTCCCCGGGAGCTTATGGAGAGCGAAATCTTCGGCCATGTAAAGGGAGCGTTTACCGGAGCCACTCAGGATCATCGGGGAGCGGTGTCCCAGGCGGACGGGGGCACGCTTTTTCTGGACGAGCTCTGCGAAATGAGCATTGATCTCCAGTCCAAGCTTCTCAGGTTTCTGCAGAGCTCGGTTTTTCATAAGGTGGGCTCGGCCAGAGAAGAGAAGGTGGATGTCCGAATTATCTGCGCCACCAATAAGAATCCCATGGAGGAGATCCGTGCCGGGCGGTTCCGGGAGGATCTCTTTTACCGGCTTTATGTTATTCACATTCACCTGCCTCCCCTGAGACAGCGGGGCTTTGATGTGGTTCTTCTCGCTCGCTACTTCCTGAAAAAGTATGCCAAGGAGGAGAATAAAGGCTTTATCGGCTTTTCCAAGGATGCCGAGACCTACCTCATGCGGCGAACCTGGCCCGGCAACATCAGACAGCTGCAGAATATGGTGCATCAGGCGGTGGTGCTGAATTCCGGCGATGTCATGACCCGGGATATGCTGCCCCGGGACATGATGCAGGGAGAGGTTCCGGTAAACGAAAATGCCGTTACCTCCGACACCTTCATGAGAAACACCGGCAGCATTTACAACACTCCGGCGCAGTTTTTCTGCTACGCCAACAGCTACAGCGTCGGCACCGTGTGTTCCACAGATGCCGATTCCGGGGAGAAAACCTATTATCAGGAAAAAGCTGCGGTTACTCCGGCGCTTTCGGAGGCTCCGGCAGAATCGCATCCGGTTTCTGACAAGGCCCTGCCGGTTTTCGGGGGAGAGCCTGTGTTTTCCGTGGATCTCAGCCGGGGCGTTCTGGCTCTCGCGGAAATGGAAAAGCGTTACGTTCTGGAAATTCTCAGAAAAAACGGCGGATCCGTCTCCCGGACGGCGGAGGATCTCCGGGTGGCCCCGTCCACTCTCTACCGCAAAATAACCCGCTGGCAGAAATCCGGAGAGATCGCAAAAACCGCCGTGGTGTATTTTCAGGAAAAGGGACTGCCGAAAATCCCCGGCTCCGGCGGCGTCTGATACTTCCGAAAATGCGGCCGGATAAATTTTTGCGGCAGGTCTGCTTTTGAGAGTTTCTCCGGCCCCTTGCGCGTGTTTTTGACAGTTCTTGCATTTTTTTTGCCCTGCTGCTGTTATGCTGTTATGATGCGGGGAAATGATGCAGTGAAGCAAAGCAGTGAAACAGGGCATTGTTTTTTCAGAAGGCATTGCGGTTTGATTAAGAGGATGCCGGGACGGGATAAGGAATGATTATAAACAAAGGCACTTTGCGCGGCATGGTCAGGGATGTGGGATTTAACATGTTTCCGGGCCTTCGGGATATCTATGTTCAGGAATCAGCGGAGACCATTGAGCGCTTGCAAAAATCGCTGGATACGGGAGATTACCAGACCCTGGCACGGGATATTCACACCCAGAAATCCGTGCTGGGCACTTACGGCGCCGATGACGCCCTGGAGCAGGCTCTCCGGCTTGATAAAAAATGCAAGGCTAAGGTTCCTCTCACGGATATTGCTGAGGAGGTAAGAAATTTTGTCCGCACTCTCAAAGAGACCAGGGATGCCGTGAACAGCCTGACTGTTGAAGATCTTCAGGGGTTCTGAGACCTATGCAGGTGGTTACTGCCAGTACCATGCTCTCTGATGAAAGAGAAGCAGTGGCGGCATTGTCCCGCGAACTCCTTAAGAAGAGCAGCGGGAAAATAGCCGGGGTTTGTCTCTATTTTCAGAAATCGCTGTCTCCCGCAAAGCTGCAGGAGGCCTGTCGGGAGTTTTTTGCGGATATTCCCTTTGCGGGAATGAGCGCGGAAAACGGTTCCTTTGATGCCAATGCGCTTATCGGGGGCAAATCCGGTATGATGCCGACTTCCGGGGGCGCCTCCCGAAACCGGTTTTCGGTAAACAGATTCAAGGAGCCCGAGGTACCACGGGCGCAGGGGGTTATCGCCCTGGCTTTTACCGGCGAAGATGTCTTTCTGGGCAGTGTGGCCGGCGTTTATTCTCCGGACATGGACATTAATCCCGATAATGTTTTTAACCGGGCCTCTGCCAGGGCCGGGTTTCTCGGAGTGTTTCCGGATCTGATTCTTTTTCATTGCACGGAGGATGCCCAGTTCCCCTTTGCCGCAGCCACGGCCAAGTATATGGGGGATTCAGTTCAGGTGGCCGGGGGACTTTTCGATACCTCGGACGGAGCGGTCACCGTTTTTAACGAGGAGCAGGTCATTACCGGGAAGAGCCTTTATCTTATGACCTTCCTCTATACGGACTGTGATGTGGCGGTTACCGGGGAGAATAACAGCGAGCCTGAGGGGTATTACGGCATTGTTACCGAGTCCTCGGGATGCTTTATCAGCGAGATAGACAATCAGCCGGCGGCGGATGTGCTGTTCCGCTGGCTGGATCAGGACAGTACCTCCTGGAGTCCGGACAAGCTTAATCAGGAGCTGTCCAAGATACGCCATCGCTGGACGCTGGCGGTCTGTTCCGCCGATATCAGAGGTCCGGAACGTTTCACCTTTACCTATCTCAGGAATATTACCCCGGAGCGCGCCATTCAGATTTCCCATATCTGGGAACCGGGGGAGCGGATATGTCTCATGGCGGTCTCCGGCAATGACATGGTAAGGCATCTGTGCAAAATCGGGCACTCCTCGGATCGGGTGATTCTGGGGGCTCTTCATTATATATGCCAGTTCTACAGCACCGGAGAACAGGCATCCCGGTATTTTGAAAGCGTGGTGTCCGCGGTGCGTGCCAATAAGAACCATCCCTTCGTAACGCTGCCGCAGCGCGGGGAACTGGTCAAAAGCATGGATGTTCTGGAATATATCATGGGGAACTACATGATAGTGTCGGTGTGGTTTATGGAAAGGGAAGCTGTTTAGGGAGAGCGGTAATATGAAGAGCGAGGAAGTGTTTTCCGCCTACTCTCTCGAGGAGCAGAACAAAATCAGTTTTCTGTTGCATTCCTTTTCCGAGGATCGGGAAATCTGGCAGCACTTTTCTCAGCGAAGCCTCTTTGGCATGCTGAAGGATCTGGAGCATGTGTACGGGGAAAGAGAACAGTACGAAGTGCTGATCCGGGCCATGCGCGCCTTTGTGGATTTTGAAAAGGTGGTGCTCCTCTCCCGGCGGGATGAAGCCCGGGAGCTTTCCGTGGTCTATGCCTCGGATCCCGCATTGCTGACTCAGGCATGGAAGGATACCGGCATTATTGAAAAAAGCTTCCGGGGACGTATTCAGGTGCTTTACGATCCCTCCGGCGTACCGGATTTTCAGGGAACGGATCCGGCCCTCCGGGAGCAGATCCGGAATGTCATGCTGATCCCGCTTCTCCTTCAGGATGAGAAGTTTCTCTTCATCTGCATGAGCCGCCAGCCTTTTGCCATGAATTTAAGAAGCCGCCGGGACATTATGGAGGTGCTTCCGGTATTTACTCAGGCCATGATCAACCTCCGCTACCGGACGCAGCTGGAGCAGATGGTGAAAAGCCGCACCCGGGCTCTTCTGGATTATCAGGACAAGGTGAAGGTGTTCCGGCGTCTTTCCCATGAAATGCTCTGGCAAACCGACAGCAAGTTCCGGATTACCCATGTGTTTGCCAACGATGCTACGGAGTATGCGCAGAATCTGGACAGCGATCTCCCGCCGTATCAGAGTTTGGTGGGGAACCGGCTTTTGGACTACATAAAATGGGAGGCTATTGACGCTCCCAAAGAGCTGAAGAGGAAGCTCTATCACGACATTGCCGCCAATCATAATCTGATTGTCAATCTGGAGATCCCATGTTCCAGCAATGACCGGATAATCTGGGTGCGGGTTAACGGGGAACCTTATTATAATGCTGACGGCAGCTTTGCCGGTTACCGGGGCAATCTCTTTAACATCACCAAAAGTCACAGTCAGAATCAGATTCTCCGCAAGGCCAAGGAAAACGCCGAGAAGGCCAGTTTGGCTTCCACCCGCTATCTGGCTGAGATTTCCCATGAAATCAAAACCCCCCTGCAGGCCATTATGGGACTGATTGAAATTGTGGGCCATTCCGACAACATTACCGAAGAACAGCGGGGCTATCTCAAGAACATTTCTCAGAGCACCTCGGTTTTGCAGAACATTCTTCATGACGTGCTGGACTTCTCCCACATCTCCTCTCAGGCCATGATCATGGAGAAAACCAACTACAATATCCGCGATACTATAAGATCGGTGGTGAGTCAGATGGAGGGCCGGGCTCATGACAAGGGCATTGAGCTTACCCTGAAGTTCAGCGACAACTTCCCGTTAATGGTGGTAGGTGATGCCCATCGGCTGTCCCAGATTTTTTACAACCTCATTAACAATGCGGTGAAGTTTACCAGCAAGGGCGGCGTGCGGGTGCTGGCGGAGCGTTTTGAAAACCGCCTGAAATTTTCCATACAGGATAGCGGCCCCGGGATTCCGGGAGCAAAGCTTAAGAATCTCTTTACGCCGTTTGTGCAGCTAGACGGATCCATTTCCCGCAAATACGGGGGATCCGGACTGGGATTGGCTATCTCCAAGCGTCTCGTTGAATGCATGGAGGGCAAAATCGGCATTAAATCCGTGCTGGGAAAGGGAAGCACCTTCTGGTTCGAGATCCCGTGTCTGGTGGTGCGGAACGAGATCATCGGCGCCACCTCCGTCATAAAGCCCCGGAAGGTTTATAACGCGCATTTCAGAATTCTTCTGGTGGAGGATTCACGCATCAATCAGTTTGTTCTTAAAACCATGCTGGAAAATCTGGGACACAAGGTACGGGTGGCCGGGAACGGCGAGGAGGCTGTTCATAGCGTGTTCCAGGAGCTCCCCGAGCTTATCCTCATGGACATCAGAATGCCGGTAATGGATGGCATCCAGGCCACCAGAAAGATCCTGTCCCGTTACCGCAATCTTCCGGTGGTGGCTCTCACCGCCAACAGTTCCGATGAGGAGCGGCATGACTGCCACGCTGCCGGCATGATCGACATCCTGTCCAAGCCGGTAAATTCCGAAACTCTCAAAAGCAAGCTGCAGAATCTGGCGGAGATCATCCTGGAAAAGAACGAGGCTCTCAAGGAGGAGCTTCAGGAAAAACGCCTGGTAAACCACGGCAGCGATGCGGATGATTACGCTGACAGCGGCCGGGTGGGCAGCGTTTCCTCCGCTTTGGAGGAAAGCAATCTGGGCCTTATCTCTGACATTGTGAAGCAGAGTCAGGGGGATAGGGCCAGCAGCAGTGACCAGCGCATTGAAACCATAGAATAAACGCAGCAGGGAGACGGCCTCTCCGGTTACCAGGGAATTATCGCCTGGCGCCGGAAGGGCATTTCCGGTCAGAAGGCAAAGCCGTTTTTCTTAAAGCAGGACATCATGGTTCTGGTAAGGGAAATAGTGGTGTCCGGCTCCGGAAGATCTTCACGGGACACCCAGAAGGCTTCCGCAAGTTCGTTTTCGTCCCGGATGATCTCCGGGCTCCCGTCCACCCGGGCCATGTAGCCCACCAGAAGATTGCTGTCCAGTCCCCAGGGCTGGGATCCGAAGTAGCGAAGATCCCGGATCTTAAGTCCGGCTTCCTCCATGGCTTCCCTCCGGGCCGTCATTTCCGGAGTTTCCCCGATTTCGCAAAAGCCGGCGATAAGAGCCAGGCCCCGGTAGGGGCGATCCCGGTAGCGGGTCACCAATATCTGATCCCCGTGGGTAATGCCCACAATAACCGCCGGGGCGATGCGGGGATAGATAATGTTATGGCAGGAGGGGCAGACCATGGCCCGCTCCTCTTCGGAAGGCGCGGTGGCTGTCCCGCATTTTCCGCAGTATCTGCTGCTTTGATACCAGGAGTGAAGATGCCAGGCCGTGGCGCCGGCGAAGCAGACCATCCTGGGATTATCCGAGCGGAGCACGATAATGTCCTGCCAGGAGAAGCCGGGGATTTCGAGATCCCCGCAGTTTTCGGATCCGGCATTGCCGGTATAAAGGAAGAAGGCCCGGTCATCAATGGCGAAGAGATACTGAAGCTGCTCCCGCTCTCCCCAAAGCCGAACCTCCGGAAGACTGAGAGGCTTGCTCTTGCCATCCCCCTTTACCAGAATGCTTCGGCCCTTAAAAGCCATTACAAAGTCGCTGTCCCGGGGCGGCCTTTTCAGGGAGTACTCGTTTCTGAAGACGTGTTCGTTAAGTTCATGCAGCATGTTTTACCTCGTCAGTCATCCTTCCTTCCCTCGATATGCAATTTTTCGGCTTCTTATCCTGCCATCAGGTCTGCCATGATCATAGCTTGTCATGATCATAGCACGCCATGATTTTATGACTTTCTCAGTCAGCAGAGGGAGATGAAATTTCTGAAAATATCGATCCCGTGTTCCGTAAGCACGGCTTCAGGATGAAACTGTACGCCGTATAGCCGTTTATTGCGGATCCGGAGAGCCATGGGGATGTGATCCGCGGTTTCCGCCATGATTTCCGTATCTGGCGTCGGATTTGAAATCATGAGGGAATGATATCTGGTGGCACTGAAGCCTTGGGGGAAGTCCTTAAAGAGCTCAAAACCCTTCCTGAAAAAGATATCCGAGTTCTTGCCGTGGCAGGGGACAGGAGCTCTGACGATCCTGGCCCCGAAAAACGCCGCCAGACACTGCATGCCCAGGCAGATTCCCAGAATGGACGCTTTATCCTGATAGCGCCGGATTACCTCCATGGAGACGCCGGAGTTTTCCGGGGAGCCCCAGCCCGGAGAGATGATGATTTTCTGGAAACGGAGCCGGTCAATGGCATCAGGGGGCATTTCATCGTTTTTTATCACCTGGGGCCGTTCGCCGAGCATCCTGAGATACTGGACGATGTTGTAGGTAAAGGAGTCGTAATTGTCTATCAGGAGCATAATTCCACCTCGAACATTCCTCTTACGGAATTCATAACCCCATTCAAGAGACCGGAGGATACCGGCGGAGTGAACAGCGTGTCTCCGATTTGGGCGGCCACGTTGGTAAAGGTTCCCTCGGTGATTTCGTTTCTTTCGTTAACCCGGATTTCCTCAAAGAAGTCCCGGGGCGCCGGGCTTCTCACTGAGGTTTTATGGTACAGAAAGGGGTTTTGGGAATTTACCTTCCCGTTAATGCGAACCCGGGGCCGGACTGCCGGAGCCGGGAGGGGCCTTTCGGTAATGTCGTAACGGCCGTCCCGGAAAAGCTCAATGCGCGCAACCCGATCCTCCGGAAACGCAAAGGAATCCAGTTCCCGGGGCCAGGCAAAGCCGAATTCCCGGGCGGAGTTTCTCAGCCGGCTGAGATGAAGCTCCCGATCCTGATTTCCGGTTCCTGTTTCAATAAGCGAAAACCCGCTTTCCAGAAATTTTGTTTTGGCCAGAGTTTCCTCCCACTCATCAGCGGCTGTGGAATCGAAGGTGACCGCTCCTCCCGCATAGTACCTGAAATACTGTTCATCATGCTGTTTCTGGAGAATCCTGATTGGAACCGAAAACACTGCTTCATCTCCGTGCAGCCAGACAATGGCCCCGCAGTAAACCTCTCTGTCAAAGGGCTCGGCTTCTCTGATTACCCTCATGACGGATAATTTCGGGGCGCCGGTGATGGAACCGCAGGGATAGAGAGCTCTTATGATGTCATAAAGAGAAACCTCTGATCTGAGTTCGGCGGATATTTCCGAGGTCATCTGAAAAACAGTGGGATGCTCTTCAATGGCAAAAAGCCTGTCAGCTCTGACGGTGCCGTCCCGGGCAATCATGCCGAGATCATTCCGGAGCAGATCTGCGATCATAAGGTTTTCTGCCCGGTTTTTAGGATCCCGGGCCAGAAAATCCCGGTTTTTCCGGTCTTCCTCCTGAGTCTGACCGCGGCGTATGGTGCCCTTCATGGGTTTGGTAACAATATGTCTGCCCTTTATCCGGAAAAAGAGTTCCGGGGAGAATGACATAATGGTTTCGTACCGGTTTTCTAAAAAGGCGTTATAAGGTGTTTGCTGCCTTCGGAGCAGATAATTGTAGAGAGAGTCCGGAGATGCTGGCTTTTACCAGAGAGGGATAGGTGTAGTTTACCTCGTAGGCGATGCCGTTCAGGATCTGTTCCCGGATAAAGGCGATTTTATTAAAGTACTCTTCCCGGGAGATAAGAGGGATTACGGCAATTCCGACAGGCAGGTCAGCGGTGTCTGCAGCACCTGGGGCGGCAGCATCCCGGTTTGCGGTATCGCGGAGATCCTCACAGGATCTGAAGGCCTCAAAGAAAATCAGGGGGCAGCCTTTTTCATGGGGTTTTTCCAGGCTGTAGCGCATATAGCCCAGAAGATAAAAGCCCTGATCCCGGAGCTCCTGAATGCGGTCAATGCCCGATTGTATATCCCCGGGAGAAAATACGGCAACGGTTTCTGCAGGATCCCGGTAACAGCAGCCGGCGAATATTTGCATGTTCAGTGTCCCATGTTTAAGCGCTCTCGGATATCAGATCAAGGGGTGCTCCCGGAGAGCCCGATAACGGCGGGCTCATTGTACACCGCTGATGATAATCCGGCATTACCCGGACGGAAATCTCCTTTATAATGTTCAGGATTATTTCCGGCCGGGGCCGGAGACGGGAACTTAAGGAAAATAAATGAGCGTTATCTGGAAAAAGCCTTTTACCATGGAGATCCTGAACTCCTTCTGCCGGAAGGGGCTCATGGCCGGGCTGGGCATCAGCTTCACCGCTTTCGGAGATGACTGGATGGAGGCCCGGATGCCGGTGGATGACAGAACCCGGCAGCCCTACGGGTATCTCCACGGGGGCGCCACGGCCGCGCTTATTGAAACTCTGGGATCCATCGCCGGCAACTATGCCGCCGATAAAGCCCATTCCTGCATGGGGCTTGATATTGAGACCCACCATCTGAGAGCGGTGCGGGAAGGTTTTGTCACTGCTCATGCGGTGCCCCGGCATCTGGGTTCTTCCGTTCAGGTCTGGCTGGTAACGGTACGGGACGAAGAAAACAATCTTATTGCCGAGGGGCATATGACTTTGGCGGTAAGACGGCATATGAGCCCTGCCAAGGATGCTGCGGAGAAGCCTTCGGAACCCCATCCGGAGCATATTTCCGGTACCGGTCATTCCGATAGTCCCGGGAAGTCCGCGGGATCTGCCTGACCTCTGTTCTGCATTCCCGGGCCTGTTTTCCGGTTTATCAGGCTCTTCACTTCATTCTTTCAGGACACCCATATGAGCACTGCAGCCAAAGAGACTCTTCTGACCCGCCTTACCAGAGGCGAGCAGCTTTCCTTTGGCGCTCAGCTTAAAATGGTGCTTCTCCTCAGCATTCCGGCGGTGCTGGCTCAGATATCATCCACGGTAATGCAGTATATTGACGCTGCCATGGTAGGTCAGCTGGGAGCCCGGGATTCCGCCTCTATCGGTCTTATAGCCTCCAGCACCTGGCTCTTCTATGGCTTTGCCATGGCGGCGGGGATGGGGTTTTCGGTGCAGGCGGCCCAGAAAATCGGAGCGGGCTCCCTTAAGGACGCCCGGAACATCGTGGGACAGGGGCTCCGGGTAACCTTTATCTTCAGTCTGGTTATGGGAGGACTGGGAGCGGCAATAAGTCCCTATCTGCCAGAGCTTCTGGGGGGATCTCCGGATATTAACCTGAATGCCTCCTGGTACTTTCTGATCTTTGCGTTATTTTTTCCGGCGGTGCAGCTTAACGGGGTGGCCACCGGCATGATTCAGTCCTCGGGCAATATGTCCTTCCCGAGCTTTTTGCACATCGTGATGTGCGTTCTTGACGTGATTTTCAATGCCTTTCTGATTTTTCCGGGGTTTGAGATCGCTCTTCCCTTTGGCGTCATCAGTATTCCCGGCGCCGGTCTCGGAGTTATCGGAGCTGCTTTGGGCACCGGTCTTGCTGAGCTCCTTATCGCCGGAATACTCCTTTTTTATCTTCTGAAAAGATCGCCTGTTCTCCGGAAGCATCCCGAGGAGAAAACGCATTTTGTCGCCCATGACTTACGAATGGCGGTGCGGATTTCCATGCCGGTGGCTCTGGAGCAGGTTTTGATGAGCAGCGCCTACATCACCTTTACGGTTATTGTGGCCCCGCTGGGAACGGTAGCATTGGCTGCTAACGCCTTTGCCATAACGGCGGAAAGTCTCTGCTATATGCCGGGGTACGGCATTGCCGTGGCGGCCACGGCCATTATCGGACAGGTGGCCGGAGCCGGTCTTTTTGACACTGCCAGAAGACTGGGACGCATGTGTGTTTCTCTGGGCATGCTGGTAATGGCCGGGATGGCGGTGCTTCTTTATATTCTGGCGCCGGTGTTCATTGGCATTATGTCCCCGGATCCGGACATCAGAAGTCTGGGTACCCAGATTCTGAGAATCGAGGTCTTTGCAGAACCGATGTTTGCGGTGGCCATTGTGGCCAACGGCGTTTTCCGCGGGGTGGGGGATACACTGATTCCCAGTATTTACAATTTTGTCAGTATCTGGCTGGTAAGGCTGCCCCTGGCGGCATTTCTGGCCGGAAGATTCGGTCTTGCCGGGGTATGGTTTGCCATGGCTCTGGAGCTTTGTGTCCGGGGCCTTTTGTTCCTGCTGCGACTCCTGCGGGATCGCTGGATCCGGAACTTTCAGGAAAAGTCTCTCGCTGCGAAGCCGGATCAAGAGAATCAGAATGCGGTAAATCACCGGGAAAATGAACCGGATGGAACGGTTTAGCAGGTTTTCTCAAAAGTCCATATGATGCGAGGGCTTGCTGATTCCGGGGTGTCATATAAGGTGTTGTATAAAGTGTGACATAAAAAAAGACCGGCAACCCATATGATGCAAGGGCTGATGATTCCGGGGTGTCATATAAGGTGTCGTATAAAGTGTGACATAAAAAGGCTGAAAATCCCTTATGACGTGAGGGTTGATTATTTCCAGTGTGTTATATAAAGTGTCATATGAAGTGTGACATAAAAAGCCCAGAACCTCGCATGCTAAGGGGCATAGTAAAGTGCGATATAAAAAGATTGTAATTATCGCAAGATGTGAGGGATTAAGATCCTGAAATCATATAAATTGGTGAGTAGTATGAAATGTGGCGCAAAAGTTCAAACTTGTTTTTTACAAAAAATAACTTGCTAAACAAGGTGTGTAAAATGGCATGTGTAAATAAAGATTATGAAAAAATTATTAATTCAATATAAATCAGAGAAGGATTGGTTTGAATTTAAAGAAAACTGGTTTGATGTGCATATCATCGGAGAATACATATCAGCATTATCGAATGCAGCTGTTTTGACTGGTAAGCAAATGGAAGCAAAGATTGGTGTGGGCAGCACCACCATCCAGAAAAGCATTGCCTTCCTGAAAAACAACGGCTGGATTACGCGGATGGGATCCAACAAAACAGGGTACTGGAGGATTGAGAAATAACCCAGCAATTCTTAAGACCCCGTTGTATCATGTATCCTATGTACATTCCCCGTCTTCCTGCCTGGTATCCTTAGAGATCTTTGACAGCAGAAAGAACAAAGTCTCCGGCCGGACTCCCGGGGCGGAGATCCGGCCACTCCCGTGCTTGAAATCCCGGCCGGTATCAGATGTGCCTGCTCCCTATATCTCTTTGATAATGAAACGGCCATAGACGTACATGATAACGTAGCGCCGAAGGTCGGAAACCTTGCTTAAAGCATCGTCCGATACATAAAAGTTAAGCTGCTTTACCGCTCTCTCATACAGGGTTTTAATCACCCGTACCCGGGTCTTCTCCCGTGCTTTGCTGTTTCTTTTGTACTTGAATTCAAAAATATAGCTAGGACCTTTGCCCTTATTGATGGCTACAAGATCCGCTCGGCCCCGCAGGGTATCCGGAGAAACTGCCGGATTCAAAACCTCGGCGCCAAATAGTTCCTTAAGTTCCTGAGCCGCCTTTAAATCTTCGCTGTCCTCGGGAGAAACACCGTCAGAATCCGCAGTGAGGGAGGGCTTATCCTCAGGTTCGTCTTCCGGAACATCGCAGTACTCATCCTCGTTAAGGCCGTCCTCAAAAACAAAACTCCCGTTATGTCTTATGGGGTATTCCTTCGTAATATTGAAGCTCCCGCCTGCTGCCAGACTTAAGGCAGTGTATATTGTAAGAGCGATTTGGTTTTCCCCCTCGCGGGAGACATCGGTCTGGGTAAAGCCGCCGGCTATCCGGTGAAGCATGGCGCTTAATATGGAAATATCATTGGAAACCGCCATCATTCCCAGATCCTTTATACTCTCGATTTCCCGGAGGGCTGCGGGAGAGCGTGTCAGCAGAAATCTGGCAAAGAGATCCCGGAAATATTCATTTGGAATGGTAAGGTACTCGACATTGAGACTGCAGTTGGGGGTGCATTTCTTCTCTTCCTCGCTCATCATGGTGAGAAAGCCCAGATGATAAAGAACGGTGGCTCCTTCATGGTAGTTCAGAGTTTCGTGTTCCGCTGTCAGCTTCACAGCCATGCCGATATTTGATGGCACGGGTTTTTTGCCATCAAGATCCTCGATAAGCACTTTGCGATCCTGTTCGTTCATCAGCATGAAATACCCGCATAGTTTGTCGTAATCGATGTTGGCATCGGCAAATATTTTAAATTTCGGAATTTCCTGATATTTCTTCTGCAGATCTCTGATGAAGTTCAGACACATGGTGGCATTGTAAACAGTATTCTCCGCATTATCAGCAAATCTGTAGCCGTCATATCTTTTTTTCATCTCCGCCCTTAATTCTTCCGGAGAGAATGGGCAATTCTCAAAATCCACAGTCTGTTTAAGAAGATCAATTACTTCATTATCAGTAAAGCCGGCCAGCTCATTGAACTGCGGATCGGATGTTAAGTGTTCTGAAACAAAACCGGAAATTGCAGTATCCATGGTTACCGGAAGGACACCGGTTACGTAGATTTTGCTGATGATACCCATTTGCTTGAAATTACGCAGCACCCCGTAAAAAGCTGAGAATTCGCCGTCTTTTCTGGCAATTTTTCGGAAAAGCTCCGGGTCTCTGGTTAGTATGTCATTGGTGAAATTGTCATACTCGTCAATGATGACCATGAGCCTTCCAGACAATTTTTCGCTCATGCCGTTTATATAGGTCAGGAATTCCTGAAGAACTGCTGCGGGAATTTTGAATCCGTTGTAATAGCTGATGACAGAAGAATAACCATCTTCAGGATCTGCTGCTTTCAAAAAACCGGGTAACAGTTTCGGGTATGATCTGTAAAAATTAACAATGCCGTTTACGATATTGCGCTTAAAGAATGACAGCGCTTCTTCCGCAGTGCTGTATGCGGCGCTGGCCGTGCCGTCGGTGGAACTATACCCTCCGGAAAAGTCAAATTTAAGCACG
>DFFT01000161.1 GCA_002372325.1 Succinivibrionaceae bacterium UBA3769 | reverse complement strand
TATATGTGCAATGCTCACAAGGCTGATGCTCTGGTGTGCATTTCCAATTGCGACAAGGTTACTCCGGGCATGCTGATTGCCGCCATGCGTCTTAATATTCCTGTTATTTTTGTTTCCGGCGGTCCCATGGAGGCCGGCCAGACCGAAAAGCCCATTGGCGGCCGTACCAAGCTAGATCTGATTGATATCATGGTGCTGGCTGCTGATAAAAACATTACCGACCAGGAAATCAACGAAGCCGAGAATTACGGATGCCCCACCTGCGGATCCTGCTCCGGCATGTTTACCGCAAATTCCATGAACAGCCTTACCGAGGCTCTCGGACTGTCTCAGCCTGGCAATGGCTCTCTTTTAGCTACTCATGTGTTCCGGAGAGATTTGTTTGTGAATGCGGCCCGCAGAATCGTGGAAATGGCCCGCGCCTGGTACGAGCATGACGATGCTTCCGTGCTTCCCAAGTCAATTGCCACGAAGGAGGCCTTCGAAAATGCCATGACGCTGGATATTTCCATGGGCGGTTCCACTAATACGGTGCTGCATCTTCTGGCGGTGGCTCAGGAAGCCGGGGTTGATTTCACCATGAATGACATTGATCGTCTTTCCCGGAAGGTTCCTCACATCTGCAAGGTAGCTCCCTCCACCTCCAAATATCACATGGAGGATGTGCACAGAGCGGGCGGAATAATGGCAATCCTGGGTGAACTGGATCGGCAGGGACTGATTCATCAGAATGTCCATACCGTTATGGGAATGACCATGAAGGAACAGCTGGATAAGTATGATGTGCTCAGAAATCCTGATGAAGCGGTGAAGAAGCTGTACAGCGCCGCTCCCGGCGGCAAGGTAACCATTGATCCCTTCTGTCAGTCCTGCACCTATCCGGAACTGGATCTTGACCGGGAACAGGGCTGTATCAGAAATCGGGATCATGCCTACAGTCTGGACGGCGGTCTGGCTGTGCTTTACGGCAATCTGGCAGAAAACGGCTGCATTGTGAAGACTGCAGGCGTTGACTCCTCTATTTATAAATTCTCCGGACCTGCCGTGGTCTTCGAGAGTCAGGAGGATGCGGTAGAGGGCATCCTTAATGGCGGCGTAAAGGCCGGGGATGTGGTTATCATCCGCTACGAAGGCCCCAAGGGCGGCCCGGGAATGCAGGAAATGCTGTACCCCACTTCCTATCTTAAGTCCGTGGGACTGGGCAAGGAATGCGCTCTCATCACTGACGGCCGCTTCTCCGGCGGCACCTCCGGTCTTTCCATCGGTCATGTCTCTCCGGAGGCTGCTAATCAGGGCAACATCGGTCTTATCAAATCCGGGGATATCATTGACATCGATATTCCGAATCGCTCCATCGGCATCAGGATTTCCGATGAGGAACTCAGAAGCCGGAGAGAGGCGATGAATGCAGCGGGAGATCGGGCCTGGAAGCCTCTTAAGAGAGATCGTGAGGTTTCCCGTTCTCTTATGGCCTATGCTGCGCTGGCCGCATCTGCTGACCGGGGCGGTGTCCGCGATCTCGGTAAACTGGGATGATTTTAAGAGAACTGAGCTCAGGCTGTTAACATGAGCAGGGGCTTCCCCCTGCTTATATTATGATGAGGACAAATATTAAAATGGAACAACCGACACCGGAACAGTATGTGCGCAAAATACTGTTATCTCCAGTATATGAAATAGCAAAGATTACGCCCCTGCAGAAAATGGACAAAATGAGCGAAAAGCTCGGGGTAAATGTGCTTTTGAAGCGCGAGGATCGCCAGGTGGTGCACTCCTTTAAGCTGCGAGGGGCTTACAACAAGATTGCCGGCCTGTCCAAGGAGGCTCTGGCCCGGGGGGTAATTGCGGCCTCAGCCGGGAATCATGCTCAGGGGGTAGCTCTGACAGGAACCCGTCTTGGCATCAAGGCAACCATTGTGATGCCGAATTCCACTCCGGATATCAAGATTGACGCTGTAAGAAGGTTCGGGGGCAATGTGGTGCTGTTCGGGTCAACGTTTGACGAGGCCTATGCCGAGAGCCGGCGTCTCGCAGATGTTAACGGCTATACGCTGATCCCGCCCTATGACGATCCGGATGTGCTGGCCGGACAGGGAACCATCGCTCAGGAAATTATCAAGCAGAACAGCCATATCACCCATGTGTTTATTCAGGTGGGAGGCGGCGGTCTGGCCGCGGGGATGGCTATTTACATTAAGCAGATCCGGCCGGACATTAAGGTTATTGCCGTGGAGTCCGAGGGCAGCGCCTGTCTTAAGGCGGCTCTGGATGCCGGAGAGCCGGTGACTCTGGACAAGGTTTCGCTGTTTGCCGACGGAGTGGCCGTGAAGAGGATCGGCGATGAGACCTTCAGGATTCTCAAGGACAACGTAGATGATATTGTTCTTTGCTCCAATGATGAAATCTGCGCTGCCATGCGGGATATCTTTGATGATACCCGGGCGATTTCAGAGCCCAGCGGGGCTTTGTCTCTGGCCGGCATAAAGAAATACATGCAGAGTCATCCGGAGCTCAGGGGAAATCCCGACATTACCATGGCGGCAATTCTGTCCGGAGCCAATCTGAAATTCCATACTTTGAGATTTGTCTCCGAGCGCTGCGAGGTGGGTGAAAGAGCAGAAGGCATTCTCTCGGTCAAAATTCCCGAAAAGAAAGGAGCATTTCTGGAGTTTTGCAAGAGACTGGGCGGGCGCTCCGTAACGGAATTCAATTACCGTTACGCGGATCCCGAGGAGGCCAGAATTTTTGTGAGCGTGCATCTTTCCAACGGCGATGAAGAGCTGCTGTCAATTATTGAAAGTCTGCGTGCCGGCGGTTATGAGGTCACTAACATGACTGACAACCTGCTGGCTAAGAATCATGTGCGCTACATGATTGGCGGACATCCGCAGAAGACCCTGTCTGAAAAAGCTTACGTCTTTGAATTCCCTGAGGTTAAGGATTCACTGTTACGATTCCTGGAAACTCTGGGCACCAGATATAACATCACCTGTTTCCATTATCGGAACCGGGGTATGGAATTCGGCAGCGTGCTGTGCTGTTTTGAACTGGAGGACAGTGACGTTGAGGTCTTTAACCGTCATTTGGAAGAATTAAACTATGACTGCCATGAGGTCACTCAGGATTTGTCGTATGTCCAGTTCCTTAATCCGTAAGGCGTCCTTGTTTGTCTGCGGGGTTCTGGCAGTTCAGACGGTTGCCGCAGGGGCGGATGCTTTAGCTACCTGGAAGCTTACGGAACGGCTCCCGGACAGGATCCGTTTTGCCAGAGACGGGGCATCTCTGACGGTAGCCGTTGATGCGGAAGCCAAGAAGCATTTCAGTGCGGCCAAGGCCTATGCGCAGGCCCTGATGGATTCTCTCCACGGCGGGGATTTGCGTCCTCTGCCGGCCGTGCGGGGCTGGGAGTTTTCATTTGCGGGAACGCTGGGGTGCGCTCTGGCGGTAGCGGATAACGGTGATCATTATAAGGTTACCATTCTCTGCGGCGCGGCCCCTCGGGAAGAGCTCGCCGAGCTTCTTGCCATCGCGGAAAGGGAACTCGCCAAAAAGCAGTAGGAAACGCCGGTTGGAAAGCGGACAAAAACCGAAAAAAACAGGATTATGAAGGCAGGATGTTACCTGCCTTTTTTTGCGGTGCTTTGCTATGTTTTGTTATAATGATCATATTAATTTAAGGTAGATGCCCGCTATGTCAGATAAAAACGAAATCATGGAAAATGAACAGAAAAATGAGGATTCCCTTGCTTCGCTGCAGGATGCGGATGCAGTAAAGTCTTTTACGGATCCCGGGGATGCGGAAGGCAGGACTTCTGATAATGCTGAAAATCCGGACGCGGCAGGCGGCAATGCCGGAAATTCAGCCGCAAATAAGCCTGTTCAGGATTATGCCGGGCAGGAAAGTCAGGAGCGTCTGGAGGAGCTTGAGAAGTCGGTCAAAAGACTGAAAAAGGGCGTGATTATTTCCTGCGGACTGGGACTTTTGATAATTCTGATCTCCGGGGCGATATGGTCGCAGAATTCAGATCTGTCAAAGCGTCCGCTCCCGAAAAACTATGATAGCGCCGTAAGCGAGCTCCGCGCTGAAAATCAGGAGCTCCGCAGCCTGATAAACAGAATGTCTTCCGGTATTAAAACCGAGTTTCAGACGGATATCAGATCCTCAGAGTCCCGGCTGAACGGACAGGTAAACAGTCTCAAGAGGGAGCAGGAGAGAATTAATCAGACCTTGCGGGAGCTTCGGAATAAGTCCGGAGATACCGCGCCGGATGAACTGTGGCAGCTTTACGAGGCGGTATTTCTTATTAACATTGCCGATCGCAAGATGCTGGCCGATCAGGATTATGTAACTGCCAGAGTTCTTCTTCAGAATGCCGATGACCTGATAAGAGGGCTGGACGATCCCCGGGCCCGGGAACTCCGCGCATCTCTGGCCAAGGATATTAATACTCTGGGGAATATGCCCAGGATTGACCGGGAGGGCATGCTGCTCAGGCTGCAGGAGCTTTCATTCAATGTGGGACTTTTTCCGCTGAAATCCCTGAAATCAACCTCAGGCTCCGTTCAGGAGAAAAAAGATATTTCGGGAGACTTTTCCGAATGGCGGCAGAATCTCATGAACTCTCTGGGACAGTTTATGGACAGCTTTATCACTGTCCGGAAAAAGCAGCCCGAGGATCCGGAGCTTATTGATGTCAGCAGCGAAGCAGCCCTCCGGGAAAATATCAGAGGCTATCTCCTGACGGCTCAGACAGCCTTTTACCGCGGGGATCTCAAGCTCTTTCAAAAGAGCCTCATAAGAGCTGACTACCTTATCAAAAGGTATTTTGACAACGGGGACAAGGTGGTGATAAACACCAGAGAGCAGATAAAGGCCTCCCTGGCTCCGGTAGAAAATGTAACGCCGCCGACGCACCTTGAAAGTCAGGTTACCATGCGCAGTTACCTGAAAACGACAGAAAGAAAAGAACAGTAACACCTGACGGATATTATATAGGGACGTACATGATAAAGTTTGTTACCATCCTGGCACTGATAGTTGCTTTGCTTTTCTTTGCGCCGATGCTTTCCGGCAATCAGGGGCTTTTGCATATTGAGATTGCCTCCTATGTGATAGAAACCAGCGTGGCGGCAGGTGTTATCATTCTGCTGGTGTTCATGCTTCTGTTTTATCTGGCTCTGGGGCTTCTGGGCTGGCTTCTGGGAGTGAAGGGCGGACTTATGTCCTGGTTTAATGATTCCCGCACTCGCAAGGCGGACAGACGGCTGGCAAAAGCGGTAAGAGCCTATCTCACCGGGGATTATTGTCAGGCTCAGGACTCTGCGGAAAAATCGCTGAAGTGGTCAACCGTGCCGGAAATTTCAAGACTGCTGGCCATTGCCGGAGGGTACAGGAGCGGCGATCCGGATCGGGCAGCCCGGGGGCATGATCTTGTGAACAGCGCTGATGCTGAGGATGCCTTTGCGGTCTGTCTGTTCAAGGCGCAGGAATGTCTGTCCCGAAAGGAGTGGCTGAGCGCTCTCCGTATTGCCGAAGCCCTGAGAAACAATCACAAAGATCATCATCTGGTTAATAAGGTATATTTTGAAGCGCTGGCCGCCCTGAACAAATATGCGGAAATTGAAGATAACCGCGAGTGCTTCGTCCGGGAAGGCCTTTTGAATGACGGCAATTTTTACCGCTTCATTACCAGCCGCATTGTTAAGGAGATTGGCTGCCTTAAGGATGTTTCGGTGCTGCGGCAGATGCAGAAGGATCTGCCCCGGGATATTTCCGGACGGCAGGAGGTGATTTTAGCATTCGGCGAAAGGCTTTTTGCCCTGGGAGAATCCGATCGGGCCTATAAGCTGGTGAGCAGACTGCTGAAGGATCCGGAGAGGAGGGAGCAGGCTTTTGCAGGAATTGCCGCCTGGAATATCGGCGACCGGAGTGTTCTGGATCTTTTAAACAGCCTTGACAGCGAGGGAACATCCTTTGCCATGCTGGCGGCCCGGGCAAATATGCATCTTTTTCTTGATGAAATCAGGGAAGCCCGGGAAATGTTTGAAGTGCTGGTCAGGGAGCAGCCCCGGCCGCTTTACTATATTAAGCTCGGCCAGTGTCTTTTGAAATCGGGCCATCCGGAACAGGCGGCTTTATTTTATCAGGAGGCAGTAAAGCTTAATTATCCGGCGTGATTTTTGTGATTGCTGATATTTCTGACAAAGGCTTTTAATCTGAATTTTTGCACCTGCGGCTGATATGGATTTTGATTATTCCCGTACCAAGATATATGAACAGCGCTATCTGGAAAACAACCGGGCAAGAATTGCCCGCGCTCTTTCCATGATGAATCCCGAGGCTCAGGAAATCTTTAATCTTGTTCCGGTTTTTTTGCATTATAATCACCTGGCGGTTCCGTCTTATGTTGAGGATTCTCCGGATGGCGTGGAGGTTCCTCACGGCATCCGCAATTTTGAGCTGACCCCGGAACAGCAGGCTTATATTTCTTCCTTAAGCGGCAGCGCCGGCTACTATTCCATTATTTCCCGCGATGAATCCATCCTGGCCCTTTACTGCATGGGCAGCACCTCCTCCATCGGTCAGGGACCGAAATCAGATATTGACTACTGGGTCTGTGTTTCCAGGCACATGAGCGCTGAAAAAATCGCTCTTCTGGAAAAGAAATGCGAGGTAATCCGGCAAAAGGCGGAAGATCGCGGGGTGGAGATCAATCTTTTTATAGTCAAGGAGGATCAGTTTACCAATCCCCAGAACGATCAGCGCACGGACGAGGAAAGCTGCGGCAGCGCCCAGAAGCTTTTTCTTCTGGATGAGTTTTATCGCAGTTCCATCTATCTCGGCGGGCAGAAGCTTGTTTGGATGCTGGTTCCCCGCGAATATGAAAAGAATTACAGTCAGTATATCGAGGGGCTTTTCCGGAAGAAGATTATCAAAAGGGAAGAATGGCTGGATTTGGGGAGCGTGGGAAAGATTCCGGTGGACGAGTATTACGGTTCCGCTCTCTGGCTTCTGTACAAGGGCATAGATTATCCCTTCAAGGCAGCGCTTAAAATCATGCTGATGGAGGTTTACAGCGCCGAATATCCCGATACGGAGCTCCTGTCCATTCTTATACGGGATACCATTCAGAAAAATGACAGCTATGTTCCGGAGATGGATTCTTATTACTGCTGTTATCTGAAAATCGCCAATTATCTGGAAAAACAGCAGGATCCGCAGCGGGAATATCTGTTAAAGCTCTGCTTTTATTTCAAGATCTCCGCCGGAATGAAGGCAATGGCGGACTCTGACATTCGGGCGGAACGCAAAAAACTGTTTTACCGCCTTCTGAAGGAGTGGAACTGGTCTGACCGGGAGCTCAGCTTTATCGATGAAAGATTTCGCTGGCATATCAACGAGGTGCGCCGGGTGTACGGCATCCTATTTGACAGCATGATGCAAAGCTACAAGGCTCTTTTAAATTTCGGCATTCGGAACAATATCAAGGATTCCATCCGATTCAGAGACATTCGGGTGCTCAGCCGCAAGCTTTACACCGCCTTTGATACTTCTCCGGGAAAAATAAAGATCTACAACCTTAATATCGGTCAGATTGCTGCTGAGAGCGGCATCACCTTTGTGGAGTCGGGGGCTTCCGGAGTGTGCCGCAACGGCTGGTATGTCTACGCCCAGAGTCGGATGGATCGGGTGATTATCAGCCAGAAGAAGCCTTTGGCATTTTTTCCGGATCTGGGATCGGCCATAGTTGAATGCTGGGTCAACGGAATGATATCTGAAAAGACCTCTATCAGCGTTCATACCCGGAACCAGATTCTTACCGGCCCCAGAATTCGTCAGTTTACGAGTGATCTTTCCCGGGCTTTTCCGGAAATTTCCGGCAAGATTACCAATGAGGATCTGCTCAACCCGGAAATGGTCAGAGATGTGGCGGTTTTTGTAAATCTGGAAAGAGATCCCGCCGGGGAGCTTTTGAAGAACGGGGATGAAAACATTAATGCCACCAATATATTTTCAGTCGGCAGCAAAAGAATCTCCCTTATCGGTTCGGTGATTATGGTGCTGAGAACCTCCTGGAATCAGTTTTTTGTAAACAGCTATTCCGAAACTGATACCAATCACTGCATTACCGACTTTGTGAAGGATGTCGGCAGATTTTTTCACAGAAAGGAGCATTCTCTGCGGTCTTTGGTGTTTTTTCAGTACGGCAAGGCTCTGGAGGTTTATATCCGGGCCGGTATGCTGGATGTTCTGGAAAAAATCAGAAGCTGCATAAACAATCCGCAAAAGGGCTTTTTTAAGGTTAATATTTCCGGAAATGACTATGTTATTTCCTGTAATTACCAGGGACTTTCGGTGACACTGGGGGACAACGAAATACCTCAGGATCCTCAGGATGTGCCGGAAGCGGTGCTTAACAGCGCTACCACGGGACTTCAGCAGTTCTTCTTTCAGGAGGTGGCGCCGGGAGTCTGGGATATCTTTAATTCTGACACCGAGCGCCGGATAAAGGTTTATCGGAGGTTTACCGGAAACATCAGAGAACTGGTGCTGGATATCAATCGGCACTATGCCAAGCTTTTGGACAATGAAAGCAACAGATATGTGAGATGCCGGCAGTATTTCAATCTGCCGCAGTACTATCGCGTTTCCGGCGACGGATCGAGCATCGTACCTCTGGCGGTGCCGTAGCATCCTTGCAGGACTCATGAATTTTCCATAAAGAGACGGGGGTTTCGGTGATTAAGAGACAGTTTTTTATCGCGCTGATATTGATGTCGCTGCTTTCAGGATGCGGACTTAAGGGGGGGCTGTACCTTCCTGAGGAGAGCAGCGATGAAAAGACTGCTGAGTCCGGGGCTTTGTCAGAAGATTATTCTTTGAATCAGGCTTCTTCTGCGGCGCCGGCAGAAGAAACTCCGGAAACGGACAGGGAGTAGCTGTTTTTTCTTTTCTGTTCTTTTCCGGTTCTTGTGAGTCGGATCCTTGCAGGGGAGCGTCCGGATTTTGCAAATATCTGATGATATCCGCCTGTTAGCTGCTAAAATGAATCCCCGCGCGCTGGGCGTTATTCCTAAAAAGAGGTATTTGACATGGAAACTTTTGAACGCAATGAAAAAGGCTCAATGATGGCTGAAGGAGTTTCAGTATCTTCTCTGGCCTTGCAGTATGGCACCCCCCTGTATATTTATTCAGAAAAGGCGCTGAGAGACCACTTCAGCGAATTTGATAAAAGCGCCGGGGATTTTCCGCACCTGATCTGCTATGCCGTAAAGGCCAACAGTAATCTTTCCGTGCTCAGGCTTATGGCTTCCCTGGGAGCCGGATTTGATATTGTGTCAGGAGGCGAACTGGCCCGGGTGCTTAAGGCCGGCGGAGATACTGCCAAGGTGGTGTATTCGGGCGTAGCCAAAACAGAAAAGGAGATAACCTTTGCTCTGGATGCGGGGATTCTCTCCTTCAATGTGGAATCAGAGGCGGAAATGGAACGGATAAGCAGCATTGCCGCTGCCGCCGGCAAAACCGCCCGGGTTTCCGTCAGAGTGAATCCGGATGTGGATGCCGGAACCCATCCTTACATTTCCACCGGGCTTAAATCCAACAAATTCGGGGTGCCGGTGGAAAGAGCCTTCAGTCTTTACAAAAGAGCCCGGGATCTGCCCGGTCTTGAGATTGCGGGCATAGACTGCCACATCGGCTCTCAGCTCACCAGCCTGGCCCCCTTTGAGGATGCCATTGATCGTTTGATCCGGCTCATTGACAGGCTCAGAGAGGAGGGAATCAATCTTAAGCATATCGATGTTGGCGGCGGCCTTGGCGTCGTTTACAACAATGAAGTGCCGCCCTCCCGGAAAGCCTATATGGAAACGATTTTAAAGAAAATTCAGGGGCTGGGACTACTCCTTATCTGCGAACCTGGCAGATCTCTCGTGGCCAATGCCGGTATTCTGGTGTCTCGCTGCGAGTATCTGAAGGAAGGTGAACTTACGGATTTCTGCATTGTCGATACGGCCATGAATGATATGATCAGACCTTCTCTTTATCAGGCCTGGATGAAAATCGAAGAGGCTGAAGCGGATGAAAGCATTCCGGAGAAGGTATTCAATGTAGTAGGACCGGTATGCGAAACCGGAGATTTTCTGGGCAAGGAAAGAAGCCTCAGGGTTAAGCCCGGAGATTTTCTGGTGATGCAGGGAGCCGGGGCGTATGGCTTCTCCATGTCGTCAAACTACAACTCCAGAACGCGGCCCTGCGAGGTTATGGTATCGGGAACAGAGCATCGGGTAATCCGCAGAAGAGAATCTCCGGAAGATCTCTGGCGCGGGGAAGAGCTTTAACAGCCGTCAGGTTCCGCCGGCGAACCTAAAAGCCTGAGAGCGGTGATGGCGCAGGGAACAGGGAGAGGGCAATGCTTGTCCATTTTTCAAAAATGGAGTGTCTGGGACAGGATTTTATGGTTATGGATGCCGTAACCGAAAAAATTTTCCCGGTGCCTGAAAAGATCTCAAAATGGGCCCGGCGCTGTACCGGAGTGGGGTTTTCTGAATTTGCCCTGGTGGAACCCCCGTATGATCCGGATACTGATTTCTATTTCAGGGTGTTCGGAGCTTCCGGGCAGGAGCGACCCCTGAGCGGCCATGCCTCTCTTGCCATGGGGCGTTTTGTCAGAGACCGCCGGCTCATAAACCGTTCCTGCATCAGGGCCGGGTATAACGGCGGCCTGATGACTCTTGATGTCTCTGACGAAAATGAGATTTCCGCAAATCTGGGACTGCCGGTTTTCGATCCCTTCCGTTTGGGCTTTAAAACCAAGAAGCAGGAAAAGACCTACATTCTGGAGTACGGCAAGAAAGGGGTTCTCGTGTCGGTGATCGGATTTCCGGATGCTCATGTGATAGTGGAATCCTGTGATTTGGAAAAGGCGGATGCCGCGGGCATGGGGCAGGATCTGGCAGCCTTGGATCGCTTTTCCGGGGCTCCCCAGGTTGATTTCATGGAAGTGATAAACAGGCATGAATTGTCGCTAAGGAGCTATCGTCAGGAAAAGGGGGAATGCCCGTCCTCCGGAACCGGAGCTGCAGTAAGCGCTGTTGCCGGTTTCATGCATGATATTCTGGACTCTCCCGTAAAGATTGTTTCAAGGTCAGGAACCGAGGAGGTGCGCCGGAACAATGACGGCTCCGTTTCTCTCACCGCCCGGGTAAATTTTGTATTCAGCGGCATGGTTGAAATCTGACGCTTGCAGCCAGTGCCTTACGTTGGTGTTCTTTTTGCAGGTTCTGCTGCGGAAAATTTCGGAGATGGACCAAATGACATCCGATGATGGTTTTTCTTTTCAGGAGAATTCTCTTTTTCCTCCGGTAGCTGATTTTCTGGAATATCTGATTCTGGAACGCAATTACAGCGAAAAAACAGTGGAATCATACCGGCTTACCCTTAAAAGAGCGGTATATGAGCTCTATAATTTCTATCCGGAAATCAGATCCTGGGAAGATGTCACTCCGGTAAACATCCGCAAAATTCTTCGTGCGCTGGAAAATCTTAATGATCCGTCCAAGCGCATGTCCGGCAGATCCAAGGCTCATTTTCTGAGCGTTTTAAGAAGCTTTCATAAATTCCTGCGCAGCAAAGGACGGATCAGCAATGATTTTATGTTAAATATAGAATCACCGAAATTTCAGCCCAAGCTTCCGGAATACCTTACTGAGGATCAGTTCAGTGAACTGATAAAGCTGCCGCCGAATCCGGAGCCGCGGGATTACCGGGACAATGCCATTATCGAGCTTTTGTTTTCCAGCGGTTTACGGGTGGCAGAGGCGGTTTCGCTGACATTGGAGGATGTGGATCTGGAACACGGCATGCTGCATGTGGTGGGAAAAGGTAACAAGGAGCGGTATGTTCCCTGCGGCGATTACGGGATCCGAGCCCTTACGAGATGGTACCATGTCAGAGATACCTATGAACCTTTGTGCTCCAATGTCTTTATTAACAGGTACGGCAATCCGCTGACCACCAGGGCGGTGCAGATCATGATAAAGAAGAAAGGACTGGAAAATTCTCTGCCGGTGCAGGTTCATCCTCACAAGCTCAGACATTCCTTTGCCACGGAAATGCTTCGGGGCGGAGCGGATATTAAGGTCATTCAGGAACTGATGGGGCATGCTTCAACTAATACTACCGGTGTTTATCTCCATTTGGACATCGGAGATCTTAAAAAGGTGTATGACAATCATCATCCCCTGGCGCTGAAGAGCGGCAAAAATCATGGGGATAACCTGAACAGCGAAGAAGACGGGACAAAGTGATTTTCTTTAAATCCTTCACAAGACCTCGGGCGATATGCTTTGATCTTGATGATACCCTCTACGACAATACGGTTCCGATAGCTGCTGCCGAAAGATATATCAGGGAGTTTGCCGGGAGACATTATCTCGGCGGCAGGACTTTGTCTCCGGAAGAGTACGCTGAAACCAAAGCGGCTGTTATAAGAGAGTGTCCGGAGCTGGCGGCGGATGTTTCCATGGTGCGGTATTTCGCTTACCGAAAGATCCTTTTGGATTTCGGTTATCCCCGGGATAAGGCCGGTGTTCTGGCCCACGGCGTTACCGAGGAATTTATCAGAGTGCGTTCTCGGATAGAAATACCGGATGATACGCTGGAAACTCTGAATGCTCTGCGCCGGCATTATCCCATGGCAGCATTGTCCAACGGCAATGCCGATATGAAAAGAACGCGTCTTGCCCCTGTCTTTGAACATATCTGGCGACCGGTGTCAGGTTTTTCTCCGAAGCCGGCCGGGGATTTGTTCCTGATGGCTGCCGGTTACTACGGAATTTCTCCCCGGGAATTGCTGTTTGTCGGCGATGATCCCCTGAATGACATCTCAGGAGCTCTGCGTTTCGGCTGTCAGGTTTGCTGGCAGACGCAGTACCGGAAAACGGAAAGAGAGCTCAGAGCTCTCCCTCATGTTATGATTTCCCATATTCGGGAGCTTATTGATTTACTGCTATAATTTTGCCGAACGGTTCCGGAGCTAATCATGTAACCGGTTATAGCAAAATGTTCCACGTGGAACAATATGGTGTTTCACGGGAATACACCAGTGTTGTCCGTTTTTTTTTTCATAATGTTCCACGTGGAACAATTTCCGGAAAACAGCAGATGCAGGCTGTTTTTTCAGTTGGTTCTTAAATGACAGGAATGTCCAAAATGAAAGATTCTGATCAGATTACCGCCGGGTTAAACGAGGAACAGAAGGAAGCTGTAACAGCGCCGCGGCAGAATATTCTGGTGCTGGCAGGAGCCGGCACCGGGAAAACACGGGTACTGGTTTCCCGAATTGCCTATTTGGTGGAACACTGCGGGGTGGATGCAAACCGTATATTGGCAGTGACCTTTACCAATAAAGCCGCTCGGGAAATGAGGGATCGTTTGGCTCTTATTCTGGGAGAGCACAGCTCCCGTCGGCTTTGGGCTTATACCTTTCATACGGCATCCTCTCATATACTCAGAAATTTTGCCGCGGAAGCCGGACTCACCAGAAATTTCACCATTATTGATACTGCCGATCAGCTGTCTGTGGTTAAGAAGGTGATGGAGGAACTGAACCTGCCGGCAGAGGTCTGGGTTAACAATGTCAAATACAATGCCCGTAACTATCTTCAGAAAATCATGGATGAAAAGGCGCGGGGAAATCGTCCCGGCATGGAGGGTGAGAGTATTCTGCCCAGCTTTTATGATGTTTATGCCCAGTATCAGAACCGATGCGATAAAAGCGATCAGGCGGATTTTGAGGAGCTTATTCTCAGAACCTGCGAGCTTATTGAGAATCAGCCGCGGGTAAGACAGTATATCCGGATGAAATTTCAGGAAATTCTGGTGGACGAGTTTCAGGATACCAACAGCCTGCAGTATCGCTGGCTGAAGCTGATAAGCGGCGCGGAAAACCTGGATCCCGAAAAGAAGCCGGCTAATGTTCTTATAGTGGGAGATGATGATCAGTCTATTTATGGCTGGCGCGGCGCGGCTGTGGAGAATATGTTTTATTTTCAGAAGGAGTTTGCCCCGGTAAAAATGATCAAGCTGGTGCAGAATTACCGTTCCACCAAGGCTATTCTGAGCAATGCCAACAGTCTGATAAAGAATAATACCAAGCACCTGGCGGAAAAGAATCTGATTACTCATAACCCGGATGCCACCATGGTCAAGCTTTTGGAATCCTATGATAACAACGACGAAGCTGAGGAAATCGCCAAAACCATCAGAAAACTCGTGGACAATCTGGGCCGGGATCCCTCGGATATTGCCGTTCTCTACCGCACCAACGCGCAGTCTCGCCTCATTGAAAAGGAGCTGGTTGCATATGGCATAGAATATAACATTTATGGCGGCGCCCGCTTTTATGACCGGGAGGAGGTCAAAAATGCCCTGGCTTATCTCCGGCTGATAATCAATCCTGAGGATAATATTTCATTCAGCAGAATCGTCAATGTTCCCGCCCGTAAAATCGGCAAGGTTACCCTGAGCAAAATTGAAGCGCTGCATCATGAGTTCGGCGTAAGCATGTTTCGGGCTGCCGAAATGTATGTCACCAAAAACAAAGCCCGGCCTCTTAAGGATTTTATTGCGCTGATTAAGGGGTTTGCCGCCCGTCTTGAGGAAATTCCCGGCAAGAGCGAGGATATCGCCGCATTTCTGAAAAGCGTGATTACTGACAGCGGTCTTCGTGATTATTATCAGGAAAAGACCGCCAAGGAGGAAGCCGACAGAAGCATTGACCGCACGGGCAATCTTGATGAGCTGATATCAGATATTGCCAACCGTGATTATCTGGAAGTTGAGGATCAGGGGATTGAGGATCAGGGAATGGCGGAACCGGAATCAGATGAAGAAGATGATGCAGATAACAGCGATAATAAATACTCATTAAGAGATTTTATTCAGATATATTTAGCTTCTGCCGCTCTTATGCCCAGCTCGGAGCTTCTCAAAAGCGAAGAAAACCACGCTGTCAATCTGATGACTATTCATTGTTCCAAAGGACTGGAATTCGGGGCGGTGATAATTGCCGGTTTTGAACAGGGATTGCTGCCGTTGGAGCGGTACAGCAGCTTTGAAAAAGAGACTGAGCGTCTTGAAGAGGAGCGCCGGCTGGCCTACGTTGCCATTACAAGAGCCAAGGAGCTTCTTTTCCTGTCATATGCCGAGACCCGGATGTCCTACTATGGGAAATATAACACCGGCCCCAGCAGTTTTGTGGAAGAGCTTGATCAAAGCTGCCTCGACACGGATCTGGACTTCCTTGATGCCTGATCCGGAAATCTTCACCGCCGGGCCGTTGTGCTGCGCACAGGGACTGACTCTGAATATTGAGACGGATCTCAAATTTTACTAGACAAAAGCCGCCGGGGGTGATACCCTTAACGCCACAAGGTCGCATGACCTTTGTTTCATTGTAATCTTTCTTTAATTTTTCCGCAGTCTGACCCGATCTTTTTCTCCGGGTGATATGCGTCTTCGCACTCAATTCGTCTTATGAACCTAACAGATCTTAAAAACATGCAAACTCCCGAGCTTGTGACCAAGGCCGAAGAGCTCGGATTAACCAATGTCGGTCGCATGACCCGCAAGGATATCATTTATAACATTCTTAAAAGCCAGGCCAAGGGCGGCGATGATATTTTTGGCGAGGGTGTTCTTCAGATTATTCCTGATTCCAACGGTAATATAAACAGCCGCTGCTACGGTTTTCTCAGAAGCCCGGAGTGCTCCTATCTTCCGGGACCGGATGACATCTATGTGTCCTCTACTCAGATTGCGCACCTTAATCTTCATACCGGGGATTCCATCAAGGGCCGCATTCGCCCGCCCCGAGGCGAAAACGAAAAGTATTTCGCCCTTACCAGAGTTGAAGAGGTTAATTCCGATCCTCCGGAAAGCTCGCGTAACAAAATACTTTTTGAGAACCTGACGCCGCTGCATCCCAATGAGAGAATGCGGCTTGAAAGAGGAAACGGCTCCAAGGAGGATCTGACCGCCCGGGTGATCGATCTGACCTCCCCCATCGGCAAGGGACAGCGCGGACTCGTGGTGGCAGCTCCTAAGGCCGGTAAAACCATGCTGCTCCAGAATATTGCGCAGAGCATCAGATCCAATAACCCGGAATGCCATCTTATTGTGCTTCTCATTGACGAACGTCCTGAAGAAGTTACTGAGATGAAGAGACTGGTGGATGGCGAAGTAATCGCTTCTACCTTTGATGAACCGCCCCAGAGACATATTCAGGTGTCTGAGATGGTAATCGAAAGAGCTAAACGTCTCGTGGAGCATAAGCGGGATGTGGTTATTCTGCTGGATTCCATTACCAGACTGGCCCGGGCCTTTAATACCGTGATTCCTTCATCCGGAAAGGTTCTTACCGGCGGTGTTGATGCTAATGCTCTTCAGGGGCCGAAGAGAATATTCGGCGCCGCTCGTAACGTGGAGGAAGGCGGTTCTCTTACCATTATCGGCACCGCTCTCATTGAAACCGGCTCAAAAATGGATGACGTTATTTACGAGGAGTTCAAGGGCACCGGTAATATGGAGCTTCAGCTCAGCAGAAAGATTGCCGAGAAGAGAGTGTTCCCCGCTATTGACATTACCAGATCCGGCACCCGGCACGAGGAGCTTCTTACCGCTCCGGAGGAGCTGCAGAAGATGTGGATCCTGCGCAAGGTGGTGCATTCCATGGGCGAGACTGAGGCTATGGAATTTCTCCTGGACAAGCTGCTGCTCACCAAGACCAATGACGAGTTTTTCAGGGCTATGAAGCAGGGAGGCTGATCCTGTTAATACGCTTAAGTTCTGAGATAACCCCTTAAAGAGAAGGCCCGGAATAATCCGGGCCTTGGCTTTTGATCTGGCAGTTCTGGAAATCAGGATTCCTTTTTGCCGCCGGCGGGATCAGTTTCGGGAAGCTTGGTCTCAATAAGCCGTGCGGAGCCGAAGGCCTTTACCGGTCTCCCGTTCTCATCAAACTCGGTGGTATATCTGATGAGAAAAGGAATCCGGCCTACGGTAAGCGGAATAACTCCTTCCATGCTGGGCGCTCCCGCATCGATTTGCCGCATCCAGTCGCGGTACATATCCGCGTAATCAGGCGGAAAGATGCCGGCATCTATCAGGGGTTCCGGATAGTTTTCCACCACTGCGGGCACTCCCAGATCCCGCATGCAGCGGAAGCAGGGACGCATTTCCTTGGTGGCGATGCAGTATTCCCAGGCGTAGATGTTTTCATGTTCGCTGGCGGCCCGGAAGCGCTGATCGCTGGCGTAGATTTCATTAAAGATCCGTTTTTCCTTAGTGATATTGCGAATCATGATGTAAAAGAGGTATTTGTTTTCCATAGTGCCGATAAGCTGCATGGAGCTCAGGATGCACAGCCTCTCCGGGGAACAGCAGCCGGATACAAAGGTTCGCCAGGTTTCGCATTCCTCCTCGTCCTTTGACTTTATGGCCTTTTCCAGAGTGCTCTGGTAAATTCTCTTGTTTTCCGCATCAAAGTACCCCCAGGGATCGTTGCTGAGCACATCCTTTTCCGTGAGATTCATGGAAATTTCCCGGAGATACTTATTGTTGATGCGCAAAATCTCGGCGGAGCCGTCCAGGGAATAAAGCAGAATGGCGGCCCCTCCCACAAAATTGCTGAAGATCAGGGTTTCCAGGGATTCCGGATTCCAGAAGCGGCCGGTATCCAGATTTTCGATAAACTGGCTGGGATTAATGGATTTCTGGCAGGTCTTCTGGGCGGTCAGTTTATGAAATTCCTCTGTGGGCAGCGGCCTGGAGTAATAGAACCCCTGAATGAGCTCGCAGCCGATGCTCAGCATATAATCAGCCTGATCCTTGGTTTCCACCCCTTCGGCGATTACCGGGGTATTCAGCCATTTGGCCATATTTACCACAGAGCTTATGATAATGCCGCCGCGTCCCCCGACCTCGCCGGCAAAAAATTTCAGATCCAGCTTGATAATGTCTACCTTGAGATCCTTGAGCACGTTTAACGAGGAGTAACCGCTGCCAAAATCATCCATTTCCACCAGATAGCCTAAGCGGTGCAGACGATCCACGAGCTCTACGATAAAGTCGATGCTGCCCACTGCGGAAGACTCCGTAATTTCAACTCTGAGAAAGCTGACCGGAACATCGTATTTCTGGCGGATCCTTTCCATGGAATCGATATAGTCCGGAACCTGCAGATCCTCCCGGGAAACATTGAAGGATATCGGATAGCATTCCTCCTTCCTGTCGATGCAGCTTTTTTGGTATTTGCAGACCTGTTCAAAAACGTAGAGATCCAAACGGGGAATCTGGCCTGTTTCTTCAAATATCGGAATAAAGTCTGCCGGAGACTGCATGCCATGTTCGGGATGAAACCAGCGCACCAGAGCCTCGCCGCCGATAAGAGCTTTGTTGGAGTGATTGTATTGCGGTTGAATATAGATTACGAACTGCTCTTCTTTAAGAGCCTGATCCAGACTGTTTCTGATCTGCTCCTGAGACATTCTCATACTTGGAGCTCCTTTATTATTGTTCCGAGGGATCGATATTGATCCTTCCCTTTATATCAGAATTGGTCAAAGGAAAATGCCTGCCCATTCAAGTTTTAATGATAACCGTATGCGCGGATGTGTCCCTGTTTCACAAATCTGCAACTTCAGGAAAACATTTTCATAAACAGAACCGGCGGGCCGGATCCGAACCTCTGATCAGCTATCCTCATATCTGCAGATGGCGGCGGGTTTGCTTTCGAATAAGGATTGCGACAGGAACAGGGATTACGGCAGGGATTACGGTAAAGAAGTCCGAGAAACATAACGTCTGAATAACAGCCAAAGATGCGAAAAGCCCCGAAGAGAGCCTCAGGGGCTTTATGAGCACGGGCAGAGCACCTATTTTTTAAGGGCTGTCAGCACCCGGTCTCTCAGAAAATCCTGCATGCGTTCGCCATGGTTTTCCAGCATTTTAGGGAACATGGAGATGGGAGTCATACCGGGGAAGGTATTGATTTCGTTCAAAATCACGCCGTCTTCCTCGGTATAGAAGAAGTCAATGCGGGAAAGATCCTTCAGCTTAAGAAGTCTGAAGGCTCTTTCGGCATAGCCGCGGATTTCCTGCTGGATTTCCGGACTGACATCTGCGGTGATTCTGGTGCTGGAATGAGAGTCCTGATTGTACTTTTCTTCAAAGGTATAGAAGTTATTGCTGGGAGTAATGATTTCTCCCGGATTTGTCACAATAAGCTGCCCCTGATATTCATAGACGGCAGTTTCCAGCTCCCGCGGCTTCAGGCACTTTTCCACCAGCACGGAGCTGCTGTAGCTGAAAGCATGAGCAATGCATTCGTCAAGGCTGTCCTCGCGGTCAACCCGGTAGCAGCCGACAGAGGAGCCCTGAGATGCCGCCTTTACAAACACGGCGCCGTATTTCCGGAAGAATTCATGAGCCTTATTCAGGTTTGCCGGATCCCGGGAGTCCATAAATGTGAACGGGGTATTGGGAATGCCGGAGGCGTCAAACCACAGCTTGGCGCTGATTTTGTTGAAGGCCAGAGCGCTTCCCTCCGGGGGACAGCCCAGATAGGGCACTCCGGAAATTTCCAGAAATGACTGGATGTCGCCGGTTTCTCCGGGAATGCCATGAATGCACGGCACCGCGTAATCGATGCGGAATGCCTCCCGATCCGTCCTGAGCACCTGATCCATTCCCAGACTGGCGCGGCTGCCGTCTTCCGTTTCCCAGTAATTCCGGTGAGCAATTACCTGAATTACCTTGAAATCCGGACTTTTTTCAAGCTGTTCTCTGATATATGAGGCGCTTACCAGAGAAATGGCGTGTTCGGAACCGTCTCCGCCGCAAAGAAGAAGAATATTGGTATCTGACATTTTCTGACCGTTGGTTTCTTGTTGGTTGTTGACAGCTGATTGCTGACAGTCGAATGATGTGCGAATTATACTACTCCGGCGGTTTTTCTGTCAGGATGATATTTGTAAGGTGTTTGCGAGGCCGGGGATTCCTGTCATGGAGCCTTATCCGTGATAAAATGCCACATGTTTTTTTATGAGACGGCCCGTTGAGGTAATAATCCGGGGAGGCAAAAAGCTCCATCCGGCGGGCCGTCAGTCCGGGACAGCAAGATGAAAAAAGCGCTTTCAAAAATTTTAATGTTTTCAGTCATTTCAGGCTTTGCTCTGGCATTTGCTGCCGGGTGCGTTTCGCAGACCTATAAAAACGGTGTTCCCGTGGCGGATGAGGATGAGGATGCGGTAAAGTCCAGAGAGGCTTTCAAGGAAATCAGCCGGGTTATTAACAGCTACAAGGGAGAGTATGCCGATCTGCATTTCGAGAAAACCGAAAAGATCATGCAGGAGATTGCCGACGGCGATGTGGACACCATCAAGGAGGTCATGAACGATCCGGACAGCTATCCGCCGCCGGTGCTGATGTCCTATGCCGTGCAGGTGTTCCGTTCCGGCAATTATGAAACCGCCATGTTCTGGTATTATACGGCGCAGCTCAGGGCTCGTTCCGATGCCAACAAATCTCTGGACAGAACCACCCATCAGGGAGTTACCGAGCTCAGCAAGGTTTACGGCGCTGAAATCGGAAACTTTGCCAAGCTTAATCCGGAAAAGCTGGAGATTACCATGAAACAGGTGCTGGAGTGGGATAAAACCGCAGTCAGAAAGTACAATCCTAAATGGGTGGCGGTCATGGGATCCGAAGCCCGGGTCGGCACCAAAATCAGATTTATTCCCGAGGATCAGTATGCCCTGGCTGATTCTGAAACCCGCAGAGGATGGGAGCAGGGTTTTCAGGCGGCGCTCAGGCAGCTGAAGGATCGGCAGGCTGAGAGAGCTGAGTAACAGCGAAAACGAAATAACAAAGAAAGCGCGACAACAGAAAAACGGAGCAGCAAAAAGAAAGTTCCTGGAATGCGCTTCTGATGTGTTTTCGGCTTTTGGCGCGCGGGTTTCCAGAAAAAAACCGCGGGATGCCGCGGTTCCTTTAAGATAATCCCGGCGGGTTACAGAGCCTGATTGATGAATTCCTGAAGCTGGGGCTTGGCTAACGCTCCGGTCTGCCGGGCCACCAGATCATTGCCGTTAAACAGTAGCAGGGTCGGAATGTTGCGGATGCCGAATTTAGCAGCTAAGGCAGGGGCCTTTTCAATATCAACGCTGCAGAAATCCATATCCTGAGTTTCCCCGGCCACCTCGGCTATTACCGGGGCCAGCATTCTGCAGGGGCCGCACCATTTGGCATAGAAATCCACCAGAACCGGCTTCTTGTTCTGAAACACCTTTTCATCAAACATACTGTCATCAATTTCAATCACTTCTGACATAATTTGTTCCCTTCCTGTGAGCGACGACGGAAAACTTCCGTCAAAAGTCTGAAAAGACCTCTCTCAGACTATAGCACATTTGCGGCGAATTTTCGGATAACTGATAAAAATTGCTGACAATGTAGAGATGTATTCCGTAAAAACCGTACTTTCAGAATGTTTTCTGTTGTTTACATGATATGACTTATCTATGATAAGAACATGACCGGACAGACTGAGAGAGGTTTTTTATGTCAGGATCGTCTCCTCTTTATGCTGCAATTGACCTGGGGTCAAACAGCTTTCACCTTCTCATCGTCAGAAATGTTGCAGGCGCCGTAAGCGCTGTTTGCCGCATCAAACGCAAGGTGCGTCTGGCATCCGGGCTGGACAGCGACAGCCGGCTTTCCCAGGAGGCCATGCAGCGCGGCTGGGACTGCCTCAGGCTCTTTGCGGATCAGCTGGAAAATATTCCGGATGCGAATATCCGCATTGTCGCCACCGCCACTCTCAGATTCGCGGTTAATTCCGAAGAGTTTGTCAGAGTTGGAGAACAGATCCTCAGACATAAAATCAATGTGATTTCCGGAGAAACGGAGTCCCGCATCATTTATCATGGGGTAATGAGCACCTCCGGAATACAGGGGCGGATGCTGGTTGTGGATATCGGCGGCGCTTCCACGGAGATGATTTTGGGCAACGGTCCGGAAATCCATGTGATTCACAGCCTGTCCATGGGATGCGTAACATGGCAGTCCCGTTTTTTTGGAGACGGGCTTATTACTCAGGAAAAATATGATGAGGCGATAGAGGCCGCTATTGCGGTTATTGCGCCGTATGCCCAGGAATACCTTCATTACGGCTTTGACTGCTGTCTCGGTGCCTCAGGCACGGTACAGGCTCTTCATGAAATGGTGGTAGCCGGCGGATATAACGAGAGAGTGACCCCCGATTATCTGAAAAAGCTCAGGAATGAAACTATAAGACAGGGATCTATTGCCTCTCTTTGCATTCCGGGACTTACTCCGGAGAGACTGGCGGTTCTTCCCGGAGGCCTCGCCATCCTGTCGGCAATTTACCATATCCTCAATGTCAGAGAAATCAGTCTGGCCGGCGGCGCTCTCAGAGAAGGGATTATCTACAGCCTGCTGGGAGATTTCTCCAGCGGTAATACCAAGGTGCGCACGGTGGACAGTGTTATTGCCCGCTATCAGATGGACAGAGAGCAGGCGCAAAGGATTATGACTGTGGCTATGAGCGCTTTGGGTGATGTCAGAGATTCCTGGGGACTCAGTGATCCTAATGCGGTATCTTTGTACAAGGCCGCCGCTCTGCTTTCGGAGCTCGGACTGTGCATTGAGTATCGGCGAGCCCCGCAGCATGCGGCCTATATTATCAACAATATAGATATGCCGGGCTTTAGTGTGGATCAGAAAAGGCTTCTGGCTGCTCTCCTGTGCAATGAAAGAGATGCTTTTAATATCGAAGCTCTGAGACAGCAGTCGGTGGTTTCCTATGAAACAGCCTGCAAACTGGCGCGGCTGCTTCGGATTGCCTTTATTATCTGCGTGGGACGCACGGATCTGGTGCTGGGGCAGTGCTTCCGTTTTCAGGCGGAGGAGCCCAACCTTCTGATAGTAACTCCGGACAGGGATCTTAAGGCTCCGCACTATCTGGTTACTTCCCTGCTCAGGGAGGAGGCGGAAATTGAAAGGAGTCTGGGCTGGGAACTGGAGGTGCGGCTGTGATTGCTTATCTGCTGGTAGCAGCCGGCGGAGCTCTGGGAGCCATGGGCCGACATTTCTGCTCAGAAGTTATCGACAGCAGATTTACCTCCTTTCCGGCGGGGACGCTGTTTGTGAACGTGGCGGGAAGCTTTCTTATCGGGGCGATAACCGCTTACGTAGTCTCCCGGGGCGGCATGGAGAACTGGCGGCTTTTTCTGGTAACGGGGGTGCTGGGAGGCTTTACCACATTCTCATCATTTTCGCTGGCCACTGTCAAACTTATTCAGAACGGTTTGTATTTAAGCGCGGCTGTTAACGTAACGGCCAGTGTGGCGCTGTGTCTTTTAGTGACCGGTCTGGGTTTTTATCTTGTTTCCGGCATTGTTCGTTAGGAGTTTTATTTAATGACAGAACCCATTATTCTGGTTGACGGCAATAATTTTCTCTACCGGGCTTACTACAGCACCATTCATGCAGGCATGACCAATTCCCGGAATGAACCCACCGGAGCGGTGCGGGTTTATATCAACATGCTGAACAACCTGCATAAAAAACACCCCGGATCTTCGCTGGCAGTGGTATTTGACGCTCACGGCCCCTCTTTCCGGAAGGAACTGTATCCGGAATACAAGGCCACCAGAAAACCGATGCCCGATGATTTAAGAAGCCAGCTTCCCTGGATCCGCCGGTATATCACGGCCTCCGGATATCCGCTGATAGAGGTGCCCGGAGTGGAGGCTGATGATGTGCTGGGTTCTTATGCGGTCAGCGCCGAGGAGCAGGGGATCCCGCTTATTATTGAATCCGGGGATAAGGATCTGGCGCAGCTGGTGGCCCGCAATGTCCGCATCGAGGACACCATGAACGGGACAGTGCTGGATCGGGCCGGGGTTATTGAGAAGTTCGGCGTGCCCCCGGAGCTTATCAGAGATTTTCTGACCCTTAAGGGAGATAAGGTAGACAACGTTCCCGGCATGACCGGCATCGGAGACAAGTCGGCTCAGGCAGTGCTCAATGGCATCGGGGATCTTGATGCGATAACGGAGCGTCTTGATGAGGTGGCCAAATTGAAATTTCGGGGCGCCGGCGCCTTCAAGGAGAAGTTTCTGAAGGAGCAGGATCAGATTAAGCTGTCCCGCATTTTGGTGACCATTAAGACCGATGTGGAACTACCGGTGCCTTTAAGCGTTTTAGCGGCTCCCAATGTTCAGGATCCCGCAAAGGTGATGGAAATTTTCCGGGAGTGCGATTTTAAGGAAGCCGGCCCTAAGGCGTCTTCGGGAGACAAAGAGAAATCCGGCGCTGAAAAGCCTGCCGATGCCGTTCCGGAACCGGAGATATCTGGCGGCAGCTCAGAAAACAGGGAGATCGGAGATACTGATACGAAGATCATTACCGATGACGCCGGTCTCATGGATCTGGCGGAGCGTCTGAGAGCAGCAAAGGAATTCAGCCTTTTGATTATTCCGGGGCCGGGGCATTTTGTGACCGCCCGTCCTGCGGGATATGCTTTCCGGGCGGAACGTCTCGCCGCCTACATTCCGGTGGGGCATCAGGGGCTTTCGGAGTACAGCCAGCTTCCCGGGGATCAGGTATACGGCGTTTTAAAGGAATTTCTGGAGCGGGATCCCGGTGATGATAAGGGGGCGGAGCTTATCGGATATGACGTGAAGCTCCTTGGTCATCTCATTCATAATGCCGGCGGCGAACTCAGGACAAGATTCCGCGATACGCTTCTGGATGCGCATGCGCTGGATTCCGGGCAGGACCTTTCTCTTCCGGCGCTGGCGCTGAAATATCTGGGGCAGACTTTGCTGTCTGAGGATGATTTTCTGGGACGTAACCGCCGCCGGCAGGATTTCTGCGCTATGAGCATTCCGGAGACCGCCGCTTATGCTGTGGCTGCGGCCGCTGCCGTTCTTAAGCTTTCCGCCGTCTTCGCGGGGTATTTTTCCAAGGATGCCGCGCTGGCTGACATTTGCCGGAATATCGAATATCCTCTGGCGCCGGCGCTGATGCAGATGGAAAGAACCGGAGTGCTGGTGGATACTCAGGAGCTCAGCAATCAGGCCCGCAATCTGCGTAAGAAGCTTGCGGATGCGGAGGCTCTTCTGAATGCCAAAGCCGGTTTTCCGGTAAATATCAATTCTTCCAAGCAGGTGGGGGATCTTCTTTTCGGGGTGCTAGGCCTGCCGGGAAAGGGCAAAACCAAATCCGGAGCCTACTCTACCTCGGAGGAAGTGCTGACTGAGCTCTCTATTCTTTACGAGGAACCCCGTCTTATTCTGGACTGCCGGGGGTACAGCAAGCTTCTGTCAACCTATGTGGAAAAGCTGCCGGAGCTGATTCTTCCGGAAACCGGACGCATCCACGGCCGTTTTAACCAAACGGGAACGGTCACCGGGAGACTGTCTTCCTGCGATCCCAATCTGCAGAACATTCCGGTGCGCTCTCCCGAAGGAAGAGATGTGCGCCGGGCCTTTGTCGCTCCCCCGGGGTATTCCGTGATGGCTATCGACTATTCCCAGATTGAACTGCGTCTTATGGCTCATATTGCCAATGAGCTTAATATGATTAAGGCCTTCAAATCCGGACAGGATATTCATGCCATTACAGCCTCGGAAATGCACGGAGTGCCGCTTAACGAGGTTACTCCGGAGCTCCGCCGGGCTTCCAAGGCCATAAACTTCGGTCTTATCTATGGCATGAGTCCTTTCGGTCTGGCCAAGCAGCTGGGCATAGACAACTCTCTGGCCAAGAAATATGTGGATACCTACTTCAATCAGTATCCCGGCGTTAAGACCTATATGAAGCAAACAGCGGACTTTGCCCGGGAAAACGGCTATGTCACCACCATTTCCGGCCGCAGGATTCTGTTTGCCGGCCTTATGCGGGGAAGCGGACTCAACGCCATGCAGAAGAAGGGGCTGGAAAGGGCCGCCATTAATGCCCCCATGCAGGGCAGCGCCGCTGACATTATCAAAAAGGCCATGATTGAGACGGATAAATGGATAAAAACCCTTCCGGAGGGGAATATCAGACTGCTGCTTCAGGTTCATGACGAACTGGTGTTTGAAGTAAAATCGGAATATGCAGAGGAGTATTCCCGGAAAATTGCCGGGATTATGACCGGAGTGGAACAGCTCCGCGTTCCTCTGGAGGCAAGTGTTGGTATAGGTAATAACTGGAGTGATGCTCACTGATATGCGCAAAAAAATTAAACTTATTTCATCCGGGGCGGTTCTTCTGGCTCTTATGTCTTTCGGGGGAGCTTTTGCCGAAACGGCGAATACTGCCGCCAGTCCGGCTCCGGAGAAGCCGGAGATCGATGTAGAGGCCAATATTGCCGACTACCTTAACCGTCCGCTGGACGAAGCCATGCAGGATGTGGAGGCGATTACCGCCCTGGAGAACACCCCGGAAAACCTGGCGCAGAATTCCAACGGCGTTCTGAAACTGGAGTCTGTGTTTTTTGACAAACAGAAGATGACGGTGGTTTATACCTTTCAGATTCAGGTTGAGGCCGGCGCTGATGAAGTGCAGAAATTTATCACCGAGGTCACTCAGGATTTTCATAGCATAAACTGCGAGAACAGCAATTTCCCTCATGCCATGATCGGCAATACCTACGTTATCAGGGATTTCTCCGGCAAGGAAGCTGCCCGTATCGAATCCCGGTATGAAAACTGCCCGGGCGTTTCTTCCGGAGGTAAAGACCGGCAGCAATGAAGCGGCTCCCGGATCAGCCGCCCCTCCTGTAGAGCCGGGAGCTTCTGATAATGAGCTCCGGCATTTTTCCGCTGTCATCGGCCACTATGTAGGAATAGCGGTAGCCGTTCCAGTCTCCGGTATCATAGATGCTCTGCCCCGGGGCTATCGCCGCTTCCGCATTGTGGGTATGTCCGTGGATCAGAATTTCCGCCTGACTTTCCCGGAGATACTTCAGAGCTTCCCGGAGGTTGATCTTCTCCTTCACGCCGTTTTTTCCCTGAAAACGCAGCCGGCTTTGTTCCCTCATGTTTTCTGCAATGGAGATCCTTCTTTTTTTAGAGGTGAACATCATAAACAGCTTCTGCAGAAACCTGATGCGGCTTACCGCCCGAAACAGGTTGTATTTTTTTTCCGCGGTGCAGAGTTCGTCTCCGTGCATGAGAAGACAGTTTTTTCCGGAAACGGTGATAACGGTTCGCTCAGGCAAAAGCTCAAAACCGAAGTAGGCCGCATCCTCCGGAGTCAGAAGAAAATCGCGGTTTCCGTGGATAAAGTAAACCGGAATATTCTGTTTTCGGAGCATCTCCACCTGCTTTTTTACCTTGGTTTGCGCCGGGTTTCCGGGATCCGTTCCCACATAATAGCCAAAGAGATCCCCCAGAATATAAAGAGAATCGCCGGACTTCAGCATGCCGGTAAAATCAGTAAAAAGAGTCAGAAGATCCGGAGTGTCAGGCGCCAGATGCAGATCTGCAATAAAATATACGGCCACGAAAATCCTTAACTATCAACAAAAGCCGGCTGTAATCAGTCAGCCTCTACCTGAAGAATTTCTATGGGGGTAACAGGAACATCGCTGTAGATGCCGGAGCGAGCGGTTTTCACAGCTTCAATTTTGTCCACCACATCCTGTCCGGAAACCACCCGGCCGAAGACGCAGTAGCCCCAGCCGCGCAGATCCCTGGCGGTGTGATCCAGGAACTTATTGTCCTTGGTGTTGATAAAGAACTGCGAGGTAGCGGAATGAGGATCTGAAGTCCGGGCCATGGCAATGGTGTATTTCAGATTTGAAAGTCCGTTATCGGCCTCGTTTTTAATGGGATCCAGCTGCCCCTTTTTGTTTTCGAGATCACCGGTAAGCCCGCCGCCCTGAATCATAAAGCCTTTGATAACTCGGTGAAAAACCGTGCCGTTGTAGTAGCCTTTTTTGCAGTAGCTCAGAAAGTTGGCCACCGTGATGGGGGCCTTTTCGGGATCCAGTTCAATGACGATGGAACCCAGAGTTGTTTTAAGAGTAACCATGAAGATCTCCTTTTGGGGCTGATGTTAACGGAATTTTACCATAGATCCATGTCCGGACGCCGGTTACGTCATTCTGTTTCAGATGTTTTTCCGGAGGCCAGGAACTTTTGCGGGGCAGCGTTTCCCTGTAAGAATAGCTTTCCGCCGGGTGAGCCTGTTGCTATAATCCGTGATGATGTTTACAGTTTTTTACAAGAGGTGATTTTTATGAAGAAGGCTGTAATGCTGCTGGCATTAACCGCGGTTCTTTCAGATCCGGTTCTGGCGGATGCTTTAACCGATGCCGTGGACAATGCCATAAAAGAGCAGGCAAAGACTCAGGTAAAAAATCAGGCGGCATCCGCTCTTAAGGGCACCGGCGCTGATAAGATTGTCAGCGGCATTGATCAGGTTAATTCCGGGATGAGTCAGTTAAAGAATGCCGGCTCTCTGGCGGAACAGGGCGGCAAATCTCTGACTGACACTGCCGCGGACAAGGCGGTTGATTATGCCAAGGAGCAGGCCGTTCAATATGTGAAGGACAAGGCCGGCTCTTCTCAGAATACTCCGGATTCCGTAAAGCAGGCGCTGGAGGCCAAACAGAAGTATGATAAGGCAAAGAATTCGGCGGAGACTCTGAAAAATAACACGGAACAGGCCGTCAAGGCAGCAGATGATCTCAGAAATGCATTTAAGTGATCGTTTTTTAGCCTTATCTTGGTAACCGAGCCTGCTTGCTAACAGATTTTTGTCATTTTAAAATTAGGGCCTTGTTTTCAGACAAGGTGTCGGATGTCCTGAATGCTTCAGGAGAGAATGCGCCGGACAGTTTGCTGTCCCCGCATGTTTTTTTGTGCGCAGAGGTAAAAAATGCTGGAGATATACAATTCTCTTACTCACCGCAAGGAAGAATTTGTTCCCATGGTTCCGGGAAAGGTTGGCATCTATGTATGCGGAGTCACGGTGTACGACCTCTGTCATATCGGTCATGGCCGCACCTTCGTATGCTTTGACACTGTGGTACGCTATCTCAGGTATCTCGGTTATGACGTTACTTATGTCAGAAACATTACCGATGTGGATGACAAAATCATCAGGCGCGCCAATGAAAACGGCGAAAGCTGCTCTGCTCTGACAGAGAGACTGTCAGGGGAAATGTACCGGGACTTTGATGCTCTGGGTATTCTGCGGCCGGATATTGAGCCCCGGGCCACGGAGCATATTCCGGAGATCATTGCCCTGGTGGAAAATCTTATCAGGAACGGCAATGCCTATGTAGCTGATAACGGGGACGTCATGTTTGCTATTGATTCCTTCCCGGAATACGGCCGTCTTTCCGGGCAGGTGCTGGACGACCTCAGAGCCGGGGCCCGGGTCAGCGTGGAGTCCTCCAAGAGAAATCCCTATGATTTTGTGCTCTGGAAAATGTCCAAGCCCGGAGAACCCATGTGGGACTCTCCCTGGGGCCAGGGCCGTCCGGGATGGCATATTGAGTGCTCCGCGATGAATTCCAAATATCTGGGGAAAGAGTTTGACATTCACGGCGGCGGCTCGGATTTGATTTTCCCGCATCATGAGAACGAAATCGCCCAGAGCTGCTGCGCCTGGCATACTGATTATGTGCATTACTGGATGCATTCCGGAATGATGATGATAAACAAGGAGAAAATGTCCAAATCACTGGGCAATTTCTTCACTGTGCGGGAGCTTCTGGAAAAATATGACGGCGAAACCCTGAGATACTTCCTGATGAGCGCCCAGTACCGGGGACAGCTTAATTATTCCGAGGATAACATCCGGCAGGCCCGGGCATCTCTGGTCAGACTTTATACTGCCCTCCGTGATGTCACGCCGGCGGAACCTCTTCAGGATTCTGTTTACGAAGAGAACTTCCGGAAAGCCATGAATGATGACTTTAATACCCCGGAAGCTTATTCGGCGCTTTTTGAGCTGGCCAGGGATCTCAATATCGCCAAGACGACAGGAAGCGACAGAGCCGGAGCTTTGGCCGGACTGCTCAGAAAGCTTGGAGGGGTGCTGGGAATTCTCACCGGGGATGCCGATGCCTATGTCAAAGGCGTAGATGCTGCTTCAGACGATTTGGATACGGCTAAAATTGAAGAACTCATCCAAATCAGATCTGCCGCCAGAAAGAACAAGAACTGGGCCGAGGCAGATCGGGCGCGGAATGAGCTTCAGGCCATGGGCATTCTGATCGAAGACGGCCCTGCAGGCACTACCTGGAGAAGGAAGGACTAAAAAAACACCGGGCCGCGGCATATCCCGGAAACATCTCGGAAAAAAAACACCGGCTCAGGCGGGATATTTTAGTACGCGGTCATTGTTCATGCTGCGGGAGCATGCCTTAACAGGCGTGTTCTCTTTTTTTTTTGATTCCGGAAATGCGATGGCGGAAAAGAATGTTTTTGATGTGGCGATAATCGGTTTGGGGCCTTCCGGCGCTACCTTTGCGAGACTCCTTGATCCCAATCTTAAGGTGCTGGCTCTTGATAAGAAGGATGATACGGAAAACAGCTTCCGAAAGCCCTGCGGCGGGCTTCTGGCTCATGATGCTCAGAAATGCTTCGCCAGGTTCGGGTTAACTCTGCCGCTGGAGGTGCTGGTAAATCCCCAGATCTTTGCGGTGCGAACCATAGATCTGGAAACAGGGTATGAAAGATATTACCAGCGGTTTTACATCAATATGGATCGTCATAAGTTTGATCTCTGGCTGAAGTCGCTGATTCCCGTTCATGCGGAGGTACGAAACGGTGTTACCGCCCTGGATTTTGAAAAAAGGGATGACTGCTATGCCATAACGGTTCGCGACAAAGAAAAACGCGAGACGTATTATGCCCGGTATCTTGTGGGAGCCGACGGGGCTAACTCCGCAGTACGACAGCGGCTGTTTCCGGATCATAAAATCCGCAGTTATCTCGCCATACAGCAGTGGTTTCCGGATACTCATAAATCACCGATGTATTCCTGCATATTTGATCGGAATCTCACCGACTGCTATTCCTGGGGCGTGTCGAAGGATGACAGTTTTATTCTGGGCGGCGCGTTCCCGAACAAGGGAGCCCGGGAAAGGTTCCGGATGCTGAAAACCAAGCTTGCCGGAGTCGGCTTTAAGCTGGAAAACCCCATTAAAACTGAAACCTGTCTGGTGTTAAGTCCGGCTTCTTCCCGGGAGTTCTGCCTCGGCGGGGATCGCTGCTTTCTTCTGGGAGAGGCGGCCGGTTTTATCAGTCCGTCTTCTCTTGAGGGGATGAGCTATGCGTTTGAGAGCGCGGCCTCCCTTGCCGGGCTTTTTAACCGGAAAAGCGAGGTAACTCTGAAGGATTATCGCCGGGCAACCCGCGGTCTCAGAGCAAAGCTCATGCTGAAGCTGCTGAAAAAGCCCTTTATCATGGGCCATTTTTTAAGGAAGCTCATTATGCGTTCGGGGATATCATCTCTGAAGGTTGCGGCGCAAGGCTGCGAGTCTTCGGAAACAGCGCCGCCAAAATAAAAAGCCCTCAAGAGGAGGGCTTACGGCGGGGCGGGCTGCAAAAAACGCTGTTTCGGCGATTATTGCAGTCCCGGATTATTCAATATTTTGCACCTGTTCCCGCATCTGTTCGATCTGCACCTTGAGATCTACCGCCTCGCAGGTGATTTCAGCGTTTACTGACTTGGAGGCGATGGTGTTGGATTCCCGATTGAATTCCTGCATCATGAAATCCAGTCTTTTACCGATAACGCCGCCTTTTTTGAGGATTTCCCGGGTTTGTGAAATGTGGGAGGTCAGCCGGTTCAGTTCTTCGGCGATGTCGGCGCGCTGAGCAAAAAGGATGATTTCCTGTTCCAGAATGGCATTGTCCAGCTTTACCTGCTGTTCCAGAGCAAAGCTGGCAATTTTCTTTCGTTGCCATTCGATAATATCCGGAAGCCGGGATTTTATGGAAGAAACATGCCGGGCAATGGTATCCAGATGACTGTTAAGGAATTCCTCCAGCTTGCGGCCTTCGCATTCCCGGGAGCTATTGAATTCGTCAATAACGCTGTCCAAAGCGCTCCGGAGAGCCTCCTCCAGTTCCTCGCGGTGTGATTCGGCATTGCCTAAAACTCCGGGGAAATTGATGATGTCCATGGCATTAATTTGAATGCCGATACCGGATTCGGGGGCTGTTTCGCTGTTAATCCGGCTGATCTCATGGAGATTTTTGAGCAGGCTTGCGGCCAGATCCTGGTTCATGGCCAGCTGACTGTCGGCCGCAATCTTTTTGACATTTACCACCAGAGTCAGCTTCCCACGGGATATTTTATTTCGGAGCTGTTCCCGAAATGACATTTCCATGTTCATAGGTTCCGGCGAATCCGGATAAAAGAAGAACATGTCCAAGTATCTGGAATTAACCGCTTTCAGGGACAGGGATATCTGGTAGTGTTCTGTTTTAACTTCTTTGCTGGCAAAGCCGGTCATACTTCTGAGCATTTGATTTCCTTAAATAACGATACGAAGGTTGTCGGGAATTTGCCGGGAAAGCCGTTCCGGACAAATTTTCCCGCTGGAATTCATAATAGCACATATTGCCCCTGTGATAATTGTGTACAATATGTTTTCAGGAAGAGTTTTAAGACAGGCGGTACAAAATGAAGGATTATAAGAAGGCTTTTATCGAACTGGCATTAAGCCGTAACGTGCTCAGATTTGGCAGCTTTACCCTGAAATCCGGCCGGGTAAGTCCGTATTTCTTCAATGCGGGACTTTTTTGCACCGGAAAGGATCTGGGGCTTCTGGGGGAGTTTTACGCAGATGCTCTGCGTGATTCCGGATTGGAGTTTGATCTGCTTTTCGGGCCGGCATACAAGGGAATTCCCATTGTAACCTCGCTGGCGGTGGCTTATGCCCGGAAGTACGGCGGAGATATTCCGTGGATCTTCAACAGGAAGGAGGCCAAGGATCATGGCGAAGGCGGCAATCTGGTGGGGTCTCCGCTGAACGGCCGCGTAGTGCTGGTGGATGATGTTATCACGGCGGGCACCGCCATCCGGGAATCCATGGCTATTATTGCCAGTTCTCCGGCTTCTCTGAGCGGCATTCTGCTGGCTCTGGATCGGCAGGAAAAGGGACAGTCGGATCTCAGCGCTGTGCAGGAGGTGGAACGCGATTTTAACACCCGGGTGGCAGCCATTATTACCATGAGCGATCTTATGGAGTACATGGCCGGAGTTCCCGGTTTGGCGGAGCATCTTTCTGATATGAAGGCTTATCGCGACACCTACGGCATCTGAAGCTGAAACCAGGATACAAAAAAGCCATGGCTCAGGCCATGGCTTTTCGTATTTAGGTGTCAGTGTTTAACCGCTTACTTTCTGGTTGATAACGGTAACGGTCTTGAACGGAATGTTGATGCCGGCTTCGGTAAGAGCTGCTACCACCTTTTCGGTATTGTCAAAATAGACATCCCAGTAGTCAGCGCCCTTGCACCATACCCGGGCGGTAACATTGATGCTGGATTCTCCGAGAGAGCCGATTACCACGGTAATGCCATCTTCCTTGAGAACGCGTTCGTCGCTCTCGAACATTTTGGTGATGGCTTCCTTGGCCTTCTTAAGGTCTGAACCGTATTCAATTCCGAAGGAGAAGTCCACGCGGCGCTTTTCCATGCGGGAATAGTTGATAATGGTGCCTGCGGAAATGGAGCTGTTGGGAATGATAATCACCTTGTTGTCAGGAGTCAGGAAGGTGGTGGTGAAAATGGTAATCTCCTGCACCGAGCCAGTCTTTCCGGCAGCTTCCACCACTTCTCCCACTTTGATGGGACGGAAGATCAGGAGCAGCACTCCGGAGGCAAAGTTTGAAAGAGAACCCTGCAAAGCCATGCCTACAGCGAAGGATGCGGCACCCACAATGGCCACGAAGGAGGCTGTATGAACCCCGACCTGAGCCAGAGCGGCGGTGAGGACAAAGGCGATGACGGCATATTGAATGAGGTTGGAGATAAATTTTGAAACAGTCTGTTCAATGCTGGCCTTGGTCATTACCGTATAGCTGATTTTGTATACCAGCTTGGAAATCAGCCAGCCGACAAAGAGTATGGCTGCGGCGCTGAGAATGTCCAGACCAAAGCTGATGAGCTGATCCTGATGCGCCTGCAGATAACCGATGGGATCCTGAATTATCGACTTATCAATAATTTCGGTGATTTTAGCGTTTGTTGCTTCTTGGGCGTTTGTTTCTTCTGCCATTTAAGATTCCTTGATTAATCAGTGTCCACGCGGTGTGGATTCAGTGGATGTCTGCGCTTATAACGGACATAAGCCTGAGGCACTGCGGCATTGCCGCTGCCTCACTCACTGCACAATGCCCGCCCGCGCAATGCCGGATATTAAACGCCCGTGATTATACAATGCTGCGGAAATTAATGAAATTCATGGCAGGCGGCGAGGATAATTTTGTGACTTTTTTAACTATCCTTTTTGCCCTGTTTTTTGAAAAGATCTGCTGCTGAGCCGCGCTGTTTTTATGATGAAAAAACTCGCTGCCGGGGGAAGAAGCTTTTCCGGCAGCGGAGGCTCCGGGATTATTGCAGCATATCCGCAATAAAGCTGACCACGGCATTCCCCAGATCCTTTTTGGAGGCGCGGGGCAGGCGTACGGGATCTCCTTTTCCGGTGAATACGGTGATTTCATTCTCATCGCTGTTAAAGCCGATGGTTTTGTCTGAAACATCATTTCCAAAAATAACGTCGGCATTTTTAGCCGTGAGTTTTTTAAGGGCGTATTCTTCCAGATTGCCGGTTTCCGCGGCGAAGCCGGCCACAATGCGGGGCCTTTCCGGGGCATGCCCCACCAGAGACAGAATATCGGGGTTTTCCGTGAGCAGGAGAGAAATTTCTCCGCCATGAACGCTTTTTTTGATTTTTACGGGAGAGATTTCTTTTGCCCGGTAGTCCGCCACGGCCGCGGTTCCGATAAAGACATCCGCTCCGGGAATGCTGTTCATTACCGCATCCCGCATTTCCAGAGCGGTTTCTGCCGGTATCAGAGAGACTCCCGGAGGAGGTTCCAGGAAAACCGGCCCGCTTATCAGGGTTACCTGAGCTCCCATATCCGCGGCGGCTCGGGCGATGGCATACCCCATTTTGCCGGAACTGCGGTTGGACAGGTAACGTACCGGATCCAGCGGTTCTATTGTCGGCCCTGCCGTAATTACCGCCTTGATTCCGGAGAGCCTGCCGGGATTTTTCGGGGCGGCTGCGTTTCCGGACAGAATGCTCCGGATGTCCTTTAATATGTCCTCCGGCTCTGACATCCGTCCGGCCCCGGTGTCTCCGCAGGCCTGAAACCCGGATGCCGGGCCGGAAATCAGAAAGCCCCGTTCCCGGAGTGTTCTGATGTTGTCCTGGGTGGCACGGTTTTCCCACATCACCCGGTTCATGGCCGGGGCGATAACAATCGGAGCCTCTGTGGCCAGAACAATTGAGGTCAAAAGGTTATCGGCGATGCCGGCCCGGATTTTGGCAATGGTATTGGCAGTGGCCGGGGCAATTACCACGAGATCCGCCTGCGCGGCCGCGCTGATATGAACTATGCCATTATCCGCTGCTTCTGAAAACATGTCCCGAAGCACCGGCTTTCCCGACAGGGCCTGCATGGTGAGCGGGGTAATAAAATTTTCCGCGGCTTTGGTCATGACTGCGGTGACATCGCAGTTTTCCTTCTTAAGGAGCCGGAGGAGCATTGCCGCCTTGTAGGCGGCAATGCCTCCGGTAATGCCCAGAATAATTCTTTTCCCTGACATGCTCATAACCCGCATCTCCTGTGCTTTTCGTGAGGCCGTTTAAACTGCGGCAAGTTTAGCACGTAAAAACGGACAGGGGATTAAATAACTGAAAATTTCGGCATTCGTGATCCCCTTCAATTAATTTCATAGCGGGAAAAAATGTGATAAAATACCGGAGTTTTTGGGCAGGGGAAATCATAATTGTCTGTTTTATTCCTGAAGATGCCGGGGAGAAAACAGGCCGCCGCGCCTGACTGAAGCTCACCTGTAAGCATGGTAGCTCAGAGGTAAATTTCCCGGCCTTATCAGAGAACTTGGCTGACTGCCGGTTCCCTGCTGATTTTTTTGTCTTTTAACAGTTGATTTTGATCTGCTTTTGGTGTATAAAATCGCACCGCAAGTTTATCATGAGCATCATGGTTCCGTTTTTGATTACGGGAATTTACAGTGCTCTAATGACGCTGATTAATGCATAACGCCAGTGCAAACATTTTAAGAAGTGCAGGACTTGCCCGGACAGCAATGAGCAAGGCTGAGCCCCTGGGGAACAGCGAAGCCGGGCTGTCGAATTCCGAACCGCCGCTTTTTGGGTTCCGGATGCCGGAATCTTCCTGTTCAGGCAGGATGAGTACGTCAAGCACACCTTGAAGTTGTCCTTCTGGGTTGTTAAAAGAATGATTTTTTAATATTTGGAGTGACCGCAATGTCAAGAGTATGCCAAGTTACAGGCAAAGGGCCTGCTGTGGGTAACAATCGTTCCCATGCTAAGAATGCCACTCGCCGCCGTTTTCTTCCTAATCTCCATTTCCACAGATTCTGGGTGGAGTCCGAGAACAGGTTTGTAAGACTTCGTTTGAGCACTAGAGCAATCCGTACCATCGACAAAGTAGGCATTGATCAGGTTCTTGCTGAACTGCGTGCCAAGGGTGAAGTTATTTAAGGAGATAAAAAATGGCTAAAGGCGGACGTGAAAAGATTCGTTTGAATTCAACTGCTGGTACTGGTCATTTCTACACCACTACCAAGAACAAGCGCACAACTCCTGAGAAGCTCGAAATGAAGAAGTATGATCCGGTTGTACGCAAGCATGTGCTTTACAAGGAAGGCAAGATCAAGTAATTCTGCGTCTTTGTATGTGTCAGGTAACCCGGAGTCATGGCTTCGGGTTTTTTTGTTTTCAGGAGGACAAATATGCCGGAATTGCCTGAAGTGGAAGTAACCAGACGGGGCATTGCTCCCGCCCTCATCGATCATACTATTTCGCATTTTGTGGTGAGGTTTCCCAGACTCAGGACTCCTGTATCTCCGGAATTTGCCTGTCTCCGGGATCTCCCGGTTACCAGCGTGGATCGCCGCGGCAAATACATAATTATCAGAACCGGCTCCGGAGCTGCGCTGATCCATCTGGGCATGTCCGGACATCTGCATCTGGTGTCTCCGGATACTCCGGTGATTAAGCACGATCATATCGATATTGTGATAGCGGGAGGCCCGGTGATCAGATTTAACGATCAGCGCCGATTCGGCCTTTTTGAATGGTTTCCCGGAAACAGGGATCCTTTGGAGGATCCCCGGCTTGTAAAGCTCGGTCCGGAGCCTCTGGAGGATTCATTTACCGGACAGGCGCTTCATGAACGCCTGAGCCGCAGCAGAACCCCGGTTAAAAAGGCTCTTATGGATAACGAAGTTTTGGTGGGCGTGGGAAATATCTATGCCAGCGAGGTGCTTTTTGCCAGCGGGATCAGCCCTTTCAGAAAAGCCTGCGCGGTAACGGAGCAGGAGTGCGGCGTTCTGGTAAAGAACATCCGGGAAATACTGGAGAAGTCCATCGCCCGAGGGGGCACCACCATCCATGATTTCAGCGGATCCGATGGCAGTCCGGGAGAATATGTCAATGAACTCCGGGTGTACGGCAAAAAAGGCCAGCCCTGCCCGGTATGCGGCACGCCCATAGAGCATGCCGTGCTGTCCCGGAGCTCCTACTACTGTCCCCGGTGTCAGAAGTGATCAGGAACAAATGTCCTAAGCGCATTTGTGATCCTTAAGGTATTGCGAAACTTCAGGAGGCACGAAGGGAGTTATGTCGCCGTAGTGCCTTATGACATCTCTGACCAGAGTGGAGGAGATAAAGCTGACGCTGGGCGAAGCCGGAAGCATGACAATTTCCAAAGACGGCATCAGCTTCTTGTACATGGCCTGCAGGGTCAGCTCGTATTCGCAGTCAAAAAGGTTTCTGATGCCGCGAACCAGCACTCCGGCATTTCTTTCCTGCAGAAAATCCACCAGCATGCCGGTGAAGGGTTCCACCGTTACATTGGGAAATCTGGCAGCGCAAAGCTTCACTATTTCAGTGCGATCCCGGAAATCTACCACGGGGGACTTCGCCGGACTTTCAGATACGGCCAGGATAACCTTGCTGAATAGACAGGAGCTTCTTTTCAGGATGTCAAGATGACCGAGAGTGAAGGGATCAAAGGTACCCGGATATACTGCCAGCATGTTATGGTTTTCCTTATAGTTTGAAATCGGTGAGAATTTTATCAAATTTTTCCCGTACCATGACAGTGGTAATTCCATGCATGGCTAACTTGTTCTGCACCTTGGTTCTCCATTTAAGTCCCTGAGTTCCCCCGGGATGCTCCTCTGCCAGATATTTTTCGTAAACCGAGACGGCATACTTGCCAAAGCTGTAAGGTCCTACCCGGGCGGGATTGTGATTGGCATACAGTCCCAGGACGGGAATGTTCAGGGCGTTGGCAATGTGCACCGGGCCGGAATCGGGAGAGATTACCAGAGAGATCTGGGAAATCAGCGCGGCCAGATCCCGAAGGCTGGTTTTGCCCATAATATTGGTCACTCTCTCCCGGTCAACATGAATGCCGTTTATTATATTTTCTGCCATTTCCAGCTCATAAGCGGATTTGCCGCCGGCGATAATGACGTTAAAGCCGCGGGAAAGAGCATATTTGGTGATTTCTATGTATCCGTTCAGCGTCCAGTTTTTAAATTCTTTGGACGAGCATGGCGTCAGGAGAACTGTTTTTCCGGTAACATACCCCTTCATCCGGGAGATTTCGGCCTCAGTTAGGCAGAAATCCCAGCGGGGAGCAAGATCTGAACAGCCCAGAGCGGCGGCAAAGGCGATAAAGCCGTCCAGCACATGAATATGAGGCGGTTCCGGAGATTTTACCTCCCTGTCAGTGAAGAAGCGCTGGCCGTCCATGGCCCTTTCCCGGTCAAAACCGTATTTGATCCGGCCTTTTACCGCAATCAGTGACAGGATGCTGGCTCTGAGGGCGCTTTGGATATCCAGCACAACATCAAAGGTTTTATGCTTAAGCTGTTTTCTGAGCGCCAGCATGCCTCTTATTCCGGTTTTCTTGTCGTAGACGGCAAAATTAATCCCGGGAATGCCTTCAAAAAGGCTGACGCTGGCTTTTCCGATGATCCATGTTATTTCAGCCTCAGGAAAATTCCTTTGAAGCAGCTGCACCAGAGCCAGAGCATTTATGCAGTCTCCGATGGCGGACAGTCTGAGAACACAGATTGAGGTTGGTGTTGTTTCCATGAGGTTTACCCCCGTATCAGATACCACAAAGGATCAGCCCATAACCGGCGAACAGCCGCTGAGTGACGCCGGAACAGCCGTTAACTTACTTAAAAGTTGCGAGTGAAAGCTATATATTAACAGGAATATCCGTGTAAAATCGTGCATTGTTACAAAAAAACATTTATTATTTCGCTATGTTTTCAAGTATACGGGGAAGTTGTTATGGCTCTGCAGGAAAAGGCCGTTATTGAGACCAAAAATGTAACCTATGTTTATAATCCGCAGTTTTTTAAAAAGGGAGTAACCGAGCAGGAGCTGGAGCGCTACTGCGATGTTTCCCAGTATGAATCCAGCGGAAAGGTTGTGCAGGTTTTTATTGGCAGAGGCCGTACCTATCTGGTCAATGATCAGGAAGGCAGACGCGTCATTATCCGTCATTACTATCGCGGCGGCATGATGGCAAAGCTTCTTAAGGACAAGTTTTTATGCTTTTCCGCTACGGCGGATCGTTCGGTGCAGGAGTATGATCTGCTTCTGAGAATGCGGGCCATGGGCCTGCATGTTCCCACACCGGTGCTGGCCCGGGTTACCAGAAACGGTCTCTTTGTCAAAAATGACATTATTACCAAGGAAATAACCGGAGCCCGCAATATTGGCAAGATTCTTTCGGAGCGGCGTCTGGCTGACGAGGAAATTCTGAAAATAGGGGATTCCATCGGCACTCTGTTCAGAGCAGGGATTTACCATTCGGATCTGAATATCAATAACCTGCTTCTTGACGGAGCTGACAATCCTTGGATCTGTGATTTTGATAAGTGCGAAATGACCTCGATAACTCCCCGGCGTTATAACGAAATGGTGGCGCGTCTCAAGCGATCCTTTGACAAGGAGAGCGAAGAGCGTTCCGGAATGATGTGGACCGAGCGTGATTTTGAGAAGCTGGTGAGAGCGATAGAGATTGTGTTTAAGGAAAAATACTGATTTCTGGTTTGGTATTTTGCTTTATGGAGTGAAAAAAATCCCTGAGCTTTCAGGGATTTTTCGTTTGCCTGGCCTGCTGCAAATCAGTTGCAGACGATATTGTAGGACTTCTGCACCGCGGTCTTTAAGGCATTTTTATCACCGCTCACCGGTCCGACAATAAGGCTGTAGACATAGCCGCCGCCCATTTTTTTGCGGTAAATGATGGAGGAATTGCCTTCCAGCGCCATTCTGGCCTTGAGGGATTCGGCATCACGAGAGGTGCGGTAGTTTTCCTGACAATACAGGTAGGTCTTGCCCTTTTGCCGTTTGTCATTGATTACAATCTGCTTATCGCCGGATTTTGTAACCATCATGATCCCGGAACCGTCAGTCAGCGTTGCCGGGCTGGCGCCGGAGCCTGCGGATGAAGAATTGCCGGCAGAAGCCGCTTCCTTGGCAGCGATGGCTTCCTGGGCTTTTCTTTCCTTTTCGAGGCGGGCTTTTTCCTTCTCGAGACGAATCCTTTCCTTTTCCAGCCGCTGCTTTTCCAGTCTGAGCTCTTTTTCAGCCTGCTGCCGTTCTCTTTCCTCCTGAATGCGTTTTTTCCTTTCCGCTATTTTGCGATAGTACTCAGCTTCTTTGGCCTGCCGTTCCGCTTCATAGTTTCTGGTAATGGTGACGCCGGAGCCGGAGTCAATTTTCTTATGCTCCAGAATTTCCGTGTAGGAATAGGTGTTTACCGGCTTTTGGGGCCGCGGCTGCTCCTGCTTCTGCTGCGGTTTCGGAGCCGGCGCCTTCGGGGTTTTGGCAGCCCACAGCCAAATCACGAAAGCCAGAAAACCGAGAACCAGAGCTCCAATCACCACGATAATGAGAGCGCGCCCCTTGCGGTTTTCCGGCGGTTTGCTTGCGGAGCTTCTTTTGCGGTTTTTATTTACAGCTACTACCATCTGGAATTGTCCCTGAATAAACTCTAAAAATCGAAACGCATTTTGACCAAAACACGATGAGCTTCGGTCAGTACCCGGGCGTTTAATTACATTCTCTCCAGGGTTTCAATTCCCAGAAGTCCCAGACCGGTTTTCAGAATCCGGGCCGCGCATTCGGCAATGGCGAGTCTGCTTTGCCGGACATCCTCAGGAACATCGGACTTGAGCACCGGACAGGACTCATAGAATTTCATGAAAAGTCCGGCAAGCTCATACAGGTAGGCGCATAAAAGGTGCGGCATGGCCTTTTCGGCCGCTCCGTTAACCACCTCGCTGAATTTTATGAATTTCAAAAGGAGATTTTCTTCCTCCGGGGCGGTGATTTTGATGGCTCCCGGCGCTGCGGAGGTTTTTCTGAATATGGATCTGATGCGGCTGTAGGCGTATTGCAGATACGGGGCGGTGTTGCCGTCGAAGGTAAGCATGTTATCCCAGTCGAAAATGTAGTCCGTGGTGCGGTTTTTGGACAAATCCGCATATTTTACGGCTCCCATGGCCACAGCATGGACGACGCTGTTTTTCTCCTCGGGAGAGAGCGCGTCATTCCGGCCGGACATAAGCTCGCGGGCTCTGTTTTCGGCTTCGTCCAGAAGCTCCTTCAGCTTTACCGTGCCTCCGGTTCTGGTTTTGAAAGGCTTGCCGTCCTTGCCCAGCATCATGCCGAAGGATCCGTGCTCGGTGAGAACGTCATCGGGAAGATATCCGGCCATTCTGGCAATATCCCAGGCCATGAGCAGATGTTCATGCTGTCTGGAATCGGCAAAAACGATGATTCTCTTAGCTCCGAAATGTTCCCATCTGTATTTGGCGCAGGCAATGTCAGTGGTGGTGTAGAGGTAGCCGCCGTCGCTTTTCCGCACTATGACGCCCCGGGGATTGCCCTCCTTGTCTTTGAAGGTGTTCAGATAAACCACAATGGCTCCCTGATCCTCCCGGGCCAGTCCCCGATTTATGAGGTCGTCTACCAGCGGTTTCAGCATGGGATTGTAGAGACTTTCCCCCATGACGTCCTTTTCAGACAGGGAAATATTGAGCCTGCGGTAGATATCCTGATTTTGATCCATGGTGATCTTCACCAGCTTTTGCCACATGCTGCGGCAGTACTCATCGCCGCTCTGCAGCTTTACCACGTAGCCGCGGGCCTTTTCGGCAAATTCCGGATCCTCGTCATAATGCTTTTTGGCTTCGCGGTAAAAGGCTTCAAGATCCGCAAGTTCCAGGGAGCTGGCATGCTCCTGTTCCTTTTTCTCAAGACACGCTATGAGCATGCCGAACTGGGTGCCCCAGTCTCCGATATGATTGGCCCGGATAACCCGGTTGCCGAGAAATTCCAGAATACGGGCTACCGCATCGCCGATGACGGTGGATCTTATGTGGTGCACCGCCATTTCCTTGGCTACGTTGGGGGAAGAGTAATCAATAACCACGGTCTCCGGGGCGCGGGCCGGCTTAACCCCCAGCAGGGGATCCTTAAGCAGACTGTTTACCTGATTTTCCAGAAATTCCTTGCTGGCAAAGAAATTGATGAAGCCCGGCCCGGCGATCTCAACCCGGGATATTCTGTCGTTCAGAGGAATGCGGGAGGTTAGCAGGAGAGCTATTTCCTGCGGCTTTTTCTGCATGGGCCGAGCCAGCATCATGGCAATGTTTGAGGCATAATCGCCATGAGCCTTGTCCTTGGTGTTCTCAACCATAATGCGAATCTGAGTATTCTCCGGCAGCAGTTTTTCATTTTTAAGACCGGATACGATATCGGTAAGGAGATTCTGAATATATTCTTTCATGAAGAAATTCCAATTAGTAGATTCCGTGGTGCTTCCTGATCAGGTGCTTTTTGTGAGGCAGGCTGCATATAATGGGTAAAGTATAAGCATTTTTCAGAGTTTTGCAATTAATGGGAACGAATACCGGAATGGAATGACCGGGGGTGGAAGGGAATGGGGAGAAATGACAGGGAATAGCGGGAGATCCTTTTCCGGCTATGAGGAATTTTACAGTGTGACGGTGGGGTCAACGTCAATAACGGTGCGGCAGCCGCAAAGATGCCGGAGTTCGTTCCTCCTTTTTATCAGGGCCGTCAGAAATTTCTGCATCTCTCCTCGGGTGTCCGCTTCGGCAACAATGTTGAGATGATACCGGTTGCCTTTTCTTTCCATGGCGGCGGCCATGGGAGGATGGATGCGGATATGCGGAAAACCGCCGGCAACGTCCTGCATGAGAAAGTATATTTCGTCCATAAGATCCGAGAGGCTTCGGTGGCTGGGGGAATTGCCTCTGATCACCGTCTGACAGGTCAGCGGAGGAAGTCTGAGCTTTTCTCTTTTGGATAGCTCTTCCTGAGCGAAGGCATCATAGCCGTCTCGGATCAGAAGCTCCAGCAGGGGATGCCGGGGCCAGTAGGTCTGGAGCAGCACCTTGCCTTTTTTTAAGCTCCTGCCGGCCCGGCCGCTAACCTGAATAATCAGCTGCGCCAGTTTTTCCTGAGAGCGGAAGTCATCGCTGATAAGACTGCTGTCAATATCGATGATGCCCACCAGAGTAACTTCTGGAAAATCATGCCCCTTGGCCAGCATCTGGGTGCCGACGATGATCCGGTGCTTCTTTTCGTTAATTTCCTGAAGATACTGCTCCAGAACCCCTTTGCGGGTAACGCTGTCCCGATCAATGCGGACAATGCTTTCATCGGGGAAGCATTCCCGGAGGCAGCTTTCCAGCTGTTCGGTGCCGTTTCCGGTAATGGTGAGTCCCTGGCTGCCGCACATGGGACACTGAGAGGGAACCGGGTACCGGGTTTCGCAGTGATGACACAGCAGAATGTGCCGATCCTGATGATAGCAAAGATTGGAATCGCAGTTCTGACAGGAAAATACATAGCCGCAGTCATGACAGATGATTTTCGGAGCATAGCCCCGGCGGTTCAGCATGATCAGCACCTGATTGTCCTGTTCCAGCTCTGCCTTTATGGAAATCAAAAGGGAATCCGAAAGCCCCCTGGTAATGATTTCCCGGCGCATGTCTATGGGAATGATCTTTGCCGGCTGGGCATTTCCGGCCCGTCGGAGCAGCTTGATTTCATGGAATTTTCCGATTTTGACGTTATAGAGGCTTTCCAGAGAAGGCGTTGCTGAGCCGAGAACAATGGGAATGTTTTCCAGCCGGGCTCTTACCGCAGCCAGATCCCGGGCGTGATAGCGGAAGCCGTCCTCCTGGCGAAAGGAGCTGTCATGCTCTTCGTCAATGATTATAATGCCGGGAAACTTCATGGGGGTGAATACGGCGCTGCGGGTACCGATAAGGATGGCTGCCGATCCTGCGGAGAACAGGAGAAAGGCATCAAGGCGTTCCCGGGCGGACATGGCGGAATTAATGCAGACTATGGGAACGGCAAAACGGCGGTAAAAGCGGCTGACAGTCTGCGGGGTCAGATTGATTTCCGGCACCAGCACCATGGCCTGCAGCCCCTTAAGGATTATTTCCTCTATAAGATTAAGATAGACCTCTGTTTTCCCGGAACCGGTGACCCCGTTTATCAGGAATACATTGAAGCCTGACCGGGAACTGATTTCACTGACGGCCCGGGACTGTTCCTCGTTCATGATGAATTCATGATTTACCGTAATATCCCGCTTCTGCCACGGACTCTCTCTTTCCCGCAGGTTTATCCGGCGGATCAGGCCTTTTTTCTCCAGAGATTTCAGAACTGATCCCGAGATTCCCATGTTTTTGAAATCCTGCGCGGACAGGCTCTGGTTTTTAAGACAGTTCCAGGCTTCCCGGCCTTTCTTGAGACGGCTCAAAAGCTTTTCCGGTTCCCTGATGTCCGTTCTTTCCCAGCCCTCTATTGCCGGAAGCCGGGCCGGGCTGCCGTTTTTGAGAAGCGGGGGCAGGGCGGAGAAGAAAACCTCCCCCGGGGGATAGTGATAATAAGAGGCGGCCCACAGCAGGAGAGAAATGATGCTGCTGTTAAATACCGGAGCAGAGTCGATGAATTTAATGATTTTTCTGACCCCGGTTCTGGTGCTGCCGTCCTCGGACGCGCCGGGGGTTTGATTCTGGGAAATGACGACGCCGTAAACCTCCCGGGTTCCCACCGGAACTAAAACCCGGCATCCTTTCATGATTGCGGGAACTATCGGGTCGGAATCTTCCTGCTCTGAGGCCGGGGCGCTCCCGGATTCCGGATCTGCGCCGTCTTCGGAGAACACCAGACCCAGGGTATTATCATAAGCCGCGCCGGAAGAGGATTTGCGCTCTTCGATGTTTTCATCCGGGGTGGCATACTCCAGGAGCTGGTAAATATGTATGTTTACGGCTACTTGCAGGTACATTATTTTTTTTCAACACCTATTGCACAATTCCTTCTAATAATATATCATGCGTCGCGTTTTTTGACTTTTACTTTATGTGTGGTGTCAGGCGCGCGAGTGGTCTGATGGCGACACAGCCTAACCGAGGTTTTCCATGAAAAAAGATATTCATCCGGCATACGATTTTATTACCGTTAAGTGCTCCTGCGGCAACACCTTCAAGGTGCGTTCCACCCTTGGCAAGGATCTCAGCATCGATGTTTGCTCCTCCTGCCATCCTTTCTTCACCGGCAAGCAGAAGATTGTTGACAACGCCGGCCGCGTAGAGCGTTTCAACAAGCGTTTCGGCATGTTTGGTTCCAAGAAGTAATCAGCATCCTTTGCTGTTTTTCAGATCCCGGGCTGAGACATAGTCCGGGATTTTTGTTTTTTGCTTTCGGCAAAATTTGTCCCACTGAACATTTTTTGTTTCTTCTTTCCAATTTTGCAGCAATATTGTTTATTCTGTGATCACTTAAGTTCTCTGCCCGCCTGTTTTCAGGCGTTCCCGGCCTGTTCCGGGGGCAGATAATCATGTTTTTCCGGTCTGATTCTGGCGATTCGGATTTTTCCTGTACAATAACAGCACAGTCCTGTTTATTGGAGTTTTTAATATGGCTGACAGCAAATTACACGATGAAGCTTTGGAATATCATAAGAACCCGACTCCGGGCAAGATTTCCATCAGCATTACCAAACCTGCGGAAACCGCTCATGACCTGACTCTGGCATACAGCCCCGGAGTGGCAGAACCTGTGCGCGAAATTGCAGCTAACCCGGACAGCGCCTACACATATACCATCAAGGGCAATCTGGTAGCGGTTATTTCCAACGGCACGGCCATCCTTGGTCTTGGCAATCTCGGCCCTCTGGCATCAAAGCCGGTAATGGAAGGCAAGGCCCTCCTGTTCAAGAAGTTCGCCAATGTTGATGCCATAGACATTGAGGTGAAGCACAAGGACGTTGATGATTTTGTTAATACGGTTGCCAATATTGCTGATACCTTCGGCGGCATTAATCTTGAAGATATCAAGGCTCCGGAATGCTTTGAAATCGAAAGGCGTCTTAAGAAGATCTGCTCCATTCCCGTGTTTCATGACGATCAGCATGGCACCGCCATCGTAACCACTGCCGGCATTCTGAATGCTCTTGAGCTGCAGGGAAAGAAGATAGAGGACTGCAAGGTGGTATGTCTGGGCGCCGGCGCAGCCGGTGTGGCCTGTTCTGACCTGCTTCTGGCCTGCGGGGCAAAGAAAGAAAACTTCTTTATGGTGGATCGCCACGGCATCATCCGTTCAAGCCGTACAGACCTTAATGGCGAAAAGCCGCGCTTTGTGAATGATTCCGGCCCTGCCACCCTTGCCGAGGCCATGAAGGATGCCGATGTATTCCTGGGAGTTTCCGGCCCCGATCTGGTCAGCGAAGAGGAAGTTATGAGCATGGCTCCCAAGGCGGTTATCTTTGCTTGCTCCAATCCGAATCCTGAGGTGTCTCCGGAGGTTGTTAAGAGACGCCGTCCGGATATTATTTTCGGAACCGGACGTTCCGACTATCCGAACCAGATCAATAACGTTATCTGCTTCCCGTTCCTGTTCCGGGGCACTCTCGATGTCAGAGCCACGGAAATCAATCTGGAGATGAAGAAGGCTGCCATGAACGCCATTCGTCTGCTGGCTCAGGAACCGGTTCCTGATTATGTGGTCAAGGCTGCCGGAGCAGAAAAGCTGGAGTTCGGTCCGGAATACATTATGCCGAAGCCGATGGACAAGAGACTGGTAAAGAAAGTGGCCCGGGCTGTTGCCGAGGCCGCAGTGAGAACCGGAGTTGCCAGAATTCCGCTCCCTGAGCATTACATGGAAGACTGACAGTTTTTCTGAAGTCTGGTTTAAGAGCCATGGTTTCCCGAAGAAGCCGTGGCTTTTTGTTTGTGTTCCTGTTAATTGTCCGCCTCTGAGACTGTCTTGTTTTCTCTCCTTCTCCGGTTTCTCCTGATTTTTTTTGTTCTCAGTCTTTTCCCTTGCCGGTGTTTGTTCTTCGCTGTTTCGCATATGCCGCATCCGGGTGATTTGCCGGAATTAATGGTCACGTAATCAGTACCCAGGCACTTAAAAATTATACAAAAAACCGGTATCTGATTATAATTCGCGGTTATCCGGAGGTGCTTGCTTTGCTTAATAAGGAATCTGGTGAGAATCCAGAACTGTCGCGCAGCGGTATCTTTGCGTCTGATCCTGAAAATGACACTGCCACAGGCGGGAAGTCTCAGGATTTTAAAGGAGTCCGAATACTTGCCCCGGTGTCCGTTTAATTGTTCACGCGTAATGAATAAGAGATCATCATGAATATTAAATACGTAATGCTGGGAATGCTGTTTCCGGCGCTGGTTTCTGCTGAAACCGTTATAACTGAAGATGTTGTGGTCACCGCCTCCCGCGTTCAGGAAAGCGAGTCTTCGGTGCTGGCTCCGGTGGAGGTGGTAACCCGGGATCAGATTGAAAAAATGGAACTCCATACCGTTAAGGAGATATTGGAGCTTTTGCCGGGCGTGGATATTGTCAGCTACGGCGGCCGCGGCCAGTCAGCTAATTTCTACGTGCGGGGCGGCAAGGCGGAACATGTGCTGGTGCTTCTTGACGGAAACCCGCTGAACTCCTCCGGCATCGCTGCGGTCAATCCCAATTTTATCCCGGCGAATATTATTGAGAAGGTGGAGTATATAAGAGGTCATCGGGCTACAGTGTACGGAGCCAATGCTCTCAGCGGGGTTATCAACATCATCACCAGACCGTCCTATAAGAATCACCAGGAACTGGGGTATTCCTACGGCACTCATGCGGCTCACGATTTTTCTTTCAACAATTCCGTGGCAATTACCGACAGCGATGTCATCAAGGTTGCCGGGGGTGTTTCCAGCGCCGATGGCTGCAACGTGCATCCTTTGCCCGGACTTAACGATGGTGACAGACACGGCTATAAGAACCGGAATCTGGAGCTTCTTTATGCTCATACTACAGATGCGGGAATAGAGATATCCGGAAGCTACAACTACATTTATACCCGCGGCGATTATGACAATTCCTACTTCTCCGACTGGGGCGATGTTCATGAAACCGATCGTAATCAGGTGGAAAGGAATATCTTCAGTATCGGTTCCAATTACACCGGTGATCTGTACCGCTATGATTTGGGTCTGATTTTCTCAAAAAACAATGACTATAACTATCCCAAGGGGGAGTCTCTTTACGGCCCTTCATCATCAGCCTTTAAGGTTCAGGCCTTTGACGGGCACTTTGTAAATTACTGGAATATTCTGGAAGGACTCCGGGCCGGATTCGGTTTTGATTATGACAATAATGTGCTGGACAGCGATTCCAATACCTACGGCACCAAATTCGGCAGCCGGGATATTTCTCTGGTAAACAGAGGCTATTCGCTGCTGTCCAAGTATCAGGACGAGATATTTTCCGGAGAGGCCTCGGTTCGCATTGATGATAATTCCCGCTTTGGCACCAAAACCACCTTTGACGTGGGCCTTGGAGTGAAATTTATCCCCCTTCTGGCTGTTTCCGTAAGAGGCGGTACCGCCTTCAGAGCCCCGACGCTGTCAGAGCTTTACTATCCTTCAACCTTCGGTCCTGCCGGCAATGTTAATCTGAAACCGGAAAAGTCCGGCAATGTGGAGTTTGACATTAAGGGCGGCGCTGAAAGCTTTGCTTATTACCTGAACGGTTATCAGAACAGCGTGAAGGACATGATAGCCTGGGGCAACGGTTATGAAAATATCGCCAAGGCCAGAATTCGGGGACTGGAAGCCGGCGTGGAATATGCTTTTGAGAAATGGCTTTCCATAAAGGCCAGCGCTGATCTTATGGAGCCTAAGGATCGCAAGACCGGCAAGGATATCCCTTACAGATCTCGTCAGACCTACAAGGCTCTTTTGCGGGGTGAATATCAGAACTTTGATTATTTCGGTAATTACCGTTTTGCATCCCACAGAGAAGCGAGCTCAGGTTCCCGGCTGCCGAGCTATGGCACAGTGGATCTTGGCATCGGATATACCTGGAATGACAGAGTGCGTTTCGGGGTAAAGGCGGACAATATCTTTGACAAGAAATTTGAATCGCAGAGAGGCTATCCGTCTGAGGGGGCGGTAGTTACCGGCACGGTGGTTCTTAAAAATTTTTTCTGACATCTTGTCGATAAAGCCCTGAATGAGGGGCGGTGAAGGGCAGGGGGATTTAAGTGACCTGTCTATTCAAATTCTGAGAGACCTGCTCTGAAATAATAAAACCGTCCTGGGAGAGATCCGGGGCGGTTTTTCTTTCCGGGCCGGAATAACAGCGGAAGGATGCGAAGAAGGAGGCGGGCGAGGAAAGAGGGATACGAGGAACAGGTTCGCCGGTGAATAACAGTTTATGTACACAGTCATGGCACAGGTTGTTGAGAACTTTGTAAACATCTTATGCTCAGTAACTGTGAATATGGGGAATTTTCCGGCATGAAGCCTGTGATTTCCGGGATCAGCGAGGCGGGGAACAGGGACTTTGCACAGCGTGTTATAAACGGAATTGCTGTGGATATGTGTGTTTTCTGAAGATATGAGGGAGCGTATATTGCCGCAGCAGGGCCGGTGCTGGCGGTTTGTGATGATCTGATTATGCATAACTTGTGTATAAATTGGTACTGTTCTGTGGATAATATTGCAAGAAATTTCTGTTTGCCTTATTCCTTGTGAATAAGTATGAGAAAATGAATTTTGTTTTAGAAAGAGCTCCCCGGTATTATCATAATGTTCTGAAGCTCCGGCTGAGTTCCGGAAAATGGTCAGGAGAGGTGTGGCGATGTTCAAGGTTCTTTTCTTTGATTCCGGCGTCGGAGGCCTGTCTGTGTATTGTGATGTCATGGCCGAATGTTCGGAAATTGAACCGTGCTTCCTGTTTGATAATGCCTTTTTCCCTTACGGAGACAAACCTTCGGAGTTTATCAGGGACAGGGTTACCTCCCTGATATGCAGAATGACGGAGCTTTATCATTTTGATATGACGGTGGTAGCCTGCAACACGGCCAGTACTATCGCTCTTGATGCGCTGAGATCCAAAATCAGCATTCCGGTGGTGGGAGTGGTTCCGGCCATTAAGCCGGCAGCCCGGCTTACCAAAAAAAAGATTATCGGCCTTCTGGCCACTCCGGGAACCGTCGCCAGAAGCTATACTCATGACCTTATCAGGGATTTTGCCTTGGGAACTCAGGTTCTCAGCATAGGAACCACCGAACTGGTGCGCATTGCCGAGGACAAGCTGGCCGGTCTGGCGGTAAGCCTTGACGAAATTGCGGAGGTGCTGGCTCCGTGGACAGAGCTTCCCGAAAGACAAATGCCGGATGTAATAGTTTTGGGGTGCACACATTTCCCGCACCTTAAAAACGAAATTCACGAGGTTATGCCGGAAGCCATGCTGATAGATTCTGGCAGGGCTATCGGGCGGCGGGTGAAATCCTTGCTGAGCGCCATGCCGCAACACGAAATCGCAAATTCCGAAGCAGCTGCGGCGATAGCAGAAGGATCCTCCGGAAAGGCTTTTGCCGGAGGCATGGCCTTCTGCACAGACATGAGCATTCTTTCAGAACGAAATAAACTGGTGTTTAACAGATTTGGTTTTGCTGAATGCCGGGAACTCTGCATGCAGTAAAATGCCGGGTAATTAAAAGATATAGCTGTTAAAGCCGGCTCGTTTGCAGTGGCGGCTTATTTGCGCTTTGCGTTATTAAGATTCTGTTCCGGAGGAACCGGTTTTTTCGGATCAGCGCCGGAAGCTTCCGGGGGGATGGCTTTGTCGGAAGCGGTTATATCGGGTCTTGCGGATTCCTTCCGGGAGGTAGTGTATCTGCCGGAGAGTAAAAAAGTCAGCGGAGCCATGATGCCGGAGATGAATATCAAAGAGGCGCTCAGTATTACAAAAAGCTCGGTTTGCTGCGCGATGCTGTCAATGAATCTTGTTACAAAGATGATGTAAAGCAACGTGAACATTAAGGCAATAAAGCAGGATTTCAGATATTTTTTAAATTTCATCACAGTCTCAGATCATGGTAAGCACTACGGGAAAAGCCTCATCATCTTTATTTTAGCAAAACTGCCGATCCTGAATGATAATCGCTGCTTAATTGAGTGACTGCCGTCAGATGACATCAGAGATGCAGGGGAAAAAGGATCTGCCAGACGAGGCTGATGCTGTGAAAAAGTCCAAAAAGGAAATCAGATGAAGGATAACACGGTCAAAATTGGTCATTTTTTAGCCGTTTTGGTCAAAAAATAACCAAAAAATGAAAAAATGTTATTAATTTCGAGAAAAGTGTTGACGAGGTTCAAAAAAACTCTAAAATACGCACTCGCTGACAGGGTAAAGCTCAGCGAAGTTCTTTAACAAACAGCTTAGACAATCTGTGTGGGCACTCGGCAGAAATTATCGGAAGGCTAGAAAAAGTCTCGGTAATTGAACTGCG
>DFFT01000068.1 GCA_002372325.1 Succinivibrionaceae bacterium UBA3769 | reverse complement strand
GACAAATTAAATTAAACTTACCGTCAATTTTTGGACAAACTAAATTAACCAACCACAACTAAATCATAAGATTTCGGGGAAAAAATGAATTTTTACCGGATGGTGGCAGGCATTTTGCAAAAGTATAAGCAAAGACAATTTCCAGACCACCAGGCAGTCATAAAAATGACTTAAGGAATCCCAGATGTTCACCGCAAATACCGCAGCCTCCAATACCGCTTCTTCTGCTCCGGCCGTAAGCTTCCGCGAGGGCGATTTTTACGATCTGGCCGCCGAGACCGATGATTACAGCGCCGGCCTTTACGAAATTCCGGTAACCGATGCCGACTGCGATCTCAGCCAGGATTAAGGGCATTTGACCGTATCCCGTGAATAATCCTGACGTAATACCGTCTCAGGGGGCGTTCCCCGGACACTTCAGGTCAGGTGTCGGCATGACAGTTTGCTGACGCTTTTATGACGGTTTTTCTGCTGCCGTTCCGATTTTTCCCGTTTTCTTTCCTCTCACTTTTTCCCCGCCGGCATCTTGGCGGGGTTTTCAGAGAACCTGACATTTTTTTCACAATATCTGACATGAGCTCTGAGCATCCATGGCGCAGAGTACGGGTTACATTCCAGTCATTATATTTTTTGCGTCATAATTCACACGGTGATTCTTAACTCCCCGGATTAATGCGGTAAAACACGGTCTTGTGGTAGTATGTATTCATAAGGTGCCTGCTTCCGCTGAAACGTGCTGTCATGCGGTGTTTTTTATGATGATCTGGGTAATCTGTTACAGAGGTGATTCATGAGATTATGTCGGAGCAGCAAGACCTTTTTGAAAGAGATACCGGCGCAGCCTGATGAGCGGGTAAGTCAGGAAATTACGGATGAATATGCGGAGTCGGCCCGGGATGCTCGCCCAAGGGGAATGCGGGGGAGCGCTGGCAAAGTATGCGAGAGCGGAATTACGAGAACTGGAAGAGGGAGCCTGGGAGCGAGCGGCGGCGGAAAAGCATGGCAGGGCCTTAAAGTCTCAGGAGAACTGCTGAAGAAATCATAGTGTGGCAAGCATTTTGCAACAGTAAAGCCAAGACCTTCTTCAGACAATCAGGCAGTCATAAAAATGACTTAAGGAATCCCAGATGTTCGCCGCAAATACCGTAGCTTCCAATACCGCTTCTCCTGCTCCGGCCGTAAGCTTCCGCGAGGGCGATTTTTACGATCTGGCCGCTGAGACCGATGATTTCAGTGTCAGCCTTTACGAGATCCCGGTAACCGATGCCGACTGCGATCTCAGCCAGAATTAACAGTATGAGGGAGAGATTCCTCATCTGCAACAGACTCATGAGTTCCCGGGATCCCGGGGGACTTTGAGAGTTACCTGATGCTTCGTATTTCCGGCGAATCCGGCAATCCTTTGAGGAGCGGGACAGTCTTTGAGAAGACTGGTTCCGACCGGCAAACCGGGACATGCGGAGATCGGGGAAAAGGCAGCCGGGGAGCTGTGAGCAGCTTCCCGGCTGTTCCTCTTTCGGGAAACCCCGGAATGCTGTTTTCGTCTTAAAATCCTGTTTATCCGGCATCTGACAATTATCCGTCTGTCCGTCATTCCCGGTATCGCTTCTTCTGGCACCAGCTTATGACATCGCCGGCGCGGTCATTTCTGACCTGGTTCTCCCGGTTTTTCCGCCGCCGATACCGGCGCTGTCATTTTTCCGGCGCCGGCAATGCGAAAGCATCGGCAGCATCCTTTTCCAGCTCTCAGAATTTTTTTTCCCCGGCGCTGTCCCCGGGAAAGCCGGCAGGATAAGGCTTTCTCGGGAAAACGTTTTCTTGCTCCAGGAATTTCGGGCAGATTTTTTAAAAACAGGGACGGCATCTGGCAGATATCTTGCAAGTATCAGGCTGGCAATGAGGATTACATAACTCAGTTATCAATAACTTAAGGAATGCAAAATGATATCAGTAAATGCCAGCGCTTCAGTGAATCCCGCTTCCGCTCTAAGCATTTGTCAGGGCAGTCTCTCTCTGGGACAGTCAGGTGTTTCTCTGAAAAGCATTATCAATTTTGGTGACCAGGATGTTTCGGTTGTTGATCTTATCGGTTCTGATGCGGCAATCGCCTCTAACGACTGTCAGGCTGCTTCCGGATCTGAAATCTGGACTCTGGGTGATTTTTACGATCTTTCCGCTGAAGTCTCTGATTACAGTCTGAGGCTTTATGAGACCGAGCTTACCGCCGAGGATTTTGACCTTAGCGCGCGGTTATGATTTTCAGGACGGCTTTTTTCCGACGCAGATCTTTCCTTCTCTCACGCTCAGAACCGCGGTTCCCTCTATGCGGGGCCGGGGTTCTGCATTTTTTTTGGCTCAAAAGTGACCTCTGCCAAGTATTCGGCTTCTCTCATTTAATTCTTTTTTAAGAAAGTTATCTTCTGGCAGGTTAATTGCATCAAATATGCTGTATTTCAGCAAGCAGTCATGATATTGACTTAAGGAAACGGCAATGTTACCTGTTATGGCAGATTTTTCCAGTGCTTCATCCCTGTTAACTCTGGGAACTCCGCTTGCCGGAGCCTCCGGTATTTCCGGGAGCGACACTTCTCACGGCATTTCCTTTAAGAGTCTTCTGAATGAAGGAGACAGCGAGGCCCGGATGCCGGAAATCACTGCAGAACCGGCCGGCAGTTTTTTGCCGGAGACTCAGGATACTGCCGCTTTCCGGATTGCCGCCGATCTGAAGCCTCTTAATGGCAATGAGGTAACTAAGGAAGACAAAGCAAATGAGACTGCCGCATCCGGGGAGGAATCTTTCGAGGAGGCTGATTTCTACGACCTTGCCGCTGACAATGATGATTTAAGCCAGAAGCTCTATAATGAAGAGCTTACCAGCGCTGATTATGAGCTTTATGATCCCCTGTCCCGGGCCGGGGAGGAGATCTCCTCTGAGGATCTCCGGAGGTACGCCGCTTTGTCGGATAGCGGGAACCGGGATCTTCCTGCCGCTTTTTCCGCCGCTCTTACCGCTTTAAACGAGACGCTTTCCGGAGCTGCTTTAAGTTCGGATCTCATCAGCGTTCTTAATCAGGGAAATACCGCACCGGCGGGGGAGAGCTCCGTTTCCGCAGCCTCTCATCCGGTTCTGATGTCATCTCATGCTGATAATGACGATTCCGCAGCAGCTTCTGCCGCTGATTCCGCCGCTGTTACCGGTTATTATGCGCCGGAAATTTCTGCTGATACGGGAGATGTCCCCGTGCTCAGGGAAGCCGCTATCACCGCCGCCGCCCCCGGACTTACCCCGGAGCTTCCGGAGGAGATGCCTTTTACATTAGCAGCTGCATCTGCAGCCTTGAATTGGAATGCCGCTGAAACTTTAATCCCTGCGGCTTCTGAAGCTCTGATTCGGGATACTTCCGCGGAAGCTCATAGTTACCGGGTCATCCCTGACCTCATGCCGGAGGATAAAGATCTGCCGGCTGCCGGTGCGCTGTCCCGTGATAATGTTTCCGGAAGCGCTGTCAGTGATGCCGGCGAAAGCGCCACGGTAACCTTCAAGGCCAGAGCCGCAGAGCATCCGGAAATAAAGACTGATGAAAAGACAGCAGAAATGGCTTCTGATTACCGGGTACAGCCCCGCGTTGCCGCTGGAAATGCTGCGGGACATGCAGTGATAAATGCCGCTGACTGGAAAAGCAGCGCGCCGGAGATGGTTTATGTCCCGGGAGATGATATGATTCCGGTATCAGCAAAGGAAAGCGCCGTTCCTGAGAACGCTGCCGGCATGACAGCGGCAAAGCCGGAAACCCTTGCTTCCGCAGATGTCTATGGTAAAGAGCCGGTTTCGGGGCTTTCCCCCGAGCTTAAGCTGGCAGAGCCTTTTGAAGTATCCGCAATGGTTTCTCAGGAAGCCGTCTCAGATCCGGCTGTTGCTGCCGCTCCCGCCCGGGCAATTCCGGAGAATTCCCATGAGAATGCTGCGGCTGTGTCCCCGGAAAAGAGCCATCCTGAGGCGGTCATGACCGGTTCGCAGCCGAAGGCCGGAGCCGCAGCGCCGGCAGAACCGGTTTTTATGACCATCCGCGAAGACCTCGGGGAGAATTATGTGTCCGCTGCTGCCTCTCCGGGAGCCGTTTCTCCGGCAAAGGAGGCGCCGGACTTTGCGAATCCCGAAAGCAGCCCTGATTCCGCTCCTGAAGCCCCGTATCTTAAGACGGCGGCTTCCGGGAACCCTCTGGTATCAGATGCTGCTCCTTCCCGGGGAGACGAAGCTCCGGTTTCAGAAAACGCTGCCGCTTCTCAGGAGCGCATGTTTTCATCTCAGCGGGCTCCGGCCCCGGAACAGCCTTCAGGGGACAGGGCTGCCCCCGCTTCTGAAAGCGCCGCAGGGAATCAGTTTGCCGGCCGGGAAGCTGTTAAACGGGAAGAACCTTCCGGTAAGCTTGCCGCCAAAATGCCGGATAATGCCAGGGAATCTTCTGAAAGCGTTCCGGATCTCAGATCTCTCAGCAAAATAACCGGTCTTAAAAGCATGACGGTATGCGAGGCTCATGCTCCCGCAATCCGCGCCGCCGGCCTGGGACTTGAGGCAGCAGGTGTCCGGGAAAACGGCGCCGCTCTGGATGCCCTGAATCTCCTTATGGCTCAGAAGAGTGTCAGCACCGGCATTGTGAGCGCCGCTCCGGTCTTCTTCGGGGAGCCGGAAGCTTTGACAGCGCTTCCTGACAGCGGTCTTCAGGAGGATGCCGCCGGAGAGACTCTGCCGGACAGCAGCGCCATGATTTCTGCCGGCGCTGAGACCGGGGGAGATGAGGCCGGAGAGAGCGGGAGCTTCGCAGAGGATCAGCGTTCCTCCGGATCTCGCGAGGGACTTATTCCAGGCGGGAATCACCGCAGCAGCGCTCCCGCCGCCGGAACCGGGAGCTTCGGCAGCATTTTCGGGAAAGGGTTTTTCGGAATCGGCGGAAGCGCTCAGGAAGCTGACAGCGCCGCCCTGACCGGAGCTGTGCGGCTTTTTGAGGGACAGCCCAGAGAGAATGCCGAGAGGCTCCGGGAGCAGGTGCTCCGCATGGCTGCCCGCAACCTCCGGAAGGTGGAAATCGCCCTCACTCCGGAAAGGCTGGGACACCTTAAGATCGAAGTGGAAATGGGAGACTCCGGCAAAGCCCGGGTGCATTTTGCGGTACAGAGCTCCGAGGCCCGGGAGGTTCTTTCTCAGAGCATGGATCGGCTCAGAGACAGTCTGGCCGAGTCCGGCATCAGTCTTGAGGGACATACCGTGGATCAGGAAAGCGGCGGGGAATCCCGCGGCCGGGAAAGAGCGGAACGGGAATGGGAGAATTCCCTGAGACGTCTGGCCAGATCCGGCAGACATGCCGAGTGGCAGGACAGCCTTAAGGGAGCTCTGGATACTCTTTCGGGTGCATCCGGAATCCGGAAATTCTGGTAACAGGAGGCCGCCGGCCCCGGAGGCTGATCCCTTCGGGGCTTATTTTTCGTTTCCTTTTCCTTGCCCCTGGGGGCTTTTCCCGGGATCTCCGGAGCATTTTCCGGCGCAGGGAGTCTCAGGATCTCCGAGATGGCGGGAAATTCGCAAAATTTGCTACAATTCCGGCTTTGATCTGCCTTTGCTTTCCGGTTTAAAGATAGAATATGAGAAGCAAGGCCCGGAACCGGGGTGACTTTGGCGGCAAAAGCATGTCCGGGTTATTTTCAGGAACACATAGGGCGGAATCAGCGCGATAACGGGACGGAATTATGGCGGACGGAAATCAGGAACAGCAGCTTAACCTCGGGGGAGAGGACAGCGGAAAAAAGAAAAAGCTGCTTATTATCATCATTGCGGCCGCAGTGCTTCTTCTGGGCGGCGGCGGGGCTGCCGTGGCTCTTTTCGGCGGCGACTCCGGATCCGCCGAGGAGCCGCAGGTTCAGCTTCCGGGCGCTCCTGCTCCCGGCATTCCCGAGATCCTTTATCTCAACATCAAAAAGCCGTTTGTCATCCAGATCCCCACCAAGCCCAGACACCGCATGATGCAGGTAAAAATGCAGATCACCGTGAACTCCCAGGATAATCTGGACTTGGCCACGCTGCATGAACCTCTGATAAAGAATGCCATCAGCGAGGTGCTGTACAAGTACCAGAACCAGCCGGACATCTACAATATGATAGAAGGCCGCCGGGAGGTTAAGGCTGCCTGCCTTAAGGAGGTTCAGGAGGCTATGCTGAAGGAAACCGGGAAGCCGGTGGTGGAAAAGGTTCTTTTTACCGATTTTGTAATGCAGTAACAGGGCAGGGCTGACAAAGTGTCTGATATTTTAAGTCAGGATGAAATTGACGCGCTCCTCCATGGCGTTGACGACGTGCCGCAGGAGGAACCGGAACAGGACGACAGCGGCAGCGACGGCGGTTTTGCCAGATATGATTTTGCCGCTCAGGATCGCATAGTCCGCGGGCGCATGCCCACTCTGGAGCTGGTGAACGAACGTTTTGCCAGACATCTTCGTATTTCCCTCTTCAATATGATGCGCCGCACCGCCGAGGTTTCCATAAACGGCGTTCAGATGATTAAATTCGGCGAATACGTGCATACCCTGTTCGTTCCCACCAGTCTTAACATGGTGCGTTTCCGGCCTCTTAAGGGCACGGGGCTTATCACCATGGAGGCCCGGCTGGTCTTTATCATGGTGGAGAATTTCTTCGGCGGCGACGGCCGGTACCGCGCCAAAATCGAGGGCCGCGAATTCACCCCCACCGAAAGACGCATTATCCAGATGCTCATGAAGATAATCTTTGAGGATTACCGGGAAGCCTGGTCTCCGGTTATGGATGTGGAATTCGAATACCTGGACAGCGAAGTAAACCCGGCCATGGCCAACATCGTCAGCCCCACAGAGGTTATTGTCATCAATTCCTTCCATATCGAGCTGGACGGCGGCGGCGGGGATTTTCATATTGCGATGCCTTATTCCATGGTGGAGCCGATCCGCGAGCTTCTGGATGCCGGCGTGCAGTCTGACAAGGGCGACACCGACATTCGCTGGAGCAAGGCTCTCCGGGAAGAGGTCATGGGAGTTAAGGTGGGCCTTAAGGTGCAGCTTATGGAATTTCAGCTTACCCTTCGGGATATTGAAAACTTTAAGCCGGGCATGATTATTCCGGTAAAGCTGCCGGATCATACTCTGGTATTTGTGGAGGATCTGCCCACCTATCACGCCAAGCTGGGCCGCACTGATGAAAAGCTGGCCATTAAGATAACCGAGCAGATCAAGCGTCCGGAGTTTATGAAGAACGAGCTGGCTCTGGTGCTCCGGCGGCACCGGGGATCTCAGAATGAGGAATCCGAAGAACAGCAGGAAACTGAAGCCTGAGTCGGAAAATCAGCCTTCAGTTCCGGAACAATTACATGGAGCGCAAAATGTCAGATATTGATGATGTATGGGCAGAGGCCTTGAAGGAGCAGAAAGGCGTGGAGCTTTCTGACGAGCCTAAGAAGGCGGAATTCGAAGACTTTTCCCAGTCTGAAAAAAAGCCTGTCACCCCCGAGGAACAGGCCAAGCTTGATGCCATTATGGATATTCCGGTTACCATTACCATGGAGGTCGGCCGTTCCCAGATTACCATCCGCAACCTGCTGCAGCTGAATCAGGGCTCCGTGGTGGAGCTGGATCGGGTGGCCGGCGAGCCCCTGGATGTGCTGGTTAACGGCACCCTGATTGCCCACGGGGAAGTGGTAGTGGTAAATGACAAGTTCGGTATCCGTCTTACCGACGTTATCAGTCAGATTGAACGCATAAAGAAGCTGAAGTAGAGAAGCAGAAAAGACGCGCCGAGACCCGGGATCTCCAGCGGCGCTGTCCGGTTCCGGATATGATGCCCGGATCGTTTATTCGGCTGTTCTTCTGTTCGGCTGTCCTCTGATGCGCAGAGTCGTTTTCCGAAGATCCCTTTGGCGCTTATCCCGCGGGAGGAGAGGAGGTATGATTTGAAAAAAATTCTTGGTATTCTGCTGGCAGCGCTGATTTTTCTCTGGGGGGCGGAGCCGGCGCTGGCCCGGGATCTTACCCTTAATGCCGTTACGGTGACCACCAATGCCGACGGTTCGCAGGAGTATTCCCTGACCTTGCAGGTGCTCCTTCTGATGACGGCCCTGTCCTTTCTGCCGGCCATTCTGATCATGATGACCAGCTTTACCCGCATCGTGGTGGTGCTGGCCATTCTCCGGCAGGCTCTGGGACTTCAGACCACCCCGTCCAACCAGATCATTGTGGGCATTGCTCTTTTTCTGTCATTTTTCATTATGAGTCCGGTGCTGGACGAAATTAACACTAAAGCCCTGCAACCCTACATGAATGATGAAATCACGGCCCCGCAGGCTCTGGAAAACGCCAAGATCCCCATGAAGAACTTCATGCTTTCCCAGACCCGGCCTCATGATATCGGGGTCTTTGCCGAATTTGCGGGAGAGGTTTACGAGACCAAGGAGCAGGTGCCCCTGAAGGTGCTGATCCCGGCCTTTATGGTCAGCGAGCTTAAAACGGCCTTTCAGATGGGCTTTATGCTGTTTCTGCCGTTTCTGGTCATCGATCTCGTGGTGGCCAGCATTCTCATGGCCATGGGCATGATGATGCTGTCTCCCATGATTGTGTCCCTGCCCTTCAAGATCATGTTGTTTGTGCTGGTGGACGGCTGGTCTCTTATCATGGGCAGTCTGGTGTCCAGCTTCGGTCTGGGAGGATAGCGTGAATCCCGAGGTCTTTGTGGATATCGTCAGAGAGGCTTTGTGGGTGGTGACGGTGCTGGTGGCAGCCTCCATCCTGCCCTCTCTGGCCGTGGGACTTCTGGTGGCCGTGTTTCAGGCGGCGACCTCCATCAACGAACAGACCCTGAGCTTTCTGCCCCGTCTTCTGATAACCGTGGTAGCTCTGGCTCTGGGAGCCCACTGGGGCCTGGAAAAGCTGATGAGCTTTTTCCGGCATCTGGTGGAGCTGATCCCCTCGGTTATCGGCTGAACCGGGGCGGGCAAGGTTAAGAACCAAGGCGGGGGAAAAGGGATAAATGGTATTTTCAGAGGAAATGTTGCTCTCCTTTCTGGCATCTCTGATATTGCCGTTTCTGCGCATTTCCTCCTGTGTCATGGCCATGTTCGCTCTGGGCTCCCGGAGCGTGCCCTCCATTGTGAAGCTGGGACTTTCCCTGGCTCTTACCGTCATTATCTATCCCATGGTTCCGGAAATGCGGAATATCCCGGATCTCATGAGTCCGGGCTTCTTTCTTCTGGCGGGCTATCAGATCATTATCGGCATTATGATGGGGTACGTCACCCAGTTTATTTCCCAGATCTTCGTGGTGGCCGGACAGGTGGTGGCCATGCAGACAGGTCTGGGCTTTGCCTCCCTGGTGGATCCGGTGTCCGGTTCCAATACCCCGGTGGTGGGGCAGTTTTTTTCGGTGCTGGCTACCATTCTCTTTTTTGCGGTGAACGGCCATCTGGTGCTGTTCCGGCTTCTGGCGGAAAGCTTTGTTACCCTCCCGGTGGGCTTTGCGGGCTTTTTCAGCATCCCCTTTATGGAATTCGCCCGTTTCGGGAGCCTGATGTTTTCCCTGGCGCTGTCCCTGTCTCTGAGCTCCATCTGCGCCATGCTCCTGGTGAACTTTACCTTCGGCGTCATGACAAGAGCGGCCCCGCAGCTTAATATCTTCAGCCTGGGTTTTGCGGTCTCCCTGCTCTGCGGTCTCATTGTGCTCCGGCTGGTGCTGACCGGCTTTCTCCGGCACTGGAACGAGGCCATGAACCGGGTGTTTGACCTTTCCTGTTCCCTGATAAACACCTCCTGCCCGGGCATTTTTTAAGAGCTTCTGTTCCCGCTTTACTTCAAGCGGCCTTTAGCCATGAGGCTTGACGGCTCTTTATTCACTCGCGGCATTTTGCGGTTACGAAGGGATTGTCATTTCCCTGAACCTGTTTGATAAGCTGGTTTCTTCGGCATTCCCAGGCGTCCGGCGGGTATTTTTTGTCCCAGATCTCCATAAACTGCCGATCCCCTTTGGAAAACTTAAGTCCGTGCTGTCTGGCCATATATTTGAAGGATCGGGCGATAAAGCCCCGGGTGTATTCCGGCGGCTCTGCAGCTCTGGGCTTATCCTCCGATATGAAAAACCGGCACTTCCCGTAGACAGACTGCTCCGGATGGGGAAACTGCCGGTAGCGGTAGGCCTTCCGGTCATCGTTGACTTCTCCCACTGCCGGGGCCAGGTTATGCATGTCTCCGGCCATGATTTCAAATTCCGGCACGTTGTTGCAGTTATTGCGGCCGCCCTGTTTCCAGCACGCCATCAGCCCGCCGAACCAGGAGGCCGGCACAATATGCTCCCATTCGATGCGGCGGGCGCGTTTTTCCTGTTTTCTGATTTTGTAGCCGCAGGAGGCGATATCCGGGTAGATTTTGCCGTTTCGGAAGATAAGAGGGCAGCGGCAGTAGAAGGTTTCCGGCACCGGAGCCTCCCGGTAGATTCTGATGAGCTCTCTTTTGGACTTTTCAAACGGAATATACTGCTGCCGGGGATCCGCGAGAGGGTGATATGATGGCGTTTCCCGGGAGCCGGGGGCGGAGTCCGCGGCTGGGGCAGGCCGGGGCATTTCATGGAGGGGCGGAAAAGGGATCCCCGCAAAACCGCTGAGATCCCGGAACACGGAGACCAGATTTCGATGAATATCCGGGCGGATGCAGATAAGGAGCAGGGACGACATCCCGGCGATATCCGCGGCTATCACGGCTGTCAGGAATGTCCGGTAAGTAAATTTTTTCAGGAAGAGCAGCAGCTTGACAGGAGAGAACATTTTCTGAATCCGGTGATAAATTTAACTTATTTTAACATGCCTGTACTGGTTAAGGAATAATTTATCTTTTAATCAAGGATACTAATGCAATGAACTTAGCGTGCAGTCTTCCATGGCAATGATATGGCACCGGGATACCGCCGGAAAACAAACGCGAATACAATAAATCCGCTTTACTAAATCTATCTGTTAAAAGTATTGAATTTTACCATAATGCCGGTTATTATTCTATAACAGAGCTCTTCACAGGTTCAATATCAGAGCTGCTCTGGCAGGAAGCTGCGGCGGACAGCCGCCATCGCAGGAAATCAGGTTCGGGAGGCAAGCGGTCTCCTGGGGATTTCAGGTGCGGTTTACAAAATCGTTGTGCCGGCTCTGGTAACGGCTATACTTACCTGTCCGGAGTATCAAGGAAATGGCAGAATAAAGAGGATAAAATGGCAGAAAAAATGGCGGATAACACTTTTGGAGCGGCCGGCGCCGGGGAACTTCCCGCTGAGAAAGCAGCTTTGCGGATTTCGGAACTCAGAAGGCTCATTAACAGATACGCCTATGAATACTACACGCTGGACGATCCCTCGGTGCCTGACGCCGAATACGACCGGCTTTTTCAGGAGCTGCTGACGCTGGAAAAGGAGCATCCGGATCTGGACAATCCCAATTCCCCCACTCATAAGGTGGGCGGGCCCGTGCTGGAGGACTTCAAAAAGGTAACCCATAAATCCCGAATGATGTCTCTGGATGATATTTTTAACGACGGGGAGCTCTCCGATTTTGTCAGAAGAGCCGCGGCCGGGCTTAATGTGTCAGAGGCCGATATCGAATTCTGCGCCGAGGTGAAGCTGGACGGTCTGGCCTGCAGCATCATTTACGAAAACGGCGAGCTCGTTCAGGCGGCCACCCGGGGGGACGGTCAGACCGGTGAGGATGTTACCGCCCAGGTGCGCACCATCAGAAACGTGCCACTCACCCTCCACGGAGATCAGATTCCGGAATACCTGGAGGTGCGGGGGGAGGTATATATGCCCCATGCCAGCTTTAATGCCCTGAATGAAGAGGCCCGGAAAAACCCTTCCTCCAAGAACCGGGTTTTTGCCAATCCCCGGAATGCGGCCGCGGGCAGTCTCCGGCAGAAGGATCCCGCCATTACCGCAAAGCGCGGTCTTACCTTTAACTGCTATTTTGTCCCGGAATGCCGGGGATTTGATCTGCCCGTCCGGCATTCCGACAGACTGGATCTGGTACATAAATGGGGCATTCCCGTTAATTCCGAATACCGGGTGGGCAAGGGGCTCGGCTTCCTGCAGGAGTTCCACAGATCCGTTCAGGAAAAGAGAATGCAGCTCCCCTATGATATCGATGGCGTGGTATACAAGGTTAATAACACGGAGCAGCAGGAGATCCTGGGATATGTGTCCCGGAGTCCCCGTTATGCCGTGGCGCACAAGTTCCCCGCTCAGGAGGAAATCACCACTGTCAGGGCTGTGGATTTTCAGGTAGGACGCACCGGAGTAATCACTCCCGTGGCTCGGCTGGAGCCGGTTAACGTGGCCGGAGCCACCATCAGCAATGTTACCCTCCATAATGCCGACGAAATTGAAAGACTGGGACTTAAGCTGGGGGATCATGTTTCCATAAGAAGGGCCGGAGATGTTATTCCGCAGGTGGTGCGGGTTATTGCCGACATGAGAACCGGCTCGGAAAAGGAAATTATCTGGCCTAAGGTCTGCCCCGTCTGCGGCAGCAGTCTCGAGAGACTTCCCGAGGAAGCGGTTACCCGCTGCACCGGAGGACTTTTCTGCAAGGCGCAGCAGAAGGAGGCCATTATGCATTTCGTGTCCCGCAATGCCATGAATATTCAGGGGCTGGGAGACAGCTTTGTGGACGCCTTCATGAAGGCCGGTCTCCTTAACGGCATAAACGATATCTACCACCTTACCGCTGAAGCCATGGCCAGGGTACCCTACGGAGAAAGAGTCAGCGGAACGGAGGAAAGCGCGGACAAAGAAGCCCGGGCCGGCGGGGACACCGCATCCGGGACAGATGATCTCATGCCCGGAGAGGTTTCGGACAAGGGGGAGATTGACCTCTTTTCAGAAGCGGAAAGAAAGGCGGTAACTGTTTTAAAGGTGGGGGACAAAAAGGCCGCCACCATTAAGAACAACATTGACAGCAGCAAAAACTGCCCCCTGAACAGGTTTATCTATGCTTTGGGGATCCGGGAAACCGGGGAAGCCACCGCGCTGGCTCTGGCCCGGCGCTATGCCTCGATTTACGACCTGGAAAAGGCCTCATTGGAGGAGCTTATGACCATTCCCGATATCGGCATGGTCAGCGCCGAGCATATTGTGAACTTCTTTAAAGAGGAGCATAACCGGAACATCATCAGGGACATTCTGGAAACCTGGGGCCGGGAACCGGAAAGCATCAAACAGGACAGTCAGGCTCTGAAGCAGATCTCCGGAAACTGGTTCTTCGGCAAAACCGTGGTGCTTACCGGCACTCTTTCCCGGAAGCGCTCGGAGGTCAAGGCCGAGCTGGAGGCTCTGGGCGCCAAGGTCAGCGGATCCGTGTCCCGGAAAACCCATCTGGTGGCTGCGGGAGAGTCTGCCGGAACCAAGCTTCAGGATGCTCAGAAGTACGGGATTGAGGTGATTGACGAGGAGGAGCTTAACCGGAGGCTTGCCGAAGCTCATCAGGCTGCCGGTTCCTGAATATTCCGCTTCCCGCCCGGAGACTTCCTTAAAACAAGGCTCTGACAGCCGTGCCCTGAAACCTGTCAGGGCGTTATGAGCCTTGTTTGCTTTCGTTCCCGCTGTCTCCGTTTTTTGTTTTCTGCCGCTCCTTTTCTAGTGTTTCATGTTTTCCGGATCTTTCTGTGAAAGATCTCAAGAAAAAACTGCCGCTGTGTTTATCCTTTTTTATTGATATCCGATAATTCATAACAGTTATAGGTTTAAAAATTTTCTGTTGTTTTACAGGGGTAAGAGAGATGGCAATAAATTTAAAGAAGGGCAATTCCGCCAATATCGGCATTAAGCACGCGCTGGTAGGACTGGGCTGGAATCCCAGCTCAGGCGGCGATGATTACGATCTTGACGCTTCCGCCTTCATGATCGGTGCTAACAACAAGATCCCCCGGGATGAATTTTTTGTGTTCTATAACAATCAGGTTTCCTACGACGGTTCCGTAAAGTCCAGCGGCGATGACAGAACCGGCGGCAACTCCGACGGCGGCGATGACGAATCCCTGACCGTGGATCTTGACGCAGTGGATCCCCGGATCAAGGAAATCATTTTTGTGGTGTCAATTTACGAGTGCTTTGACAAGGGGCAGCATTTCGGGCAGGTGGATGACGCCTATATCCGCGTCGTGGACGAGGATACCGGCCGGGAAATCGCCCGCTATCAGCTGGACGATGATTTTGACGGGGCAACCCTTATCGAATTCGGCAAGCTGGTCAGAAACGGCAAAAGCTGGACCTTTGTGGCTCTTGGCAATGCTTATGTCAAGGAACTTGATTATCTCGTCAACAAATATGCTTAAAAAGCTTTTTTCTGGCTGGTAATGACATGATTGATTTAAAGAAGGGCTCCCGGTTCAACCTTAAAAAGGCTGATGAAAACCTCCCCTCGGCGGACGGTCATAAGGGCATCACCGAATTCTGCGTGGGCTGCAACTGGGGCAAGATCCGCAGCAAGGGTTTTCTGGGGCTTTTTCCCAGCACTGAAGAGGTGGATCTGGATTTAAGCTGCATCCTTTTTGACAAAGACCGCAAAATGGTCGATTATATCTATTCGCCGCAGTATCTGCCGGAGTTTCTTATCAAGTACGGTTATCCCCGGGGCAAGCTGTTTACGGAAAACGGAGCCCTGAGGCACAGCGGCGACGACCGCGCCGGCGATGAAATCAATAACGACTGCGATAATGAAATCATTCAGGTGGATCTCCGGAAGATTAATCCCAACGTGCAGCAGATATTCTTTTTTCTGAACTATGCGGAGGATTCCGGTGATTTTGCCAAAATTCCCTATGCCTCCATCAGGCTGTTTGAAGGCACGCCGTCCGTGGTCAAAAAGGTTCATGCTTCCTTTAATGTTGCCTCGGATCCTTCCTTCAGAGGGCGGAAATCCATGGTTATGGGCAAGCTTTTCAAGGACAGCGACGGCAGCTGGTGCTTCTGGGCGCTGGGCGATCCCCTGAATGCCGAAAATGTTTGCGAGACCATGAATCAGATTAAGCGAAGCTTTGTTTAAACAGAGCCGCGCTGATGGTTTTACAGACAGAGCGCAGCAGGAAGGCGATGTTTGAGTAAAAAACAGCTCAGAAAATAAACTGAAACACGAAAACAACAGGGATTGCCGCTGAGCGGCAGTCTCAGCTTTAATCTTATTTATGCAAAGTTCCTTAGGAGACTAATATGCGAAGACTTCCGGTCTATTTGCTTTTGGATACCTCCGGTTCCATGTACGGCGAACCCATTGAAGCTGTTAAAAACGGCCTCAACGTTCTTTTGTCAGCCCTTAAAAGCGATCCCTATGCTCTGGAAACCGCTTATATCAGCATTATTACCTTTAATTCCAAGGTAGAGCAGATTGTGCCTCTCACTGAAATCAATGCGGTAACGGAGCCTTCCCTCACTGCCAGCGGCTGTACCGAGATGGGACATGCTCTTTCCAAGGTGGCCGAGTGCATTTCCAATGAGGTGGTAAAGACCTCTGCCGAACAGAAAGGCGACTGGAAGCCCATGGTGTTCATCATGACGGACGGCGGTCCCACTGATGACGTCGATAAGGGCATTCAGGATTTCAGGGCGGTCAAGACCGGCGTGGTAGTAGCCTGCGCTGCCGGAACCTCCGCTGATACGAAGGTGCTGAAGAAGATTACTGAAAACGTGGTTTCCCTGGATTCCACGGACAGCGAATCCATCAAGGCCTTCTTCAAGTGGGTGTCCGCCTCTGTCAGCAGCGGCAGTCAGAAGATCGAGGAATCCGGCGCCGAATCCTCCGGCATGGATGACCTGCCTCCTCCGCCCGATGAGATTAACGTGGTGGTTTAACAGGAAGGTTTCCGGGAGGATAATGCGTGATGATGAGACGATTGCCTGTTTATTTGCTGATTGACACTTCAGGTTCCATGAAGGGGGAGCCCATAGAATCTGTAAAGGTCGGGCTGGATTCTATGGTATCCACCCTGCAGCATGATCCCTTTGCGCTGGAATCGGTGCATCTCTCGCTGATCACCTTTGACAAGGACGTAACGCTTCTTTTTCCGCTGACTCCCATTGACGAGGTGGTTATCCCGGAAATCAAAACTCCTGATTTCGGGCCTACTCATCTGGGCAAGGCTCTGGAGCTCATGTGTCAGAGAATTGATGCGGAGTTTATCAGGAATACCCCCGCTGCCAAGGGGGACTGGCTGCCGGTCTGTCTGGTGATGACGGACGGCAAGCCTTCGGACATCATGGTTTTTGAGAACATGGTTCAGGAAATTTCCAGGAGAAGATTCGGCCAGTTTATTGCCTGCGCCGCCGGGCCTCAGGCTGATGTAAGCGCCCTGAAGAAGCTCGCGTCCTCGGTGTACAAGCTGGAAAACCTGGACAGTGATTCCTTTATCAAATTATTCCAATGGGTGTCGTCATCCATTGATGACTGCAACCGCAGTCAGGGTATTGGTTCCGACAGCGCCGAGCTGCCGCCGCCCCCCAGCGAGATTAACCTGGTTTTATGATGTGTCCGGTTCGGGTATAACGAACAAGCGCAGCTGATTTTACGGATGATTTATGACAGAAGAGAACTTCAAAAAAGACAGCGAAACGGTTTTAAGTCCCGGAGAAATGCCTGTTTCGGAGGCAGTTTCCCCGCAAAAGGATCCCCAAATGGAAAAAAACGCGGACAAATTATCCGGGAATGACAGCAGCAATGCCGTGCCTTCGGAAAAGCCCGATGCTGTAAAACCGGAGTCATCCGCAGAGGTCTTTGAAGTTGTGCATATTGCTGCCGGCGATGTTGTTACGGTTAATGTCGGTAAGAGATTAAGCAAAGAGATAGGATTATTGCTGAATAGCGGTTTGCTCTCAGAGGAGTCCAGACAGCAGTGTTTCCGGATTTGCCTGAACGGGGCTCAGGAATATAATAAATCCAAACCCGATACAGATATTGATAGTTCGTTTTTGGATATTAAAGACGAATATGTAACGATAAGGCTTCCTGCGGGCATAAACAGGGATTGCCACTTTTCTGTTATCTACAGAAGCGATGTTACTGAGGATTGCATTGTTGTCAGGCATATTTTCAGGTTCGGAAGCGCGGATGACGTTCACCATGAGAAGCCTTCTCTGAGTTCGGGCAGCGGCGCTGATGTTCAGCCTGACAGCGTCCAGGTATCGGGAACGGAGCCTCCCGCAGCTGTTTTGGTCCCTGAGGAAAGCAGCCAGCCTCAGGAGATCTCTCATGCGTCCTTTGCTGATGAGCTTGATAAGCTTCAGGCTCCTCAAGACAGCAGTCAGCCTCAGGAGCCCGCTCCTGCTTCCGGCAGCGCTGCTCAGGCTGTAACGGACAGGAACGGAGAGGGGCAAACCAGCGGCCTCAAAACCGCAGATCTTCCCCGGAATTATTCTGAAAATGAGGCTGCTGTCCCGTCTGAAAACGCCGCGGCGCCGGCCGAAAAAACGGACAGTGTCCGGTTCGAGACCGGAACTCTGGCTAAACCGGAATTAAATCAGGAACCAAAGGGCGAAACATCGCTTTCGGTTAACGGGCTCCGGGGTGAGGATGATCATAAATCAGCGGCCGTAAATAATTCGCCAGAGACCGTGGTTAAACCGGATCCCGTTCAGACTGCCCCGGTTACCCCGAAACCGCGGCCCAATCCCCGGGATCTTTGGAAGGATATCAGGACAAATACGGACATCCCTTACTACAAGCCCGATACCGCAACTGGATTCTGCGCTGCGGACAACGGTAAGGTGAAGATTTTCGGGGCCAGCAGAAGAGGCCGCTCTCATGCCCATGTGGGAGCTCCCCGGGATGATGATTTTCAGATAAAGACCGATGACGTTACCGGATGGACTTATCTTGTGGTGGCTGACGGAGCCGGCTCTGCCAAGTATTCCAGAATGGGAGCGGAACGGGCCTGCGAGGTGGTGGCGGAAAGGCTTCCGGATTTGGTTAAAAACGAGAAGTTCCAGGAGGCCCTGACCCGGCTGGAGAGCAATCCCGGATTCGGCGAGGCGGAGCTGGAGCAGCTCAGAAAGAGCGCTTACTACGTACTCCCCAAGGCGGCTCACGAAGCCTTTAAATCCTTAAATGAACTGGTGCCTACCACCAAGGAGAAGTCGGAGCTCCGGGATTTTGCCACTACGCTCCTCTGCGTTATCACCAGAAAGATGCATGACCGGCAGCTTATTATTTCTTTTGCCATCGGAGACGGCGCCATTGCGGTTTATGATGCCGGTAATTCCGCAAATACCCATCTTATGAACACTCCGGATTCCGGAGAATTTGCCGGACAGACCAGATTCCTGACCATGAAGAGCATTTTTGCCAATTCCCAGGAGATTATGGCGCGGATCCGGATTCAGTGCGTGCCGGACTATACGGCCATTATGCTCATGACGGACGGGGTCTCCGACGCCAAGTTTGAGACCGAAAGTCTTCTGGAGGATAAAGCCAAATGGGATGATTTCTGGCAGGATCTTACGGAAAACGGAAGCGATGATTCTCCGCCCCTTAAGCTGGATTCCAGTGCGGAGGAGCTTTCGGAGCAGCTTCTGGAGTGGCTTAATTTCTGGGTTGTGGGCAATCATGATGACAGAACAATAGTGGTGATGTGCAAAGGCGGTGCAGCAAAATGAGTAAAGAACCGAATATTGTCAGGCTTACGGCTCTGGACGGCGCAGCCATTGAATTTGATGCTTCCGAGGTAATCGGCTCCGGCGCCATGAAGGATGTTTACTTCAGTACCGACAAAACCTATGTGGTGGGATTTTTTCGGAAAGAGCAGGATTCCAACACCCGGGAACGCCTTATAAAAATCGTGGACACCTATGCGAAGCAGCTTTTTGACAAGGAGGGCGGCGAAAACCTCAGGAAGCTTTTTTGCTGGCCGACGCATATCGTGGAATGGGAGCATAAGGGCATTAAAAAGCTGGGCATTACCTCTCCCACCTACCGTTCCAATTTCTTCTTTGCCAGCGGCCGTTTCAAGGGCAAGGAAAAGGAGGGCAAGTGGTTTGCCTCCCCCAAGCTCCGGAACAAGATTCTTGAGGACGATCAGAAGGGCAACTGGCTTAATTATCTCCAGGTCTGCATCAAGATCGCCCGGGCGGTGAAAAGAATGCATGCCGCCGGACTTGCCCATTCGGATCTTTCATACAAAAACGTGCTGGTGGATCCTCTTACCGGTGATGCCTGCATCATCGATATTGACGGACTGGTGGTGCCGGGCAAGTATCCCCCGGATGTGGTGGGCACCCCGGACTTTATTGCGCCGGAGGTTCTGGAGACGGTAAAGCTGCCTAAGGGAGATCCCAGCAAGGAGGTGCCTAAAATCACCACGGATCGTTATGCTCTGGCGGTGCTCATTTACATGTACCTGCTGTATCGGCATCCCCTCAGGGGCAGTATGATCTGCGATCCTAATGATCCCGCCAAGGATGAGGAGCTCTGCATGGGGAAGGAAGCTCTTTTTGTGGAGCATCCCACGGACAAGCGGAATCGGCCCAATGTCAGCAAGCTTGATAAATATGAGCTCCCTCAGGGGGATGTTACCAAGCTGCCTTATAAGCTGTGCGGCCCTTATCTTGCGGAGCTTTTTGAGAAGGCTTTTATTGACGGCCTCCACGATCCTAAAAAACGGCCCACTGCGGATGACTGGGAAAAAGCTCTGATTAAGACCGTGGATCTCATTCAGCCCTGTCAGAATCCGAACTGCAAATCGAAGTATTTCGTGTTCGATAACAGCAAGAAACCCTGCTGTCCCTTCTGCGGCACCCCCTATAAGGGAGAACTCCCAATACTGAATTTCTACTACCGGCCCCGGCCCTCGGAAAACTTCCGTTCGGAGAATTACCGCCTTATGGTCTTTACCAAGCAGTCCCTTTACAAATGGCATATCGACCGCAATGTGCATCCGAATGAAAAGATTGCGGACAAAGACAAGAAGCCGGTGGGAGATTTTCATTTCCATAACGGGAAATGGATTCTCATTAACCGGGCCATTCCGGACATGTACGATGTGACTAATCATGTGCCTGTTCCCATCGGAAAGAGCGTTGAACTCACTGAAAAGCGGCAGATTCTGTTCGGCAAGGATCCGGGATCCCGGCTGTGCATGGTGCAGCTGGTTTCCAATTAAGGCTTGTTCTGCGGTAATACAGTATGCTGAGAAGACTTCCGATCTTTTTCCTAATCGATGTTTCCGGCAGGATGAAGGAACATCTCGGAGTTTTGGATAAGGGGCTCAGACTGATAGTTGATGAGCTTTCCGGAGATCCTTATTCTCTGGAGACCGCCTGCATTTCAGCTATTGTCTTTGCAGAAAGGGCGACTTTGTTAAGCAAACTGACTGAGGTTTATGCCTTATCACCCTTTGATATCCCCTATTCCGGCGGCGAGGCTGATTACAGCGCCGGCTTTGAAGCTCTGATAAGGGAAATAAGAAGTGACGTGGTAAAGTCCACGGCAGCGCAGAAGGGGGACTGGCGTCCTCTGGTCTTTCTGTTTACCGCCGGAGGAAAGGCATCTCGTAAAAGCATCATTGACAGGTGGCAAAGGGACTATGCCCGGAATGTCAGCGTCATTGTATTTTCGCTGTCAGATCAGGCTGATTATTATCAGCTGGGACAGTTTTCTGATCAGATATACGAGATGAAGGATCTCAACGGCGGCAAGGTAAGAAGCTTTTTCAAATGGATATCGGCTTCTATTCAGGCGGGAAGCGCGGCCGTTACGGACAGCGGAGACTTGTTCTCCAAGCATGAGATGCCCGATGCTGAAATAGACAATGTCAGGAAAATCGATCCCGGGCAATACAGGCAGGACAGCCATCCTGCCCCGGCTCCCAGACCGGAACCCGCTCCGGCTCCGAGGCCAGATCCCAGACCTGATCCCGCTCCAGTTCCAAGACCGGCTCCAAATCCTGCGCCGTCCCCTAACCCGGCTCCGCAGGCAGATCCCTGGAAGGATCCTGCCAGAGGGTTTAAAACAATTATCAAAGGGGGCATGTATGTTGCCGGGATTGATTTTCCGCCGGGGTATGTCAAGCTGAGCATACAAAAAAACAGACAGCGCAGATACTATGGTGATGACAGAGGCATTTATTATGCTGTTCGTAATGACAAATCAGTCCATGTCATCAAGAATGGATTTTTTTCTGACAACATTACCCTTAATCTGGAAGTGGGGCAGAGTCTGGAAATCGGGGACGGCGGAATCATTGAACTGTCCCAGATTCTTGTCGACTGGGATTAAGCGGGCCTTTTTGTTTTTTCTTTTCTCATTCCGTAAGGAGATCATGCCATGAGAAGACTGCCGATATTTTTTGTCATTGATGTTTCCGAGTCCATGGCTCCGCACCTGCAAAAGGTTGACAACGGGCTTAAGACCATAACCGGCGAACTCAGCACCGATCCGTATGCCCTGGAAACCGCCTTTATTTCCACCGTGGTTTTTGCGGGACAGGCCCGGGTGCTTCATAAGCTTACCGAGGTATATGCTCTCACCATTCCGGCTTTGCCTCTGGGAGGCGGCACTGACTACGGCCGGGCCATGGATTGCCTGATGGATGAAATTGACCGGAATGTAGTAAAGTCCACCCGGGATCAGAAAGGGGACTGGAAGCCCATAATATTCTTCTTCACCGATGGCAACCCCACCTCTGATTCCTATAAAAAGGCCTTTAGCAGATGGAACCGGGATTATCGCGGCAAGGCAAACATTATTGCCTTCTCTCTGGGAGCCAAGATTGATTATTCGATTCTGGGACAGATTACCGAGCAGATCTATCTTTTGGACAACATGGACAGCGATACCGTGAAATCATTCTTTAAGTGGGTGTCCGCTTCCATTCAGACCAACAGCGTTGCCGTGGGCGATAATCAGGAGCTCAGCGATGAAAAGATGATGCCGGACGCCACCAGCATTGAAGGACTTCATAAGATCGATCTCCGGAAAGGCCCTAGGGCTGATCTGAGCAAGGGGATTGAGAACGACAATCTGAAGGTGATAATCGGGAAATGCGGCACCGTTAAAAGGAGATATATCATTCTTTATGAAAAGGATGGCAGCGGTTACCGCGAACTGGGCACCTACAAGATTCCCGACGAAGAAATGTATGACGCTCTGACAGCGTCCGGCAGCGGGGCGGACTTTGATATTGACAAGGTAACATCTACCGGTGGTGTCTGCCCTTACTGCGGCACGAATTTTATTTTGAACAAGTGCTCCTGCGGCAAGATATTCTGCTCCCGGGATATTAGCAGAGAATTGCAGACCAAGGGACAGGCGGAACTGACATGTCCCTGGTGCAACAATACCGGCATCTACGGCTATGGTTCCTTCAGAGTGGGAACCGGTCTGGGTTAATGGTTTTTTCTCTCCGGTTATTCTGATGCCGCAGAGACTTTTGCGCCTTGCTAACGGATCATGAAGAACGCATTTCCAAAAAAAACGCGTCATCAGATCCGGTGGCAAGGCATTATTCGATAAATCTGCAGCGGTTAACCAGAATTTTAAGCAGCGCTTTCCGCAAATCCATGACTTCCGGGTTTTTGAGATCGGGCTAACCTGTCAGAAATCCTGACCAGCTGCTCCAAGTGATCAGATGTCATGCTCTAATCATTCAATTATAGAAAACGATTCACAGGTAAGTATGTTGTTCTTCTGACCTGAAAACTCCCCTGTAATTTCAACGTGATTTCCATCGGAATGAGCCCTGATAGCATTTTGGTAGTCATCTTTTGACAGGATTATGGCTGTCGTTTTCTTATTGCCATTGTCATCCAGATATACCACTGTAATTTTCCCAGATGTTCTTGTTTCCAAATCAGGGGAGGATTCTAACTTTTTTATTCGTCCCACTATCTTTACTGCTTGTTTAGCAGTTTCTTTTAGTTTATTAATAGTGTTTGATATTGGCTGGTAATAATCATATGACAGCGCTATTTTACTATGAGAAGTTCGATTCATTTTGACAGAAGGGGCCCATTGAGCAACAAACTCAAGATTTGTTCCTTCAGAATTTAAATTCAAACCCACTAATGCCTCATAAAAATTTGCGCTTATGATTGAGTTTCCTGTTTGTGATGTTAATTTAGCATAATCCCCACTGTCAATGAATGTTCTAATTGATGCTATGTTTGTCATTAATCTATTTGTTACCAGCCTTGTTAATGAGTAAGCGCATTCTTCTTCATCAGAAAAAATGTTTAACTGTCTAAATGATTTCTTTTCATCAATGTTAGCAAAAGGACATACTATAGATATAATGTAACTGCCTATTTCTGTTTGTCCAAACCTGCAGTTATCAATAAATTTTGAAACTGCATCATCAATACGCCCTTGATGGTAACGTCTAGGGTTTATAATATCTTGAGCAGTTGCTACCAATAGTTTTTTCGCATTTTCATAAATCCGAATTCCATCATCGATGGTAATACTGCCTGTCTCTATATTATTTTTATCTAATTTTATTTTAAGTATGTCCGTGCTGGGGTTTAACAAATAAAGCATCAGCTGCTCAATTGATTGTTTTTCAACGTCTGCTACTGTAACTATTGCATCATACATAGCACTTTTATAATCTGATAATGTTTTATCCATTGGTATGATTACTTGATAAAAGTCATTGTCAGTCAATTTAAATTGAAATATTTTAATATAGTCTTTTTTTGTAGGGAAATGAATCCAGCCGGTACTTGTTAAATATTTCGCAAAAGCAAGGGGATTAATCTTCTCGGTTAAATCTTTTAAGTTTATTGAGTATATCATGACGGCCATTCATCTCTTGCAATTTTTGATAAAGCTTCTAATAAGAATTCTTTATTGACAATATTTGTTTTAGGAATTTCAACAGTCACAGTGCTTGCATTATCAGATTCTGGTGATGCAGAAAAATCAGCCCAATACATTCTTCCCTTAATCAATAACTCTTCCAAATTGCATTGAACCCACTGATCTGCATTCTCCGGTAAAATTAGTAATCCCAGAATAACAGGTATTGTGGCTTTTCTGCACAAATCGTTATAATTTTTAACTTTTAATATGTACTTAATTACATCGCCTTGATCTTTATATAACGAACTTGAGGATGTACTTTTCAATTGTATACGGAGAAATACATCAACTAAAGCTCCTTGTTTGTCAATTCTTTTTTTGATAATACCATCAGTACTATCGTCATCATGACGTTGAGTGTCATACGATATTCCTGCTGATGCGCAAAGCGCTGAAATATAACTAATATGAATGTCTTCCATATGATGAGAAGAGATCACAATAAACCGCCTTAAGTTCTATTAAATATTCACTTTACATTAATGTATCATTTTTGCAAAATCAGGTTTGATATATAAGCAATGATTGTTATTTGTTGGTATTTGTTTTGATCTTTATCTCATTATTAACCATATTTAGCTGTTTGGTGATTGCAGTCAGATTGGGACGAAACCCAGTTTTTATGCCCTCAAACCTTCACAAGCATGACAGATGTGAACTTTTTTGCGGCAAATCGATTTTGACAGAACTGTTTTGCGAAGGGTTGCAAATAACACTGCGGTTACGCTATACCTATCCCCTAAGCGGTCTCCGTTATGAAGCTGCTCCATCTTTGCCATTACGGCCTTCCTTTTTTCAGATAGTCAGTCCTATGCTGATAAGCATTCATAGTGCTGCTTGCTTTCTGTCTTTCGGCTTGCGACGCATCTGGCCACCTCAAACTTCACGTTCTCCATCCTGGGGCACGATTGCCCGTAATCCGTGAGCGTCTGAATGAAGCTCTTGAAGCCGTGCCGCTTAAGTGTTGTTTTTACAGTATCATGGCTCATACGCTTGGCAAGCAGCTGTCAGTTCTTAAAGAGATACGAATTCTTCGGTTTTCTTTTAGATCTGCTGGCTTATGTTAAGCAATTTCACTTGTTAATCACAAATCCGGTACTGCATCCAGTGGCCGCGCACGTTTTCCAAAACTGATGGGAAAAAGGGAAGGTCGAACACATTTTTGAATGTAATTTTGGATGTGAAACGGCTTAATGTCAAGGTTTTGGAGGTATTGAAAAAAGCGATGGTGCCACTTACAGGAATCGAACCTGCGACCAACTGTTTACGAAACAGCTGCTCTACCGACTGAGCTAAAGTGGCCTTCTGAAAGGATGTTTTGAAAAGGAAACCGCCCTTGTCAGGCGGTTCCTGTACGGTGGTGGATTATACCACGGATCCGCAATTAATCAAGAGGGCAGCCGATACGGCGGGCAACTTCCTCATAAGCCTCGATAACGCCGCCGAGATCCTTGCGGAAGCGATCCTTATCCAGGGATTCTCTGGTGGTCTTGTCCCAAAGACGGCAGCCATCCGGAGAGAATTCATCGCCCAGTACCAATTTGCCGTCATAGAGACCGAATTCCAGCTTGTAGTCAACCAGAATGAGACCGGCATCGTCAAAAAGCTTCTTCAGTACATCATTGATCTTAAGGCTGAGAGCCTTCATCTCATCGATCTGTTCCTGAGTGCCCCAGCCGAAGGAAATGATATGGGAATCGTTAACCATGGGATCATGGAGAGCATCGTTCTTCAGGAAGAATTCAAAGGTCGGAACCTTGAGTTCAATGCCCTGCTGCACGCCCAGACGCTTGCAGATGGAACCGGCGGTAACGTTGCGAACTACGCACTCAACAGGAACCATTTCGAGCTTCTTTACCAGAATTTCATTATCGTTGAGCAGTTCTTCAATCTGAGTGGGAACGCCGGCTTCTTCCAGCTTCTTCATGATGAAGTAATTGAATTTGTTGTTGGTCTTGCCTTTACGGGCGAGCTGCTCGATCTTAAGGCCATCGAACGCTGAGGTGTCATCTCTGAAGGTGATGATTAAACGCTTCGGATCGTTAGTAGCATATACAGTTTTTGCCTTACCGCGATAAAGCTCTTCTTTTTTCTCAACCATTTGAAAAACTCCCGAAATTTTTTCGAAAACAGGCATCTGCCAATGCGGTGCATTTTACCACAAATTAAGTGAGCGGTATCACTTTCCTGCAGTGCGGTTCAAATAAAACTGCACGTTAAGAGAGGATGCAAAGCCGCTGTACATTCTTGCGGTAACGGCGGTGTTTACCGGCTTGTTGTTCTCGTCATACATGGTGACGGAGGTTTTGCCTTGGAACACGCCCAGCTTGAAGGTGTATTTGCCGTCCTCCAGGCCCCAGGGCTCCACTCCCTGAGATTCCCAGAATTCCGGTTCCGGCTCGCTGTATTTAACGGTGATTTCTCCGGCGGTGGAGGAGTATTCCTTGATTTTGATTTCATAGGCCGTGAAGAGATCTACCAGAGCCTTGTAGGTATCATCAAATCCGGCATCCACCAGCCAGCAGGGGAGATCATTATTGTCCCGGCCAAGAGAGATGGCCACGTAGGCGTTTTCGGAGGGGCTGTGCTTCTTTTTCATATCCAGGTTGTAGGACCACATCAGCCGGTTAGCCATCAGGGCGGTAAAACGGGAGGGCTCGAAGCGGTTCAGACCGGCCTTGAGTTCGGTACCGTCAGTTTGCTCGATAATATTGTCAGTAAGCTGAATGGACACTCCGGGAGCTCCCTCGGTGTTCTTTCTGAGACCGAAGGCATAACGCTGCCGGTAGATAAGAAAGCCCTTTTCCATGGCATCGGGGTTGTAGGGAGTGGCAAATTCCGTGGCATCGTACCAGTCAGTCTGAATAAAGCTGTTCATGGCATCTATCGATTCCACGTTAATGGCGGATCTGCGGAACATCCGGAACAGGGTAACCAGAAGGTCGTTGGGGGTGATTTCCTGGCCGTTCTCATCGGGGTAGAACCAGACATAGGCGATATCGCCGTCCTGTCCCACGGACACATTGCTGTTCAGTGGTATCAGTTTCTGGGGCGGACGAACGTCCACCGCCTTGCCTACCAGAGCGGAACGCACATCGTCAAACTCCATTTCCGGGAGGTCGAACTGTTTGGAATAGTCAATGGGAGTGGTGCCTTCGGGCTGAACCATCTTCCGTTCCACCGGCACTGAATCCAGATAGCTGAATTTGTTGTTGGCCTGGCGGATGTCATTATTAACATAGCTGGAACGGCAGCCGGGAAGAGCGCTGACCATGATCATCATGCCGGACAGCATCAGTGAAACGGTAACGTTCCTTTTGTTAAGCATAGCGTGTAGATTCCTTTATTGAGTGTCTCTGCTTATTCTGAAAACCAAACGGCGCTCTGTCAACTTCTCTGTAAACTTTATGAAGCGGATCTTTGATATCAGAGAGCGAGACAGTCGCAAACAAGCCGGACTTTTGCAAACTAGACTGTTCCGGTTAATTCCGGTTTATGCCGGGTCTGTCGCTGGTTAGCGATCTCTCTGGCAGGGGCTTAAGAGATTTCCCCGCGGTCGCCTGAACAGAAAAACCGGAAGATCCCCGGGGATCTTCCGGACAGACTGAGCAGCAGGGAGCGAACGCCAAGCCGGATCGCCGGCTTTTCCTGCTGCCTGCAATGCATATGCGGAAGCTCTGATTATTTGCAGGCGCGAGCCTTTCCGGAAGGAAGGGCCTTGGCGCCTTCCTGAAGAGCCTGCCCCAGAAACTGACGGTATTTGGTAACCAGCTCGTCGGTATTGAAGGTCTTTTCATAAACCTGCCTGCTGACCCGCATCATATGGGGCTTTTGGTCGATGCTGTAAACCTGAGCCAGACACTGCTGAGCGTTCATGAACTCCTTGTTAACGGAGATCACGGCTTCCTGATTGCCCAGATCGATATTGGCAATCTGATCCAGGCTTTCGGCGTACTGGGTAACGGCGCGTTCCTGACGGGCATTGAGTCCGGAGCCGGAGATGAATCCGGAAACATCGGAGCTTACCGCAGCGAAAGCGCCGGCTGAAAAGGCAACGCCGGACAGAGCCAGCAATAATTTCTTAAAAATCATATCTAATTCCCTTTTAAAATGTTTCTGAAAAGCTTCGGCTCCCGCCGGCAGCTGATTTCAGCGATTGTTAACCTTGCTCAGATAGCCGGCCAGATTATCGATAACCTTGTCAAATACCTTCTGAATATCCCGGCACTCTTCGGCGCCGTCTTTCACCGGAATGGCCGGTCCCAGGTTGCCATCGGCGTCCTGGTAGAAAAGCTCAATGTGAGTAAAGGTCATTTCCACTTCCAGTTCTGAAATGGCCAGAGTGCTGCGGAATTTGATGTAACGCACTCCTTCGGTCTGCGGATAATCCGGATCCTTCATTCTCTTTACGAAAGAGAAAACCAGGTCGTCTTTATCCTCCCGCAGAATCTCTTCCGGGCGAACACCTTCACGAAGCCAGTGTCTGGTTCTTGGAAAAATCTGCTGAAAAACGTCGCCTTTGGGAGCTCTTCTGCTGAGTTCGACCTCTAAATCATTGTCAAACTGGCCGTCATCAGCAATTTCATCGGCAGTATCAGTGTCGTTTTCGTTTTCGTATAAATCTTCGCTCATAAAACTTCCTTTGTGAATTAAGACTGCGCCTTCTGGGAATCTTCCTTGAGGGCAACAGTCAGATTAAATACCTTTGCGGAGTCAGACGAATACCTGCTGTCAGGACAGAAGTATCCGGTGCGTTCAAACTGGAAGGCCTGACCGGGAACCGCTGTTCCCAGAGATTCCTCCAGCGCGGCCTCCTTGACGATTTTCAGGGATTCCGGGTTAATCGTGGCCAGAAAATCCTCCTGAGATCCGGGATTAGGCACCAGAAAAAGCCTCTGATAGAGCCTGACCTCGGCTTTGAGGTGATGATCGGCGCTGACCCAGTGGATTACCCCCTTGGGCTTGTGATCGGGGATATCGGCGCCCAGAGATTCCGGAATGTAAGAGCAGTGCACTCTGACAATGTTTCCGGCGCTGTCCTTTTCGCAGCTTTCCGCTTTGATAATGTAGGCGTATCTCAGGCGTACTTCCTTTCCGAGTACCAGCCTTTTGAACTTTTTGTTGGCTTCCTCCCGGAAATCCTCCCGCTCGATGAAAATGCGCTTTCCGAAGGGGAGCTCTCTTGTTCCCAGCTCGGCCCGGAGCGGGTGGTTCTGGGCGGTGACCTTTTCTTCCTTTCCTTCGGGATAATTGTCAATGACAAGCTCCAGAGGATCCAGTACCGCCATTCTTCTCTCGGCGTTGTCGTTAAGATCCTCCCGGATGCAGGATTCCAGAGCGCTCATTTCAACGGTGTTTTCCTGCTTGGTAACGCCGATGCGGCGGCAGAACTCCCTGATGGAGGCCGGAGTGTAGCCGCGTCTTCTAAGTCCCGAGATGGTGGTCATGCGGGGATCGTCCCAGCCGTCCACGATGCCCTCCTGTACCAGCAGATTCAGCTTTCTCTTGGAGGTGATGGAGTATTCCAGATTCAGCCGGCTGAATTCGTACTGATGGGGATGATGCTCAATGGTGATATGCTCCAGCACCCAGTCATAAAGCCGGCGGTTGTCCTGGAATTCCAGGGTGCAGATGGAATGGGTAATGCCCTCGATGGCGTCGGAAATGCAGTGGGTGAAGTCGTACATGGGATAGATATGCCACTTGTTTCCGGTGCGGTGATGATCGGCAAAGCGGATCCTGTAGATGACCGGATCTCTCATGCACATAAAGGGGGAGCTCATGTCGATTTTGGCCCGGAGACAGGCCTTGCCCTCAGGGATTTCCCCGTTTTTCATTTTTTCAAACAGGGCCATGTTTTCCTCGGGGGCGCGATCCCGGTACGGACTGTTTTTGCCGGGCTCGGTGAGGGTGCCCCGGTAGTCCCGGATTTCGTCGGGGGAGAGCTCGTCCACGTAGGCCAGCCCCTTCTCGATCAGCTCCTTGGCATAGCCATAGAGCCGGTCGAAATAATCTGAGGAATAGCGGGGTTCTCCGTCCCAGTGAAAGCCCAGCCAGCTGACGTCGTTTTTAATGGAGTCGACATATTCAGTGTTTTCCTTGGCGGGATTGGTGTCGTCAAAGCGGAGATTGCAGGTGCCCTGGTAGCTTTCCGCAATGCCGAAATTGAGACAGATGGATTTTGCGTGACCGATGTGCAGGTAGCCATTGGGCTCCGGAGGGAACCTGGTCTTTATGACCTGATACTTTTGCTGAGCCAGATCTTCATCAATAATCTGAGTAATAAAATTTGCCGGACGGTCAGAATCTAGTGCACCGGTCATGGAAATACCCCTGAAAATCACAGATTAGGAACATACTCCGGTAATTATATTCCAAACAGTGCGGCATATACCATTTTTTTAAATTGCAGGAGCTGGCGCCGGGCCGGCGGTTCAGGCAGACAAGCCGAATGCCCGCGCATCTTCAGGCTGTCTTCAGAACATCCGGGCGCGTCAATGCCTGCTTATTCTGTTATCTCTTTCGCTGCTGTCCCTTAGGCGCTGCTGTCTCCTTTACTGCCATTTAAAGTCGGAGAACATCACATCCTTGACGATTCTGCGGCCCACGCAGTCATCAAGAAGCCTGATTACCACTTCCCGCACCTTGTCCCGAATGGTATTTCTGCTGCCGGGCTCATTGATTTGCTTCAGAGTTACCGCTCCCAGGGTATCGGTGATAGCGTCCTTGATCATGGGTTCATGCTTCTGCACCAGTTCGTAGTCCCGGGAATCGGTAAGGGAGATGGTCACATTCACCGATATGTAGTTAAGCTTGTTGCCGGTGGAGCTCAGATTGGTGGTGATGGCCCCCTTGATTTCGTAGTAGCCGGTGACGGGGCCCGCGCCCGGAGCCGGGGCGCTGTCCTGCGCCGCGGCAGGGGCGGGCAGAGCCAGCATGGTCAGCGCAGTCAAGAGCATCGTCAGCAGAACAGCGGCGGTTTTTCGGAATCCTTTCATAGCTTATCCTCAGCGCAGGGAAGTGTTTTCATAGGGGCGTTTATCCATTCGGTCATTATACTCTGTCCAGAGTATTTCGGATTTCCTCGGGCAGGAGCGGCCCCGCGGCATTGATGAGCTTCTGAAGCTTCACCGGATTTTTGGTATAAGTGCCGTCAATTTCCGAAACGTAGACATAGCGGTGCCGGACAAAGGTTTCGCTCATCACCCGGAAGGTTATGGGATCCGAGAACTCCGGAGAGTTGTTGGTGATGGCCTCCGGCAGATTGCGGCAAAGCTGCACGCAGGTTTCAATGAATTTCTTCTGATCGCAGGTGCCGTTCTGCGAGCGCTTTACCGCCTCCACCCCGATAACGTACCGCATGAGATTGGCGTGGATGGAATTGCTGAGAATGTCCAGCATGGCCTTTTTGGCCGGATCCGGATTAATCTGGTAGAGGCTCTTGTCCACAATAATAAAGTACTCTGCCAGCTGGAAGGCTTTCACGTAGGCTCTGATGGTCTGATCCAGCACGTGCTCCCGCACCGGGGCGAAGAGTTCATGCCGCAGAAAATAGAACACGTTTCTGGTATGGAGCACAATGTCCGCCATGGACAGATGGCGGTGCACCGAAACAATGGTGGCAATAAGAGCCGGCAATACAAAGAAATGGAGAATGTTGTTCCGGAAGTAGCTTAAGTAGATGATCTGCTTCCGGGTAGGGGCGGCCCATTTTACCCCGTTTACCTCTTCAATGTTGAAGGGCTTCAGCTCCAGAGCCTGCTGCAGCAGCACCTGTCCCGGGATTTTGGGGAGAGCGCTTTCCGCGATGCTGCGGGAGCTTTTCAGGATGAAAATATAGAAGTTGATCACGGACTGCAGGCTGTCCAGGGAAAGCCGGTGATCCCGCGCGGATAAAAGCGCCAGCGCCGACAGGTTGAGACCGTTGGTGGTGGCGGAGCTGTTAAGGCGCATGACGATTTCGTCGGACAGGGCGTTTACCGTATCAAAAAGCCAGGCCGGTTTGGAAAACTCTCCCGGAGTGATGTATTTTCTCCAGTCCGGAACCGTTTCCCGGAGAAAAGCGGGCAGGACAATGGGCTCCCCGAAGCTGACATAGCCCCGGCCGTAGTAACGGAGTCTCTTGTAGAAGTTCAGAAGCTGCCACGGGCTTTCCTTGGCCTTCTGGGCGCCGTTGAGCTCCTTCATGTATGAGTTTACCTCCATGACCTTTTCATAGCCGAGGTAGATGGGCACGAAGGTAATGGGGCGTTCAATGCCGGACAGCTGAGCCTGCACCGCCATGGCCACGATGCCGGTGCGGGGGGGCAGGGTTCTGCCGGTGCGGGAGCGGCCGCCCTCGATGTAGAATTCCGCGCTGTAGCCCCGGCTGAACAGAGTGTAGAGATACTGCCGGAATACGGAGGTATAAAGCTCGTCCCCCTTGAATTTCCGGCGGATGAAAAAGGCTCCGCACTGCCGGAGGAAGCGGTTTATGGGGAAGAAGTTCAGATTGTTCCCCGCTGCCACGTGGGGCATTACCAGTCCTTCGCTGAAAAGCACGTAGGCCAGAAGCAGGTAGTCCATGTGACTGCGATGACAGGGGATGTACACGATTTCATGACCGGAGCTGATGAGCTCCCGCACCCGATCCGCGCCGAACACGTTGATGCCGTGATAGAATTTGCTCCACAGAGGATGCAGCAGAGCCGCGAAGAATCTCATGGTGTGGTAGGAGTAGTCGGCGGCCATTTCGTCCAGCATGGCATAGGCCTCCGCCTCGATTTCGGAATAGTTCCTCCGGGTTTCCTCAGCTCGGGTTTTAATGGCGTTCTTTATGTAGCCGGAATTCAGAAGCTCCTGAATAAGATGATCCCGGTTCAGGCATTTCGGCCCCACGATTTCGTTATGACGTCTCTCGAAATGGAGGCGGCAGGCCCGGGCGATGCTTTCGGTGGCATCCTCGCCCGAGCCGTGATGCTCCAGAATGCTGGAGATTCTTATGGGGCCTGACAGCACCGTGAGGTTGTCGTACCCGAAAAACATGATCCGAAAAAATTTTCTGATCTTGGAATAGGGCTGGTTGATGGTATCCCGGTAGGGCTCGCCCTCATGACCGGGATTTCGGCTCCAGAAAATAGTCACCGGGACTATCTGGATATCGGTATGGTATTCCTGACAGTAGTCGATCCATTGCCGGAAGACCTTCTGATAGCTGTAATCCCGGGCTTTGCCGCAGAACAGGGGCACCTTTTTCATAAAAACCGCGCGGGTCAGGGGCTCTTCTCCCACGCCGCTTACCGGAACAAAGGGATTGGGGAGCCGGCTTCTCCGGGTGAGCTTTTCCAGAGTGAGCAGATTGCTGATGGAGTCTGACTGCATGACGTATACCACGGGAATGTCGGCGTCAAGCTTCAGGTCTTCCCGGGGATTCAGCGGTCTCTGGTTGCAGGAGGCAAATATTTTGACAGGAAGATACCACAAGGATTTCAGCAGAAGCAGCGTTTTCATGTACCCCCTCCTCATGCAAAACCGGCAAAGAACGTCACATTTTATAAAATCACGGAAAGCGGCGGTGCGATCCATCTTAAAAATGCATCATGCCATCGGCCGTTTTTTTAATATGTGTCAGGATTTTGAAAAATTTTCTTTGTGCTACAATGCACCCTTAATGCATCCCTAATGCATCCCTGATGGTTTTCAGTCTGAGGTACGGCGGAAATTATGAACAGCGCTGACAATGAAGAAAAGGCGGAACAGCCGGACGCGGCTGTTCCGGGATCCGGCAGCATCGTGCGGGAATACGCCCGCCATGTGGTTTTTGCCGGCATTGCTTCGGTGGGAGTGGCCGGCACTCTCATTGCCGCAAAGCTTCTGGCGCTGGTGCTGACCAACTCCGCCGCCATGATGGCCTCTCTTACTGATTCCCTGATGGACGTCATGGCCTCCGCGGTGAATCTCATGGCTCTGCGCTATGCGGTTTACCCCGCTGACGAGGAGCATCGCTACGGGCACTGGAAGGCGGAATCCCTGGCCGGACTGGTGCAGAGCGCCTTTATTATCGGCTCATCGGTTTTCCTGCTTATTAACGGGTGCATCAGCATTGCCAGTCCCCGGGAGCTTGCCAGTCTGGATGCCGGCATCGGGGTTACGGTTTTTGCCATGCTGATTTCTGTGGCTCTGGTATGCTATCAGTCCTATGTGGTGCGGAAAACCGGCAGCGCGGCCATTCAGGCGGATCGCCTGCACTATGCCAGCGATATCCTGTTTAATGCCGGGGTTTTGGTTTCTCTCCTGCTTTCCTATATGGGCTTCCTCCTGGCGGACGGATTTTTTGCCGTGATTCTGTCCCTCTGTATTATTTACGGCGGGATCTCCATCGGGAAGAAATCCCTGGCGGCTCTTCTGGACAGCGGTCTGCCCTCGAAGGATGTCAGCGCCATCTATGATCTGATCCTCAGCGTTCCCGAAATCCGGGGCATTCATGATCTGAGAACCCGGGCGGCCGGCCCCCGCATTTTTATTCAGGCGCACGTGGAAATTTCCCGCAGTCTGTCTCTGGAGGAGGCTCACAGCGCTGCGGATGCCGCCGAGGCCAATGTGCTTCAGGTATATCCGGATGCCGACATTACGCTGCACATGGAGCCGGTGCCGGAGGATCACCCCAAAAGTCCCTTTATGGATCCCGGAAAAAATCAGAAACAGGCGGACTTAACCAAACAGAAAGGCGAAACGGAATAGGGCGGAGCTGAGAAGGATGGAACGGAAAAAGGCGGAACGGATGATAATCGATGAAATCTGGCAGATAATTCGCGAAGAAGCCAGAACGATGATAACCAAGGAGCCCATGCTGGGGAGCTATTTTCTGCAGGGCATTCTCAATCAGAAAAGCTTTCAGGACGCTCTGGGCTTTCAGATTGCCAGCCGGCTGGATTCTCCGGTGATGCCGGCGGTGGTTATCAGAGAAATCTGCAGCGAAGCCTATGCCGGAGATCCCGCCATTGCGGAATCCGGCGCCATTGATCTCAAGGCCGTCAAGGATCGGGATCCCGCTGTGGTGTACTATTCCACTCCGCTGCTCTACCTCAAGGGCTATCATGCCATTCAAAGCTATCGGGTGGCTCACTGGCTCTGGGAAAACGGCCGTTCGGAAATGGCGTATTTTCTGCAGAATCTTATTTCCGTGAAGTTTGCGGTGGACATCCATCCCGCAGCGAAGATCGGCCGGGGCATCATGTTTGATCATGCCACCGGGGTGGTTATCGGAGAAACTGCCGTGGTGGGGGATAATGTGTCCTTCCTGCATAACGTGACTCTGGGCGGCACCGGTCATGAGAAGGGCGATCGCCATCCCAAGGTGGGGAGCGGCGTGCTTCTGGGGGCCGGCGCCAGCATTCTGGGCAATATCACCATCGGAGACTGCGCCAAAATCGGCGCCGGCAGCGTAGTGGTGAAGCCGGTGGAGCCGTGCGCCACAGTGGTGGGAGTGCCGGCCCGGGTGGTGAACCGCTGCCCGGACAGAATTCCCGCTCTGGATATGGATCAGGAAATATAGCAGTCTCCGGGGGCAGTTTTGCAGCGGGGCTTCCGGTATCATAAAAATAACGGCTGAGGCTCCTGTTCTGGTAGAATACCCTGTTTTTTTGCG
>DFFT01000048.1 GCA_002372325.1 Succinivibrionaceae bacterium UBA3769 | reverse complement strand
TCGATTCCCGTCTCTCGCTCCACTGCATTTCTCCAATCCCTTCAAAACCTTGACTTTAAGCCGTTTCGCATCCAAAATTACATCCAAAAATGTGTTCGATCTTTCATTTTTTGCCTCCGTTTTGGATGCAAAATGGATGTGACCTGTGGATGCAGATTCGGAGTTGTTAGCAGTGATCAACAAGAGTGATTTCAAGAGAAAACTGAGCCCGGAGAAAGGGTGAGGATAACCGATATCAACGGACTTAATCTGGTGATTTCGGGAACCGGAAAGCAGACGTCCTTTTCGTTTGAGCATCGTTGCACGTTCAACGGGAAAAGGATTGTGAAGAAGATACGAGCGGAGACGCTTGAGGAAGCCCGGAAAATTGCCCTTGACCGTTACACCAAGGCAAAATCCGGACTGCATCCGGACGGTATCGCAGAATGCGATCTTACTTTAGCACAGGCAGTCAGCGATTATCAAGCCCTCCAGAAGCAGAAGAAAATCTCCCAGGCTACCGAGAAGAAGCTGAACCTCACGATAAACAAATACCTGAAGCCGCATTTTGATTATCAGCTGTCGAAAATCAAGGCGCGGACAGTCTGCGATCTCATTCTGCGGCCGATCATCGATAACGGCTGCTGGGACATGGTGACCTATGTGAAGCGGCTCCTTCAGAAGGTGATGCAGCTTGCCAGGGCAAAATATCCCGAGTGGAATCTGGACGGACTCTTTGAGATCGACATGCTTATTCAGAAGCCGGCCGGGACAAAGCAGCATCATCCTGCCATGACGGACGGAGATTCGGCCTCCAACATCCGGAGTCTGTATGACGTGTTCCGGTGCATCTCCCAGATGTCTTCAAGATGTCTCTGCGAGCTTTCTCTGCACCTTCTGCTGCGGCCTTCCGAAATCGTGGAGCTGCAGGTAACAGACGTGAACATGCAGTGCCGGGTGCTGACCGTTCAGAAGACCAAGACAATCCGGGACGGCTCCGGCTTCCGTGTGCCGCTCTCGGATCAGGCGGTGAAGCTGCTCAACATAGCCATCAGCGCCAAGAAGAACCCGCAGAATCCGTACCTCTTCGCCGCCAGCAGCTTAACGGCCACATGAATCACGAGACTGTGAACACTACCCTGAAGCGGCACAGCTTCAAGGGCATTCAGACCGCCCACGGATTCCGGGCAGTCGGCCGCACCTGGATGGAGAGCCAGAACGTGAAGTTTGAGGTAGCCGAGATGTGTCTCAGCCATAAGACGGGAAACAGCACTGTGAACGCTTACCGCAGGACTGACTATCTGGAAGAACGGAAGGCTGTGATGCAGAGGTGGAGCGACTTCATAACGGAAAGCTCTCAGGGGATGAGTCTGGCGTAACCTCGCAAAACCGTGTAAAAACCTCGCAAAATCTGCCGGTATTTCCGGCAGATTGGAATTATGCCTTACGTTGGAGATAATTGAAATTAACAGAAAGTGAATTAGCCTATTGACTAATTCGATGTGACTTGTTACAATGACATTTGTTAACCGATTGGCTAATTGAATAAATGATAGACTTTTAGATGGCGGTGGTCAATTGCGGATAACTTATGCAAGCAAAAAGGTTGAACGATACTTTGAAGATTATGGGGAGATGAAGAAAAAAATCCCCGCCGACTGGGCACGAACCATAAAAAAACATATAGATCGCCTAAAAGCGGCTGACAAATTTGAAGATTTCCTGAAATTGAATCTCGGTCATCCCGAACCATTAAAAGGAAAAAAAGATGTCGGGAAGTACTCTGTTCGTATTACGGGAAATGTCAGGCTGATAATAAAGCCTAACGAAAAAGGCGATACTGTAATGATCTGTGAAGAAATTGAAATAGAAGGAGTGGTCGATTATCATGGCGGAAAAGAATCGTGGTATATCCCCTGATCTGCTGATCCATCCCGGTGAGACAATTTCTGATCTGTTGGAGGCACGCAACATCGCACAGAAGGAGCTGGCTCAGAGAGCTGGTGTATCTGAAGCGTTTTTGAGTGACGTTATCCATGGTAAGAAGGACATCTCTAAAGGGCTTGCAATGGGGCTTGAGTATGCCTTGGGATTACCAAGGTCTTTCTGGCTTAACCTGCAGGCAAACTATGATGCAGAGCTCTTAAGCCTTCAGGAAGAAGATAGTATTCAGGAGGAAGAAAAAGCGGTTCTGACTTCCATCCATGAAGTGATTGATTATCTGAAGAAAAGATCCTTCATTTCAGACAAGCTGACTCAGGAACAGATGATTATCGGATTGAGGAAGTTATTTCAGGTAAGTAGACTGACAGGGCTTCGGACACTTGCGCCGTCAGGCGCATTCAGGATGTCAGATAAGGCTGCGATTAATCAGGATGTTCTTGGAGCCTGGCTTTGCCTGTGCAAGATACAGGGATCAGGACAGCAAGTTGATACTAGCTTTGATCCGGATCGTGCGGATGAACTTGTTTCCGCAATCAAGCGGATTATGCTGGCAAACAGAGGCGATCTCCAGAAAGTTTTGAAAGAACTCTTTGCAAAATATGGAATTGATTTCAGCATTGTCCGCAATTTTCGAGGAGCGCCAGTTCATGGCTATATAGCCAGAAATGAAGATGGGACGTACCAAATGGTTCTGACATTAAGAGGTACTTTTGCCGACATCTTCTGGTTCTCCCTTTTCCACGAGCTGGGACATATAATTAATGGCGACATTTCAAAACCGGGAAGTTTTATTGACACTGACTGCATAAAGGATGAGAAAAAAGAGGCTGCGGCAGATGACTTTGCCAGTCGATCGCTTCTTGACCCGGCAAGTTACGAGCGTTTTCTGGATCAAGGAATATTTTCCTTTTCGGCCATTAAGGAATATGCGCAAACGCAGAGCGTTCCGCTTTACGTCGTAATCGGAAGATTGCAGAAAGAAGGAGTTATTCCGTGGACGTGGTATCATAGGTATAAAACCAGGTACAAATGGGCAGAGTCATAAAGTGGATCAGACTCTTCTTTAATCTTCAAAAAAGCGGCCTGTTCCTCTGCAGCGAATCTTCGGGCATCGCTGTCATGAACAGGCCATCATTTGGCATATCTCAGGGACAGACAGGATGAGTGACAGCATACACCTTTTAATCTGATGGTTATCCAGCATCCGCAAAACCGGAAGATCCTTACCGTGTATGATCAGCGCTGGGATATGTGGATGCTGCCTTACAAGAAGGCTTTATCATCGGAAGAAGGCACCAGAGCAGACAATAAAGAGACAAATTTAGTCCAGGAATATCTTCAGGTTACCTTTAACCTTCCTGAAGACAGCGAATGCAGCCTGAGACTCAGTCAGTATACTCGTAAATATTCCGTATCAGACAAGGTGGATAAGGTTTACTATCATCGCTTTTTCAGAATTATGACAGACAAGCTGCCGGATACGGAAGAATTTGAAATTAACGGCAACAAGTGCCGCTGGTGGAATATTTCCGATCTTGAGGTAGACCCGAAAACACAGAAAAACAACGCTGAAATTATCGCCGCTGTAAAAAACGAAGTGCTGTAATCGCTGAGTAATGTTTAGCGGCTTTCCAGAGAGTTAAAGCAAGTCTGCCGGAGCATTAAGCCCGGCAGTTTTTCTGATGCTCAGGATGTTGTTAAGCCGCTGATTGCTGACACCAAGTCTTCTGGCAAGCTCAGACGGTCTTGCCATCAAATCAATCAGGGTATTTCTGAACATAATCTTCAAAGCTGTATCATAGCCGACATCAACGATGAACCGGCATCTGTCATTCTGCATGAAGTCTTGGGTATTGTTGCCCTGATCAGGTCATCATGGTTCCGGAATCCCCTCATGCAGTATGACAAACTTTACCCTGAACCATTAAGCTAACCTTCATGAAAAATGCTGTAAAATATCGCGGTTTTGAACAATCAGGTGATTGAGACGGGGAATTGAGATGAGGACGCTATGCGGTTTTTTGATTTTGGCTTTATTTGCAGTATCGGGCTGCAGTTATTTTTCCTTTGAAACCAATCTTAATCCGGACAATATCGAGGATTATTTTGCCAAGGCCAATATGAAGGTCTACAAAAACAGCGAACTCCGGGATCTTAACTATGAGAGTCTGGGCACTGTGGAGGGCATTTCCTGCCAGACCTCCTCGGATGAACCGGAAGCCAATGAAAGAGATGCCCGCATAGACGCCCGGGAAAAGGCTCATATGAGAAGGGCCAACGGCATTGTTTACACCTCATGCGTCGCTCTCGAAGACACTCCGGTATGCCTTACCAGCGTTTCCTGCTACGCCCGGGCCCTTTACGTTAAGGAAGACTGATCAGGCATGATGCTCAGCTTTGCTCCTGTGGGGTGGGTGGAATCCCCCTTTGCCGAGAAGTTTGCGGTTCCCAGACAAAGCGCTCTGGTGCGGCACGGCATTTTTCGGATCCGTTTCCATCCGCCCTACAATGTGGCCGATGCCTTTACCGGCATTGAGGGCTTCAGCCATCTCTGGGTGCTTTTCAATTTTGACAGAATTCCCGAATCTCAGGGCTTTCAGCCCCGGGTGCGGCCGCCCCGGCTGGGGGGAAACAGAACAGTGGGAGTTTTTGCTTCCAGATCTCCCTTTCGCCCCAACAGAATCGGCCTTTCTCTGGTTAAGCTCCGGGAAACCGGAGAGGACAGTCAGGGGTTCTATCTCTCCATTTCCGGTGCGGATTTGGTGACCGGCACTCCGGTGCTGGATATTAAGCCCTATATCAGATTTACGGACAGCGTGCCGGATGCGATTTCCGGATTTGCCGAGGAGCCTCCTCAGAATATGGAGGTGGTGTTTACCCCGGAGGCGGAGCGGGCTGTTGAGGCATCAGGCATTCCGGAGTTTCGGGAGCTGATTGCGGAGGTGCTGGCTCAGGATCCCCGTCCCGCCTACCGCCATGGCATCTCTGATGATGACCGCATTTACGGAGTGCAGCTTTACGACCGCAATGTCAGATGGCGGGTTTCCGGAAACAGGGCCGAGGTTATTGCGGCGGAAAGGATCTGAACCGGCTTTCACAGGCTGTTAAGAAATACGCCGAAGTCCTCCCATAAAAAACGATAGCCCAGTTTATCAGTGAGAACCTCCGGCCGGGCGGTATTGGAGAGCAGGATAAAATCTGCGGTTTTTGGCTTCAGAAGCCTGATGAGTCCGGCGGGAATATGAAAAGTGAAGATGCCCCGATTTATTCTGGCGATCTCCCGGCAGATTTCGTTAACGCTGAGAGGCTTTGGAACAGCCAGGTTAACTGCTCCCACAAAGTTCGGCCACTCCTGTATCATTTTCCAGATTATTTCCGCGGTGTCCTGAATGCTGATCCAGGATATCCAGTAATCTCCGGCCCCCGGAATCAGTGCCGGCGCGCGTTTCATCAGCATAAACGGCTTTAAAAAGCCGCCGTCCCGGCCCATAACCGTACTGAACCTGAGGGTTATAAGCCGGGGCAGCCTTGGGATAATGCCATCCCTTACAAGCTCCCCCAGAGTTTCCGAGGCGGTATTTTCCCATTCCTGCGCCAGCAGGGCAGGGTAGGTCGTCCCGGGAGGGGCGTTTTCCAGAGCCGGGATCCGGGACGGGGGATAAAAACCGGTGCTTCCGGCCATGATAATGGTATCGGGAAGTATGCCATTGGCCGCAAGTCCCCGGAACAGTTTTCTGGTGTATAGCCCCCGGGATTCCCGGATCTCCCCGGTGTTTTCAAAAAAGGGCCGCATCCGAAACACCGGAGATCCGGCAAGATGGATAAGGACATCAGGACGGTTTTTTATTTCCCGGAGATCTCTCAGGTATGTCACTTTTTCCGGAGGAAAGCTGCCGTGCTTCGCGGGGATGCTTCCGCCGGGATGGACGAGGGCGGCAAAGCTGGTTTCAGAGCCCCTTTTCAGGAAGTCTGTCATAACGTTCCTGCCGATAAATCCGGTGCCGCCGGTAATAAGGATATGCATTTTTTTCCTTCTGAGCTGATTGCAAAAAAGGGCGGCACTTTCTGATGCCGCCCTCATTTCATCTGAAACGCCTGTCAGGTCTCAGTCTCGCTGTCAGGCCTTCTGCTGCTGCGCCTGAATAGCTGTGATGGCAATGGTGTAAACAATGTCATCCACCAAGGCGCCGCGGGAGAGATCGTTAACCGGACGTCTCAGTCCCTGCAGCATGGGGCCGATGGAAATCAGCTTGGCCGTGCGCTGCACCGCCTTGTAGAGGGGATTTCCGCAGCTCAGATCCGGGAAAATGAAGACATTGGCCCGGCCGGCAACCTTGGAATCCGGAGCCTTGGAGCGGGCTACGCTCATATCGCAGGCGGCATCGTACTGCAGAGGGCCATCCACAAGAATGTCAGGACGCTGGGCCTTTACGGCTTCAGTGGCGGTCTTCACCAGATCCACATCAGGTCCCTTCCCGGAAGTGCCGGTGGAGTAGGATATCATGGCCACCCGGGGTTCGATGCCAAAGGCTTTGGCGGTGTCGGCAGACTGAATGGCGATGCCGGCCAGCTCTTCGGCAGCGGGGTTGGGGTTAACGGCGCAGTCGCCGTAAACCAGCACCTGATCCGGCAGCAGCATGAAGAAAACAGAGGAAACCTGCTGAGCGCCCGGGGCGGTTTTGATGATCTGGAAGGCCGGACGAATGGTGTTGGCCGTGGTATGAACAGCTCCGGATACCAGACCGTCTGCTTCGTTGTTGTCGATCATCATGGTGCCCAGCATGACGTTGTCCTTAAGCTCTTCCTGAGCCTTTTCCGGGGTCATGCCCTTGGCCTTTCTGAGTTCTACCAGGCGATCCACGTATTTGCCGCGCACAGCTTCGGCATCAATGATTTCAACGCTGCCCAGATCAACGCCGTTTTCGGCGGCAACCTTCTTGATCTCTTCGGGATTGCCCAAAAGCACCGGAGTGGCAATGCCTCTTTCGGCGCAGATGGCGGCGGCCTTCACAGTGCGGGGTTCCGAGCCCTCAGGAAGCACGATTCTCTTTTTATCGGACTTGGCGGTTTCGGTAAGCTTGTAGCGGAAGGCAGCCGGGCTCAGGAGCCTTTCATGGGCGCTTTCCTTGATGAGATCGCTGATAAGATCCTTGCTGAAGCAGCTGCCGATAAAGTCGGAAATGGCGTGCACCCTGTCTTCGTCATCAGCGGGGATGCCGATTTCGTTATTGAGATCCTTAAGGTCGATGGCGGTCTGCCAAGCCTGGTTTTTCGTGCGGATAACGGTAAGACCGGTGCTGTAGATATTGGCCAGAGAAGCCTCGGCCTCGGCGGACAGAGGTGCCATGCCGGTAATGATAAGAGCTCCCAGCTTGGTTCCCTGAGAGGCCTCTTTTTCCACTTCTTTGATAATGTCGCAGCGGTCGCTGGATACCACCACCAGAGCATCCTCGGTGAGCAGCTTCGCGGCGTTTTCGGCGGTGCAGTCGCAGAATACGGCATCGGAAAGTCTTCTGTTTCTGATGTCTCCGGAGTTCAGGATCTTGACATTAAGGAAGTGCGCGCTCAGGTATTTTGCGAGATCGCTGGGACGGGTTACATTGAGCTTGCGGTTAAGTGGGATGGCTGCCAGAGCTTTGGTAATTCCGGTAAGCTCCAGTCCCTTAATGTCGGAGTCTGACGTGATCTTGTTGAAAATAACCCCCAGAACCCGGGATCTCTGAACATCTGAAAAGCTGTTGAGGGCTGTCTTTATGGTGTTTTTCAGGTGTTCAACGTCTCCCTGAGGTCTGGCCAGAAGAATGATGTCGGCATCAATGCCGCTGGCGATTTTGGCATTCAGGGAAACTGCGTAGGGATGTCTCTCCTGGGGGGCCAGTCCTTCCACGAGAATGACGTCTGCCTGGGAAGCGGTCTTGTGGGCTTCAAAGTTTCCGATAATCTCCTCAAGAAGAACATCCTCCTTGTTATCGGAGATCATGCTTTCCATGCAGGAAGCCCGAATCGGTTCCGGAAGGTTCTGTCCGGTGCTGGTTCTGATTGCCGCCGTGCTGGCTTCGGAACCCACGTCTGAAGTTTTCGGCTGGGCAACCGGCTTCATGAACGTTGCCTTTGCGCCGGCATCCTGCATTGCCTTGATAAGACCCAGACTTATGGAAGTTGCACCGGCCTCGCTGTTGACCGGATAGAGCATTATTGTACGTGCCACAGACATTTCCTCTTGTGAATAAGCGATATGGAACAGATACGTTGCGGTATTGACTTCAGGCTGCTTTCAGCAAAGTCAGAAGAATTTCCCTGTACGGTGAAAACAGGATGTCCTTCCTGCATATCAAATGGGTGCAGAGCTTTATAGAATAAGGCTTTTAAACTGCTCACCGTGAGTTTAGAGCTTAGTTAGAGAGTATAGCCCATAACAGTGAGGGCGGCAATTTTCTGATTATGAAAATAAGAGCCGGTTTTACTTTTCCGGGCCGGCGGGATCATGACGCCCGGTCTTGGGCAAACGGAGAGCCTCAGCGGAATCGGATGCGGAAGTGCCTGAGGATGCCGGGAAGGAGGGCCGTTGCGTGTTTTCTTCCCAAAAAAACGGCCGGAAGTCTCTTTTTAGAGTAAGATACGAAGGCAATGCCTTTATTTTCCCATTCCGGCATCCGAATGCGAACCGGACGCCGCTTTCATAATACGGAGATCGTTTTTGGCGGAAATTATGAGCCGCGGTCAGGAAATGGCAAAGATCTGGCCCCGGAATATCAAAACACTGAATGCCGTGTACCGCGAGGGCTTTATTGCCTCCATGGTGGTGTATGCCGGGAGATGGATGCCCCCTATGCTGTGCTTTTTTGCGGTGTGGTACTTCTGCTTCTGGCGGTTTTCCGGCGTTGAGATTCCGGCATACATCTGGCCGTCGGCGGTATTCATGCTGACTCTGGCGTTTCTGGCTCCGGTCTGGGGGATCTGGAAGCTGGGACAGAGATCTCTGAGAAGGCTGACCCCGCAGGAAATATCCTGGTATGGCAGGATCTGCAAGGAGACCGGGGATACCCCGGCTCTGAGTCCGGACATGCTGACTCTCGCCCGGGCGCTCCGCAAGGCTCTGGATCGGGAGGGAGCGGATCCCCGGGCTCTCACGGACGGGATCTGAGCCGGAATCAGTACGTTTCTTTGAAGTATTCCCGGAGAATCCCCCGAAGATGATCCATGACCTCCTTTTTCGGGGGGCTGATGTTTTCCAGCTTATAGGGCTCGTTAAAGAATTTCCATTTATGCTTGCCCAGTTCGTGGTAGGCCAGAAGCTCAACACGCTCCACGGCATCGCCCAGGGATACGATGAATTTCCCCAGGGCATGTGCGTTTTCGTCATCATCGGTATAGGAGGGGATAATTACCTGCCTTATCCACATTTTTTTGCCGTGATCCCGGAGATACCGGGCAAATGTCAGGACTCTTTCGTTGTCAAAGCCGGTGAGTTCCTTATGCTTCAGAGGATCCATGGCCTTGATGTCCAAAAGGAAGGTGTCCGTTTCATTGATAAGGTTCACCTGATCTCTGGTGTAATGAAAATACCCGTTGGTGTCCAGACAGGTGTTAAAGCCGGCGGCATGCACCTCCCGGAACAGCTCGGCGATGAATTTTGCCTGCAGGGAGGCCTCCCCGCCGGTGCAGGTGACTCCGCCGCCGCTGGCATTGAAGAAGGGGGCATAGGTAATGATTTCCTTCATCAGCGCTTCCACGGTATAGACCGTGCCGCCTTCCATGTCCCAGGTATCTCTGTTGTGGCAGTAGATGCATTTGAAATTGCAGCCCTGAAAGAATATCAGATACCGGATGCCGGGGCCGTCCACGGCGCCGCCGGTTTCTATGGAATGAACCCGCGCGGTAAGCTGACCGGCTGCGGAATTCTGGTCTTCTTCCCGGGGCGGGGTCTTGATGTTGTTTTCAGTCATGAGGGATTTCTCCAGGCAAACGGGATATATTCTGCGGCTCCTCGTTCATTTTATCCAAAAACCGGAATCTCCGGGGGATCTGAAAGCAAAAAAAACAGGTTCCGCTGCCGCATCTGATCTCTTCCGCCTGCGGCCCGCGGAGCGCGCGGGGGAGATCTCGTGAGAGGGGTAATCGTGTTTGCAGGAGTAGCCTCATATTTTCAGGAGCGCAGGATTAATAAAACCCGGTTCTTGGGGTAGAATCAGAGGAATTTTGCAGCGATATGACAGGTTTGGATTTATTTGGTTGTATGGACAATGTCAGAAACAGGGCCCGGGAGCTTATCCCCTACTTGAATACGCCCGCTTTCAAGGAAGTTTTTGCGGAAATTGTCAGCGAAGCCGGGGGGAATGCGGATTTTCTCCTGAAGATGGAATTAAGGCGGCTTTGCGCCCCGTGCCTCAGGGTTATGGACTTCAGAAATGACGGCGATTGCGAGATCTTTACCTTCAGCGGCACCTCGCACTTTTTGCAGAAGGAAGACATCGAAGAGTTCCGCAGTCTGGCAGCCTGCTATGGCGGCGTTTATACCAAGGGCGTTTACGAGGAGGTAATGCGCAGCCATAATGAAAGGAAGAAGATTCGCCGCCAGGAAAGCGGGCTGAACCATGATCCCAACAGCCCCGCCAGATTTAACCTGGATGAGATTCGCTTTGCCAGCTATGCCCATCGCCGCGATGAAAGAATGTATTATTCCTCAGCCATTGTGGTAGCTTTTCCCGACGGGCGTCTTGTCAATGCCAAAACCTCTGACCTTTCCTGCAGCGGCATCAAGGTGCTCCTTCCCTGCGACTATGAGTTTACCCAGCGGGAAAAAATCAGAATCACCTTCACCAAGCTCATAGAGCTTTATCCGGGGGCCGCCAGAATTCTCACCGGGGTGCCATACGAAACCCTGGGGGTGGAAAAAAGGGACGTCCGCTGCTGGCTTAAAACCAGATGTCTCTCCGACAATAAGGATCTGGAACGCTTTATTCTGGGCTTTCAGAATGCCAACAAGTACCGCTACCGCATAGACATAGACTACATGGCTTACATTCTCAATATCAAAGCCATAGAGTATCAGTATCTGCCCAAGATCATCGGCATTCCCATGTTCTTTGCCGGCCGGGAGGAGCTCCGGCTGGCCTATGCTCTTAAAAGCGACCATAACCATGAGCAGCTGGATTACTGGCGGGACGAAAAAGCGGATGACAAAATGGGCACTCTGTTTACCCGGGAGCGCATGGCGAAGCTTCTTAAAAAGCCCGAGGGCCGGCAATACACCTATATTTATGCCTTTAAGCATACTATGGACGGCCATGTTTTTTTTCTCAGCGCCACCATGGACGAGCTTCAGGAGTCGGGGCTTACCGACACGTTTTTTGCGGTCTCAAAAAACCGCGCTACCTTCAGAGTGTTCCGTTTTGAAATCAGTGCGGTCAAGCTTGATGACAAGATGCTCCACGGGCTGGCCGGAGCCTGCGGTGACGAGAAGGAAGCGCAGACCCTCTATAATAATCTTGCCGAGCTTACCTATATCGGCCTTCTTACCAGAATAAACACCCCCGGAGATGCCGCGGTTTACGGCAGCTTCACCAGCAGCCAGTCCGTAAACCGCCTGCAGATCTTTACCCATGATACCGACAGCATTCAGCCGGTGAAGCTGGAGTATCTTCAGTACATCACCCCCCGCAAGGAGCAGCGGTATCTCTACCGGACGGAGATCCTGGCCGCCGGAGACAGCTTTCCGGAAATCGCCGGCTGGACCCGGGATATTTCCAACCATGGTCTTCAGGTGGAGTTTTCAAGTCCGGTGAAGTGCTTTAACGGCGATGTGGTCTATATTTCCATGCCCCAGTTCCAGAAGCTGAAAAAGACCGTATCTTTGATGCATGTGCCCTATGAGGTGGTGTTTATCAATTCAGCGCATACCATCATGCATCTGCAGCTGCATGGATTGCATTCCGCCGTGGTGCTTTTCTTCGACGAACTCATAAATGCCAATCAGCATGTGCTGGAGCCGGCCATAAATCTTTCCCAGATGAGCGAAACCTCCAAGGCTCTCCGCTCGATTACCGTTTCCCATCTGTTTTCCACTCCGATCATATTCATGCGTTCCAAGGCATCGCGCCTGGGATATGTCTGCGACAGCGCCAACAGCTCCCGGGTGCGCCGTCTTTTCCATATCCAGGAGACGGAACCGAAGCAGGCCAATGTTTATCCCCTGTTTTCAAATCAGGTGCTCCGGGGACACATTCTCAGCGATATTGAAAAGATCAAGGCCCATGAGATCCAAAAGCAGTATACGATATACGTGCGCCGGGAGGTCTGGGAAGACAAGATCACCTACGTGCCGCAGGTGGAGGATTCCTTTATGTCTCCTGATGATCAGCGTTCCTTTATTGAAAGAGGCCTGGCGCAGGGGTATTTCGGAGCGTATGCGGTATATGTGACGGCCAACGGGAGACCTGAGGTATCAGAAATCAAGCAGGAGCTGGATTATATCCGGCGTTATGCTCCTCATAAGTTCAAGACTCTGGACAGCAATATCTGGAACATTATGGGAATAGGCGACGTTATTGACATTACCGAATCGGTGATGGTCAAGCTGGGGATTCCGGTGGTTCTGGGAGAGATTCCCGAAATCCCGGATGCGGGCATCAGTCTGGCCCGGCAGAATACGTAAGGGGGATGATTCCGGAGGCCGGGAAGGTCTCAGGAAAAAAGGCCGGAGACTCAGGAGAGCTCCGGCCTCATCGATCCTGCCGCCTTCGGGGCAGGCGCTTTACTTTATCCGGTCAATGAGCTCGGCTCCCTTCAGCAGGCAGGCAGCCGCATCCAGTCCGAAGTTATTGATGGTGGCCGGAGCCTTTTCACGCACTATGGGTTTGGCATGAATGGCAAAGCCGATGCCGGCGGCGTTTATCATGGGGAGGTCATTGGCGCCGTCTCCGATGGCAATGGACTGCGCCGGGGGGATGCCATAGCGATCCAGAAGCTCGTTCAGGGTGGTCACCTTAACGCTGGAATCCACAATATCTCCCTCCAGTTCCCCGGTAAGGTGACCGTCCACGATCCTGAAGGTGTTAGCCCGCACCAGGGTTAAGCCGAATTCTTCCTTCAGTCTGTTTACAAACGTCATGAAGCCTCCGGAGGCAATGGCGGTTTTCCAGCCGTGAAACTGCAAAAGATGAATCAGTTCCGGAAAGCCCGGCATAATGGGAAGCCGATCCCGGAGATCCCAGAGGATCTGAGCCGGTGCTCCCTTGAGGAGTCCCACTCTTTTTCTGAGGCTCTGCTTGAAGTCCAGAAGGCCGTGCATTGCCTGGCTGGTGATTTCTGAAATTTGCGCGCCTACCCCCCAGGCCTTGGCAATTTCATCAATGCATTCGCACTGGATGCAGGTGGAGTCCATATCCAGCAGGATCACGCCCGGAGCCGTAAGCTTAGGAAAGTCCCTGACATGAACCGCGTCCCTTTTTCCCGAAAGCTTTTTGAGCTCCTGATTAAGCTCCGGGCTGAATTTGTCGGTGCGGGCCATGCAGACCTGATGCCCGAAAAGCTCGCAGGGCGCCTGAAATGCCGCGGTAATTCCGAACCCGGCGGCCATACCGGCCACATCAAGAAGATCCTGCGCCAGAATGCTGTCGCTGACTATTCCGATATAGCCTCCGGAAAAGTCTGCCGGGGATACCTTAAGGAGATCCTGATCCTTAATGACAAAAAGTTCATTTTCCGGGAGACCGGCGTTAAGAAGCGGCGCTTCGGGATTGTTAATAAAGGACATGGCTTTACCTGACAACATGAGAAAAAACTCCGCTGATTATACTCCATCAGGACAGGAAAAGGAAAAACCCGGGGCTGAACCGGAGATGAACTCCGGCGCCAGGCTTTGAAAGCCGGAGGACGCTATGCTTCGGGAATCTGCGGGATCAGGGAAAGAGCGTTCCGAAAGACGACAGCCGCGGTATCTTCAAAGCTCCGGCCCTGAAGCTCGCTGATTTTTCTGACAATCAGGGGGAGGATTTCCGGAGTTGCAGCTTTTCTGATGCCGTTATCGTAATAGCTCATGAAAGGGGCATCCGTTTCGGTTACGAGATTTTCCGGATCCAGAGCGGCTAAGGCAGAGTTCAGCTTCCGGGCCTCCGGATTCAGGATTAAGGGGCCGATCCCCAGAAAAAAGCCGGATCTGAGATACTCCAGAGCCAGATCCTTGCTTCCGGTAAAGCCGTGCAAAATGCCCCGAAGACCGGGGAATTCCCGGAGAATGCGGAGAGCCGCGCCATGCCGGCCCACCACATGGAGAGACACCGGAATCCCGTAATCCCGGGCAGCGGCCAGCTGAATCCGCAAGCACATTTCCTGAAAATCAGCTGAAAACCGGTCTTCATACCGCCTGTCAAGACCGATTTCCCCGATCATAAAGGGACGGAGAACGGCAGTTCTGCTCCGGAAATCCTGCTCGTTAAAGTCCGTGAGATAACCGGGATGAACTCCCGTCATCTGATAAATCCGCCATTGCTCTGGTAAAGCATTATCCGGAAGCCCGGCCGACATACGGGATGACTGATTAGCGTGTCGGAAAACAGCTGCGCCGGTCACTCCGGGAACAAATATGAGGCGCGCCGGAGTCTCCGGGGCTTTTAACAGGGAAGGAGAGGGGGTGAGCGCGGAAGAAGGGGCGGGATAACCAGAGAGAGCATCGGAGGATAAAAAGGAAAGAGTCTCCTCCGGCATGAGATCCAGATGGCAGTGGGTATCTGCCAGCGGGCAATCAATATCGTTCATGAGGAGACTCCCGTGTTAATTCCCAGACCTCTGCGGGAGAGGCTGCGGGAAATCAATGCTCCCGGGTTTTGCTGAACCGTATGTCAGGGTAGCGCTCCATGGTGAGATTGAGATTCACCATATTAGGGGCAATGTAGGTCAGGTTGTCCGCCCCGTCCAGGGCTATGTTCTGAGGCACGTGGTTTTTGATCTCGGCAATGGCCTTGGGATTGTCGCTTTCGATCCAGCGGGCCGTGCTTACGGTAACAGGCTCATAGATGGCTTCCACGTTGTACTCGTTTTTAAGACGGGAGACCACAACGTCAAACTGCAGGGTGCCCACGGCTCCCACAATGAGATCGTTGTTGATAATGGGGCGGAATACCTGCACTGCTCCTTCCTCCGAAAGCTGAATGAGTCCCTTGAGCAAAGCCTTCTGTTTCAGGGGATCCCGGAGCCGGATCCTTTTAAAAAGCTCCGGAGCGAAGTTCGGAATGCCCGTAAAGCGGAGATTCTCCCCCTGAGTGAAGGTGTCGCCGATCTGGATGGTGCCGTGGTTATGGAGTCCGATAATGTCTCCGGCATAGGCGATTTCCGCCTGTTCCCGATCTCCGGCCATAAAGGTTACCGCATCGGAAATGTTCACATCCTTGGCAATGCGGACATGATGGAGCTTCATGCCCTTTTGATACTGCCCGGAAACCAGTCTCAGGAAGGCTATGCGATCCCGGTGCTTGGGATCCATATTGGCCTGGATCTTGAAGACAAAGCCGGTGAGCTTATCCTCGGCGGGGGCCACGTCCCGGCTTTCGGCATGACGGGATCCGGGAGCGGGAGCCCATTCGGTAAGGCCGTCCAGCATGTGATCCACCCCGAAATTGCCCAGAGCGGTGCCGAAGAATACCGGAGTGAGATCCGCCTTCAGGAAATCCTCCAGACTGAATTCATTGGAAGCAGCCTTGACGATTTCGATTTCCTCCCGGAGCTCCTCTGTCAGGTCTCCGCCGATGGCGTTTTCGAGATCCGGATTATCAAGGCCCCTGATGACCCGCTTTTCCTGAATTTCAGAACCGTGTCCGGATTCGTAGAGGTAGATTTCGTCACGGTAAAGGTGGTAGATGCCCTTGAAGCTCTTGCCGCAGCCAATGGGCCAGGTAATGGGAGCGCACATAATGGCCAGCTCCTTTTCCACCTCGTCCATAAGCTCCAGAGGATCCCGGGTTTCCCGATCCAGCTTGTTCATGAAGGTGAGAATTGGGGTGTCCCGGAGCCGGGTTACCTCCATGAGCTTGCGGGTTCTGTCCTCCACGCCCTTGGCCGCGTCAATAACCATAAGACAGGAATCCACTGCCGTCAGCACTCTGTAGGTGTCTTCGGAAAAGTCTTCATGGCCCGGAGTGTCCAGAAGGTTAATGAGACAGCCGTTGTAGGGGAACTGCATCACTGAGGTGGTAACGGAAATGCCGCGTTCCTTTTCCATTTCCATCCAGTCTGACTTGGCAAAGCTGCCATTGCCGCCGCGGCCCTTGACGGTGCCGGCCTTCTGAATGGCGCGGCCGTACAAAAGCAGCTTTTCGGTAATGGTGGTTTTACCGGCGTCCGGGTGCGAAATAATCGCAAAGGTGCGCCGCCGGTTGATTTCGTCCAGAAATTCCTGAGAAGCCATGGAGTTAAGATCCTTGATTGTCCTTTCTAGTTATAAAAAAAGGTCTGAGGCCGGAGCCGCAGACCGCAGTAACATAAAAAATATCAGCAGATTTCCAATGCCGGCATGCTCTTTACCAAATCGTCAATGGCCTTGATCTGGGTCAGGAACGGCTTTAAGAGCGCCAGCGGGAGAGCGCTGGGCCCGTCGCACTTGGCATCATCGGGGTTGGGATGCGCCTCCAGGAAGAGTCCCGCAATGCCCACGGCCATGCCGGCGCGGGCCAGCTCGGCTTCCTGCTTTCTTCTGCCGCCGGAGGCTGCCGCATTGGGATCCCGGCACTGCAGGGAGTGGGTGACATCAAAAATCACGGGAGCGCCGCCTGAGGCCTCCTTCATCACGCCAAAGCCCAGCATGTCCACTACCAGATTGTCATAGCCGAAGGAGGAACCGCGTTCGCAGAGCATCACCTGATCATTGCCGCATTCGGCGAACTTTTCCACAATGTTGCCCACCTGAGCCGGGCTCAGAAACTGCGGCTTTTTAACATTCACGGGCTTTCCTGCGGAGGCAATGGCCTTGACCAGATTGGTCTGTCGGGCCAGAAAAGCCGGAAGCTGCAGCACGTCGGTCACCTCTGCCAGGGGAGCTGCCTGATCCTCCTCATGGACATCGGTAATGATTTTTACGCCGAACTCCTTTTTCAGCTTTTCAAAAATCCTGATGCCCTGTTCCAGCCCGGGGCCCCGGAAGGAGTGAATGGAGGAACGGTTGGCCTTGTCCCAGCTGGCTTTGAAGACATAGGGGATATGAAGCTCCTCGGTAACCCGGACGTAGTGTTCGGCGGCTTTAAGAGCCAGCTCCTCGGATTCCAGCACATTGATGCCCCCGAAGAGCACAAAGGGCTTATCGTTGGCAACCTCGATATCCCCGATTTTTACGGTTTTGGCGGCGGTGCTCATGCTTGTTCCTCCTTTATCAAAGCGCCCACGGTCACTCTTTCGTTATTTCCCAGATCCCGGATGGTATCCACGGAACTGAAGCAGGCATCTCGGAACAAATTCCGCACATCCGGTCCCTGCTGAAAACCGTGCTCAATAATGATCCAGCTGTCGGGACGCATATAATTGGCGGCCTGATGCAGAATGGTGATAATGTCGTAAAGTCCTCCCATGGGCGCCACGAGAGCAGTTTTCGGTTCAAAGCGCAGGTCTCCCTTGGTGAGATGGGCATCGTCCTGGGCTATGTAGGGGGGATTGGACACAATAATATCATACTGGTGTCCGGCTTTGATGTTCTTGAACCAGTCGCTGTTCCAGAAGTGCACCGGCAGGCCAAGAGCATCAGAATTTTCCTGCGCTACCTGAAGAGCCGCATCTGAGTAGTCAATGGCATCCACTTCGGCGTCCGGGAGCTCCTTTTTGAGCGCCAGGGCAATGGCTCCGCTGCCGGTGCCCATGTCCAGAATTCGGAGGGTGCGGCCGGGATTTTTGGCCTTAAGGAGACTGGCTCTGATGAGGGCCTGATCCACCACGGTTTCCGTATCCGGACGGGGAATCAGGGTGTCCGGGGTAATCTTGAGCCTGAGAGACCAGAATTCTCTCCAGCCGACAATATAGGCGATGGGCACTCCGGTGAGACGCTTTCTGGTCATTTCCCGGATCACTTCCACATTGTCCGGAGAGATTTCTTCCTCGGGGTGGGTCAGCAGGTACGACTTCTCCCGGTTAAGCACATGGGATACCAGACAGTAGGCCTCAATTGAGGATACTTCCCGGGAATTGGTAAAGGATCTCAGAATCTTTTCTGATTCGCGATAAATTTCGCCTGCTTGCATAGCGCCTGCCTCATTTCTGCTTGTTCAGCCTGTATGGTCTTATTCCGCCCCTTCTTGTTCCGGTCTCGTTTTAGCCGGCCCGGGCCAGTTCAGCCAGCTGCGCTGCCTGATGCTCCTCAATAACCGGCAGCACCAGAGCGTCCAGATCCCCGTTCATGATTTCGTCAAGACGGTAAAGGGTCAGATTGATGCGGTGGTCGCTGACCCGGCCCTGAGGGTAGTTGTAGGTGCGGATGCGATCCGAACGCTCCCCCGAGCTCAGAATGCTCTGCCGTTCCTCGGATTTTTCCTGGGCTCTCTTTTCTTCCTCCAGTCTGGCCAGCCGGGCTGCCAGCACGGCAAAGGCCTTTTCCTTGTTCCGGTGCTGGGAGCGTTCATCCTGACATTCCACGACAATGCCGGAGGGGAAGTGAGTAATTCTGATGGCGGAGTCGGTTTTGTTGATGTGCTGCCCGCCGGCGCCGGAGGATCGGAAGGTATCAATGCGGATATCCTTGGGATCGATTTTGGGAGCCTCGGATTCCGGCACCTCCGGGAATACCATGACGGTGCAGGCGGAGGTATGCACCCGGCCCTGGGTTTCCGTTACCGGAACCCGCTGCACCCGGTGCCCGCCGGATTCGAACTTCATAATGCCGTAAACGCCTTCGCCGTTTACCTTGCAGATTATCTCCTTGTAGCCCCCCATTTCTCCCGGGGATTCGCTCATGATTTCCACCGACCAGCCTTTTTTCTCGGCATATTTGGAATAGAGCCGGAAGAGATCTCCGGCAAAGAGGGCGGCTTCATCGCCGCCGGTGCCGGCCCGGATTTCCAGAAAGGCATTGCTGTCATCCTTGGGATCCCGGGGAAGCAGCATGATCTGAATGTTCTTTTCAGTCTGAGCGATCTTTTCGGCATTCAGGGGAGCTTCTTCCTCAGCCATGAGACGCATTTCCTCATCCGGGCTTTCCAGCATTTCCTGGATGGCCCGGGAATCCTGAACGGCGGTCTGATATTCCCGGAATACCTTGACTATGCTTTCCAGATCGGCGTATTCCTTGCTGAGAGTCCGGAACTTTTCCTGATCCCCCACCACCTCCGGCTGGGACAGGAGGCCCTGCACCTCCTCGTAGCGTTCGGCAATAGTATCCAGTTTGGCAATAATGGTATCTTTTAGCATCTTGGGTTTCTCAAAAGGGCAGCGCGGAAACCGGGCCGGAACTTTTTCTGATAAACGGCGATTTTCCGGAGCTTGTATCCGCTCCGGACGTTCTGCAAATGACCCCTGAATTCCTTTCTAAGTCAGATAAAAAACAATTTTAAAATTGTGCCGATTTTATCACAGTTTTTATTATTTTGCTGATCTTCCGGGGATCTTTTAACCGGGGCCGCAGCCGGGAGGCGGCTTTTCCGGAGCCTTGCGAAGCTCCCGGATTTTCCCGGGGGCTCCCTGGGAAAACAGCCGGCTACTTTCCGGCAGAACGGGCAAAGCGGTATTCCTGACCGTTAGACATCTTAAGGAGAAGCTCGGTGCCGGCAAGGGAGTATTCCGGATCCATTTTCCGGCCGTCGGAGAAGGTCAGAAGAAGCTTTGAGCCCGTAATGGCCCCCACTGCTTCGGACACGGCGCCGTTTCCGGAAAACCGGAGTCTCAGGTATTTCCGGCCCGGAATCCCGGAGATCTCGAGACCGGTATTGAAGCCGCTTCCGGTCATTACCCAGGCGCCGGAGAGCTTTTTGCCTAGCTCGGAGGCGGTTTCCTTCGTGCCCGGGATAATCTTTTCGCCTCCGAAAAGCAGCTTTTCATGGGGCTTCAGAATGATGCGATCCTGATTTTTGTCAATGATGAAGGCAAAATCCTTAAAGGGATGATTCCAATTAAGGCGGATAAAGCTGTCATGGATATCATAGGTTCCGGTATAGGTGCCTTTTTTTCCATGTTCTCCGTTATAGATCATGGTTACCTTATTGTCCTTGAAAATCCAGGTCTGGGTGTCTCCTCGCCACTCGCCCTCAAAGTCTCCGGCGGTGATGCCGTCCAGAGGATAGAGGGCGATGCGGGTGCCGGCCCCCAGTTCAATAAGGTAGATAACCCGATCCTGCCCCTGGGAATCGATAAATACCTCATAGGAGGCCAGAGTTTCCAGCTTGCGTCTCGCATCAGGCTCCCGGTAGAGGATAAGCTCCGGCGGCGTCAGTCCCTGAGGCTTCAGGAGATAGTTAAGAAGACCGATGCCCTTTTTGTCCCGGGTGGCCCAGGATATCTGCCGGGGCCTCTGGGAGTCATCGAAATCAAATGAAATGGTGTCAAAGGTGGGCAAAAGATTAAGACCGTCTCGCGCCGTCCTGGCATAATAGCCGATAGTGTAGCGGCCCTTAAGCCTGGAAAGATTCCTGCCGGTGGCGGCAATGAGCTCCTGCTGTCCGGGGCTGTTAGTTACCGGCAGGAATTCAGTGTCCCTGGCGGCGGACTTTCCGCCCATGGTTTCGGTATTGAGGGCATAGGCAATTCTGGCGCCGTCGGGAATGTTGGAAAGGGCGAGAAAGAGCTCGTCATTGCTGTTAAAGCTGATGCGGGGCTTAGTCTCCATGCCGGTGACCAGCTGTCCGTTGTTTTCTGTCAGATACCGGATCTCCGGACGGAAATATCCCCCGGGCCGCACGATGATTTCCTTCCCGAGGTCATAGTGATAGAGACCGCTTAACAGCAGGGTTTTGGTGTCGAATAATGCATAAACCCGCACCTCCTGTCCCAGAGTCGGATTAAAGTACCAGCCGGAGGCTGTAATGGTATCGAATTCGGTGTTGGAGTGATCCACCGTGATGTCGTAAATATCCGTGCCGTTGGTTACCTGATATATCTGGCCGGTGAATTCCCGGAGAAACATGGTTTTGCCGTCGGCATAATCCGGGAGAATATCGCTGAGATTGTTCTGTATAAGACTGGCATCCAGACGATCCTGCTTGGCGAGATCCACCAGAAGCTGCTGGTGATTGATATAGATGCGATCCGGCCGATCCTGGTACCGCACCGCTTCCGCCAAAGTAGTCCAGAGAATGTTTTCTCCGTTCACCGCAAACCGGAGAGCGGTCTGAGTCAGGGGAGTTATGCTGTTAATGGGACGGAGGTCAAAGCTGGCCGGATCGGCGGGATCTGCGCCCGGCCTGATTTCGGGAATGCCGATTTCAATGTCCGAGAAAAAGGGATCTTTACGGCCGTGAAGCTCCTGATTTTTATAGAGCTCCGTAAAATATTCCCTGAAACCGGATTTTTCCGAAAAGGAGGTTTTGTCATAGCTCGGAATAACAGAGCCGCGGGATATGGGGGCGTACAGCGCGAGGCCCTTGGTAAACTTATAGGTGTCGCTGTTTCTGGTGTAAACCATAAAATCCCGGATTTTAGCCTTGATGGCTGCGATGCTGTCCCGGTAGGCAGGGTTTGCCATCAGAAGATGATTCAGCCAGTCATCAAGATCGATGGATGAGGTGGCGTTTTTCTGATTCTCAAATTCGTTGTAGATCTTCTGCTGTCCGTAATGAAAGCTGTCAGTGATGCTGCGGGTCTGCCGGTAGGTATCACGGGAGCTGTCCCTTTTAAGCTCTGCGGTCAGGGGCTTTATTTCTGCGGCGAGGGGCTCTGTTTTTGACATGTCGTAGAGAGAAAACGTGGCTTCTCTGGGAATGCGGTTATAGAACTCGATGCTGGCGTCCACAATGCCTTCGCCGGTTTTTCTGGTGGAGACGCCGGGCCGGAAGTATTTCAGAAAGCCGGCATAGTCCATGCCCTGTCCCGGCACGATCTGGGCGCTGGCCACGGTGTATTCCGCTATATCCCGGAAATTGTACAGGGCGTCCAGCTGTCCCATCAGGCACATGTCCAGAATGAGGAGATCCAGCTTTCCGGAGGGGAGGGTTTTAATTCCCCGGCGGAGCGCTTCCGCAAAGGATATTGAAGACATGAAGCTCCCGGAGCCCTCGTCCTGCAGCAGCACAGGCCAGCCGCCCCCGTGATCCCAGGCAATAAAGGCATATCTTTTTGCCGGGAAGTTAACGGCGGCATATTTGAGGAACTCCTCCGCCACCTTGGGATTTCCGGAATCCAGTTCCCCCAGCTCCTGCAGCATTTCCGAAGAGACCGCGGGCAGGGATCCCCTGTTTTCATAAAAAGATGTCATGTCCAGAGCGGGATTTTTCCTGACCCGGTAAAGCCGGGCCCCGTGCCAGTTCTGCCAGCCCTGATAATAGCCCTTGCTGCGGTCGATAAAAACCAGTATTTCGGTATCGTCATTCTTGCCCTGCTCCATTTCCAGAAGATCCATCATCGCCATCTCTTCCAGATTGTTATCTCCGGCAATGTAGACCATGAGAGTCCATTCCCTTTCCGGAGACTGGTTTCCGGAGGGGGACTCCGCCAGGGTTTCCGCGGGACTCCAGAATGCTGTAACAATAAAGCCGGACAAGAGGAGAATGCCGGAAAGACGCCTGGGGAGAGAAAGAATTCCGGAGAAAACATTAATAAGCATGGATACCTCTTTTTCTGTGCTGTTTACCGTATTTCCCGAGCCCGCGGAGCCGCTCGCCGGGGCTGATTGCGGGTAAATACATAGGAGCCGCCGTTATCAAAGCTGAGAGTGAGGCTGTCGCCGGAGGCTCCCTTTTCATATTTGAAGCCGGCCTTCATCCGGGCTCCGTTGTCATAGCTTAGCAGGATTACTGCCGATTCCGGAGATCCTACAGCTTCCGAGGTTCTGCCGTCCTCTGTAAAGCGGAAGCGGAGGAGTCCCGGCCGGCCGGCGGGGGTGATTTCAAGCACTGTTGCCTTGCCGGCGTTATTTCGGTACTGCCAGTGTCCCGGAGCCAGCTCCCGGAATTCCCGGAGCGTCATGCTGCCGTCCGAGACGGCCCGATCCAGAATCGAGTGCACCTTGCCCGCCGACATGATATAGAGCTTTTCATGGAGCCTGTCCACGATAATGTAGTACTTGTCTTCCGGAAGCCCCGAAACCGTGAGCTCGTTATTTTTGAGAGCATAGGTTCCCTTATGGACGCCGACGTTTGCCGGAACCCGGGTGCCGCTGTACTTGAAGGTAACCCGCCCGCTGTCAAAGGACCAGAACTGGTTTTCGGCGGTCCAGGAGCCCCGGAGACTGTCCTCATTAATGTCCCGGAGCGGGAAAAGAGCAAAGCGGTCTCCGGTGCCCTGGGCAATAAGGTAGAAAATTTTCCGGCCGCTGTCATCGCGATCCATAAAGATCTGAAAGGACGAGGCATTCCGGAAGACATTGTCCGTGCGGCCATTGGCGTCATAGGTTTCCAGCAGGGCCGGAGCCAGAGGGGCGTTCAGATTGCCCGTTACGAACATGATGCCCTGATCTCCGGCGGCGGTGTTCCAGGAGGGCAGGGAAAGCCCCTTGGCTTTGAAGCCGTCCGGCCGGAAGCTCAGAATCCCCCTGGTGGGCAGGAGATCCAGGTCGCTTTCCATATTTGAAGCAAAATATCCCACCGCATAGCTGTCAAAGATCTCCTGAAGTCCGGCCTTGGCGTTATTCATAAGCCGGAGCTGTTCAGGATTGTTTCTGATAACATGCTCGCCGGAGGTCTGGGCCCGGCCCCGGGCTCCCGAGATGTTCGCCGAGGTCAGGACGTAGCTCACCCGGGCATTGTCGGGAAGATTGGCGAGAATCAGCTTGGTCATGCCCGGCTTCACGGAACCGGATACCTCAAGCTGCATTTTTCCGTCAGCGTCAAGGTAGCTTAAGTACGGCTTAAATACGGCATTCTGGGAGCATGGGAGAAGCTGGCTTCCCTTGCTGTCCAGGATCTGGGCGGCAGTCTTCCGGTTGCTGTCAAATACTGCGGTAACCGGGATTTCGCCCCCGGTGCACTGATCCCGGTAGAGTCCGCTGATTCTGATTTCATCCTGATTCAGACTGGTGTGATCCACGGTGACCTTTACCGAGTTCACGCCGTCGTTAAGCTCATAGGCCTGTCCCGGGATCTCTCTTATGAATGAGGTGGTGCCGTCACGGAATTTCGGCAGGTATTTCCGGGGATCGTTGATGCTCTCCGGAGTATGGTTCTTGAGATCCAGAATGTTCTGCGCGAAGCTCACGTATTTCCGGTCAGGCTGAGCCGGATCGGAAACCAGCTGCAAAAACCTGAGCCAGAGAATCTGCTCTCCGGTGACATCGAAGCCCATGGAGTACTGGCTCAGCGGGGTGATGACATTTTCGGGAACAAGCTCCTTCTTGCCGGAAGAGGACTTGATTCTGCCGATTTCCGGAGGGGATATTTTGGGCGCCGCTATCTTCATGTCCTGCTGCCGGGCATAGAGAGCCGCGAGGTAGTCCTTAAGGCCGGATTTTATGGCAAATTCGGTGGCGGGGTAGTTTCTCTCGCGCCTGGGGCCCCAGACCGCAGGAATTACATTATCCCGGGTGGCCATGTTTTTTGCGGTCAGGGGGAGATATACGGAAAGACCATGGGCATAATCATAGCCCCGGGTGTTTTCCGTATGAATAATGAGGCGGCTCAGAGCTTCCCGGAGTTCGGTGATTTCTTCCCGAAGCGAGCTATGGCTATTTTCCAGAATGTCCAGCCAGTCAAAAATATCCACCGCCGACGGGCTTTTCAGTCCCTGTTCGGCTTCATCGAAGCCGGAGCTTTCATAATGGAGGGCGTCAATGGTGTTCCGCATGAGAGAGACGGCGTTGGCGGGGAGCTCCCGGCGGAGAGCGGAGACAAGATCCCCGAGACTTTCGGTAACGTCGTCCAGGTGTCTGAGATCGTAGAAGCTGAAGGAAGCGAGATCGCTTACGGCATTGTGCCTGTTAAAGAAGGCAATGTTTCTTTTAACGATTTCTTTCCCCAGATCTTCCACCGGCATCTCCCGGGTGAAGAGCGGCAGAATGGCAATATAGTCAGAGGCGTAGGACGGAATGGACGGAGCGCTGGCCACCATGAAATCGGTGATTTTGCGGGTTTCGTAAAGAACATCCAGCTGCCCCATAAGGCACATGTCGTACATTACGAGGTCAAATTTCTTTTTCGGGAGAGCCTGAGCGGCCCGGGCGGCGGCTTCCGTGTATTCATGAACCGTCATGTAGTCCCCGTTTTCGTCGTCCCCCAAAAGACCGTACCAGCCGTTGCCGTGATCCCAGCCGATCAGGGCATACCTTTCGGCGGGGTAGTTCTCGGCGGCAAATCTGATAAAGGTTTCGAGGTTACGGGGATCCGACATGTTGATGCTGCCCAGATCCTTTATTACTTCAGAATTCAACCGGGGCGGGAGCAGACTCATGTTAAAGGAGTCGTAAAATTTTTCCATGTCGTAGCCGGCGGCAGAGCGGCGTATCCTGTAGATCCGGGCGCCCTTTTCATTGCCGAAGCCATCGAAAAACTCCGGACTGCGATCCATAAGCACAATGATCTCCGCATCCTCCGGCAGGGCCTTTTCCATTTCCAGCATATCCATGTGGGCAATGGCTTCCAGATTGTTGTCGCCGGACATATAGACCATGATTGTCCAGGCCTTTTTATCATGCTGCTTTTCACGCAAAGCCGCGGCGTTTTCGCTCCGAGAATATTCCGGAGAGCGGGAGAGGGCCGGGGACACTGCCGCTGCCGGATTGGCGGGAGGGAGATCTGACAGTGCGCTTTTTCCGGAATGAGGATTTTCCTGAGATCCGGAATAAGGTCCGGCATGAGACTGATGGCGAGAGTGAGGGACAAAGGGATCCAGACGGTACCCCTCCGGGAGCGCCTGTCCCCGGAGGGCGGCAGAACTCCGAGACGCTGTCGCATCATCTCCTGCGGGGGAGCCGCTGTCGCAGGCGGTTATGGTTAAGCCGAGACAGAGCAGGGAAAGGCATAGCGCGGGGGAGCCTTTGATAAAACTGCGAATTTCAGACATGACGCCTCACATATTCAGGAAGAAAAGAGGGACAGCACCGGCGGGAGAGCTTAAAATTACCGGGATCCCTTGAGCGGGAAGCGGGTAAGCGGCCTTTTCCGGAGAACCCTCGAAACTATGACGAAATTTTAAATATTAAAGCGGGGAATTGTTAATTATTAATTATTGCAGAATATATCAAATTATTTACGTGTAAAGAACGGAGCAGATCACAAAAAGCAGTGACATAATCTCCTAAAATTGCTGATGCCTTTCCATTTGCCGCAATTGTCCGCAAATGATTTTATAAAAGCGTTTTATTGTTAAGTCATTTTTATTTATTTTTTTAAATTAATTCCCGTATTGCCGGGGCTTTGGAAATTCCTGATGAAAAACAACAGACTGACATGCTATTTAGCCGGCGCCGTGCTGTTCGTCCTGTGCCAGGGCAGCAGCGCTGATACTCTTCCTCCGTTTAATCCGTTCGGGGCACCGGCTCCCGGAAACCAGCAGGCTCCGGCCCCGGTAAACCCCGCCGCCCAGGCAGCCTTGCAGGGCTACTGGCAGGGGACAAACCAGAACGGCGTCACGGTGATTTTTTATTTTGCTCCCGATGGCACGGGGTTCATGCAGTTAAACGGTTCCCGGGGCAATTTTAACTATGCTCTTTCCGGGAATGTCATCACTATCAGCGATAATGTCTCTTCCGTGAGCTTTGAGTTTGCCGCGGGACAGGACATTCTCCAGCTTAAGACCGGAGACGGGGGCGTCGCCACCTTTTACCGGATGAAGCAGCAGCCTGGCCAGCAGCCGAACGCGCAGCAGATTCCGCAGCCCGTGCCCCAGCCGGTTCCTCAGCCTGCTCCGCAGCCCCAGACACCGGCATTGCAGCTTTCCGGAAAATATCAGTGCGCCTCTCCTTCTATGCCCCGCACTTTATTTGTTTACGATTTCACTCCGGCTAATTACGCGGTTTACGTTACCGTGCCCGGAACCAAGCTGCGGGACACCTTTATGGAATACGGAAGCTACCGGATTGAGGGAGAGCAGCTTATTTACACCGTGCTGCAGCATCCGGTGGCGACAATGGTGGGACAGACCGGCGTTAACTACCTTGCAGTGACCTCCGATGGCTTTATAATGCGAACCCCGGAAAGCGAGCTGCGCTGCGCGAGGAAGGTTAATTAAACGGCTCGCAGAGATGAAGAATTGGAGGATGTTTTCCGCATCGTTTCATCGGCAAAAGGATTTGCTTTCTGATTTAATTTAGCATTTGAGATTTTTTTATGAAAAGATACATACTGCGTTCACTGGCTTTTGCAGCCTCTTTTTTAACGCTGACAGCCTTTGCCGGCGTTAATGACGTCATTATGAGCATGGCTCAGCCCTCCGGTTCCTCCGGATATTCCGGCATAGAGGCCGGCCGGGGCATTAACAATCTGGAACGGGGCATTGCCGGAGGTCTTAATGCGGGAGCTTCCCCTCTTAAAAAACTGGAAAACCGGGGAGCCTCAGGCATCGGCAAGGCGCTTTCGGGGATCAATTCGTCCGTGTACGGCTTCTGGATCTCCCAGAATCCCAATATCCCCATGGTGCTGATGCTGGGAGAACAGTCTATCGGATCTCTGGGCTATGCCGGTCAGATCATGGGCTTTACCTATGTGATGCAGAATAATGCTCTTTATATTACCGATATGCAGGGACAGCAGTATGCCATTCCCTGTGTAATCCAGAACAATGTTCTTACCATTACCATAAACAATGTGGCCTACCCCATGGTCAAGTACGAGGGGCCGCTGCCCCAGCAGGGACAGCCGGGCTTTGGCGGCTGAGCCGAGCCGGATTTTTTTTACAGACGGATTTTGCGTTTCTTTGGGAATTTTGCATATGCATAGATTAATTAAGCTTGTACCGGCCGCGCTGCTGATGCTTTCGGCAGCTTCGCTGGCTGATGATTTTCCTCCGTTTTTCCCCGCTCCCGGTAACGGATCCCAGACTCCGGGAACTCAGGCTCCCGGCCCGGGCGTTCAGACCGGCGGCACTGCGGTAGAATCCGGGGGCGGCATTTACCTTCAGCCCAATCCGCAGCCGCAGCCCCAGCCTCCGGTAACGCAGCCGGTTCCCCAGCCCATGCCTCAGAACAGTATTCTGGGCAAGTGGGGCGCTCACATCGGCGGGCAGTCCATGGAATTTATTTTTAATCCGGATGGCAGCGGCGTTGTTATCAACAACGGGCAGCAGGTGAACTTTTTCTACGGCATTCAGGGGAATATCCTGATCCTGTGCGATGATCGGAACTGTTCCACCGGCGCCAATCAGTTCATGTTCTCCCTTAACGGCAATACGCTTTATGTAAATATCAACGGTCAGAATATTCCCTACCAGCGGGTGCCCGGAGGCGGCATGCCTGCTCCGCAGGCTCCGGTTAACGCCCCGGCTCCGCAGCAGCAGGGGCTCAGCGGAACTTTTGCATGTCAGATTCCCAATAATCCGCAGATGCAGCTCTACCATGAATTTGCCGGGAATGTTTACCGGGTATATATGTCTCAGGGAAATATGCCGAAGACGCTTATCGAAGTGGGCAGCTATACTCTTAATGGCACTCAGTTTAATTACATGGTGCAGCAGTCCCCGAATCAGCAGATCGTGGGCACCTCCGGAACCAATATGATACAGTTTACCGGTAACGGCTATATCATGCAGATACAGGGCGGTTCCATTACCTGTACCCGGAGCTATTAGCGGCCGTTTTAGCTAATGACAGTCCCGCAGGCGAGACATCTTTCTCCCGGCGGGATTTTTTTTGCCGGAGCAATGATTTTTGCTATACTGCCCCCCTGATCTTTATGCCTGTTATTTCCTGGTGATTATTGATGCTCATCATGTTTTTTATTGTCTATCCGCTGTGCCTCCTGATCCTTAGCTGGTTCCTGCTGGTAAAGCCTCTCGGTCTTAAGCGGAAATGGGCGCTCCTGCTTCTTTTTGTTTACTTTTGCGGTTCCTTCAAGGATCTGATTTCCAATCTGTCCGGAGGATCTAACATCGTGGCCCCGGAAGCCTCCTATGAGGTGGTAACCTGGATGAGCACCCTGAATATAACGGTGATTATTTCCCTGTTTCTGGCTCTCTGGATTCATGTTGGCCGGTTCATTTGGAAGCGCCTCCACCGGGAACAGGCTGACAGGATGTTAAGCTTCCGCTGGCAGTATCTGGTAATTACCCTGGCAGCGGCAGTCCTGGCTATGATCGGCCGCATGAATGCCGAAGCTCTGCCGGAAATCCATAAATACACTCTGTTTGATGACAGATATCCGCAAACCTCCCGGGGGTTTGTCAGAATCGCGCATATTTCGGATACCCATTTCGGCACCAGCGTGGGACCGGAAATGGCCCGAAAGGCCATGGAAATGGTGAATCAGACGGAGCCGGATCTCATACTGATTACCGGCGACATGATTGACGGCCGCCCGGAAAAGTCCCGGGAGGAGACCGTCTATTTTAAAAACCTGAAGGCTAATTACGGCGTTTATGCCGTGCATGGCAATCATGAATACTATTCTTATCCCGAGGAATGGGATCCCATCTGGCGGGATCTGGGCATTACAATTCTGGAAAACGAACATGTTCCCATAGTTATAGACGGAAAGACTGCGCTTTACGTGGCGGGCATCAGCGACCGTCAGGCGCTTCGGGTAAAGGATAAGAATTATGAGGGACCGAATCCGGAAAAGGCTCTTAAAGGGATTCCGCCGGAAGCTCCGGTGGTGCTTATGAGTCATCGCCCGGCGGAATTTAACCGGGTGGCTCCCATGGGAGTGGCTCTCACCCTGGCCGGACATACTCACGGCGGGCATATTGCCGGATTGGATCGGGTTATCAGGCTTCTGAACGGGGGCTACGTGGCCGGGTATTATGCCAAGGGAGACAGCCGGCTTATTGTCTCCAGCGGCACCTTTCTCTGGGGCGGCTTTTTCTGCCGCCTGGGGACGCCCCGGGGGGAAATCGCGGTGATCGATCTCATGCCCCGGAAGCATGATTAGCGAAAGGGCGTGATTCCGGAAATAACCTGCTCATGAAGAGGCGGCCGGGCCGGTAACCTGACAGAGGCAGCGCCGCAAGAAAATAACTGAGGGCCGTTATGGCAAAAAGTTCATCTGTTTATGTTTGTTCGGCCTGCGGGGCCGAGCTTCCCAAATGGCAGGGCCGCTGTCCGGAATGCGGCGAGTGGAACACCATAGAAGAGACTTTGGCTCCTTCGGGGAATCGTCCGCTGCAGGTTAAAGCAGCTCAGGGTTCAGCATCCCGCGGCGGCAGATTTTCAGGCTTTGCCGGGGCTCAGGAATCCGGAGCGGTGGATCTGGGGTCGGTGCCCCTGACGCAGATCCCCAGGATTCATTCCGGCTTCGGGGAACTGGATCGGGTGCTGGGCGGCGGCATTGTGCCCGGGGCTGTGGTGCTTATCGGAGGCAACCCCGGAGCCGGGAAATCCACCCTCCTCCTTCAGATGGTGAGCTTTCTGGCCGCTAATGTGAAGGTGCTTTACGTTACCGGAGAGGAATCTCTGCAGCAGGTGGCGCTGCGAGCAGGGCGACTGGGGCTTAATACCGCCAAGGTGCGCATTGCCACGGAAACCGGGGTGGACAGGATAATTTTTCTGTGCGAGAAGGAAGAGCCGCAGGTTCTGATTATCGATTCCATTCAGGTAATGTACATGGACGGCATTTCCTCCGCTCCCGGCAGTGTTTCTCAGGTGCGGGAGAGCGCCGCCGCCCTGACGCAATTTGCCAAACGGAAAAATATCTCCGTCTTTATGATCGGGCATGTTACCAAGGAGGGCTCCCTGGCCGGTCCCAAGATCCTGGAGCACTGCGTAGACTGTTCCCTTTTGCTGGATGGGGATCGGGATTCCCGCTTCCGCACTCTGCGCTGCCAGAAAAACCGTTTCGGAGCCGTTAACGAGATCGGGGTTTTTGCCATGGTGGACAAGGGCCTCCGGGAAATAGACAACCCTTCGGCCATTTTTCTCAATCGGACGGAGGTCGTAAGTCCGGGATCCGCGGTCATGGTGATCTGGGAGGGATCCCGGCCTCTCCTGGTGGAGCTTCAGGCGCTGGTGGACAGCACTCAGTACGGCAATCCCCGCCGGCTCACCATTGGCACCGAGGCCAACCGTCTGGCCATGCTTCTGGCGGTGCTGCACCGGCATGGCGGCGTGTCCATGGGAGATCAGGACGTGTTTGTTAACGTGGTGGGCGGCGTTAAGGTGGAGGAGACCAGCTCGGATCTCCCGCTGGTGGCGGCGCTTTTGTCCAGCTACAATTCCCGGGCGCTGCCGCGGGATATGGTGATCTTCGGGGAAATCGGGCTTTCGGGGGAAATCCGGCCGGTGCAGAACGGTGCTGACAGGCTCACCGAGGCCTACAAGCATGGCTTTAAACAGGCTATAGTGCCCAAGGACAATGCGCCCCGGAAGAAAATTCCGGGCATGACGGTTTATCCGGTATCCAGCCTGTCAGAGGTAATGAGTCTGATCTGAGGGGGAGTGGGGAGCTTTGCAGGAGCAGCTCTGTCCCCGCGTTCCGGAGAGCCGGAAGCCGGGACCTTCTCAGGATGAATGTCAGGGATACCGTTAGCTGAAAAGATGCTCCAGATCCCTTTGCAGGAGATCCTCGCTGCCGTTGCAGTTGAACTCCACAATGCGCCGGAGCTCGGTCATGCTGTCAATGTCGATGCTGGTGCACACCACCCCCACGGAGGAACCGTCCACCCGGGCCACCCTGACATCGAAGGTAATGGTGATCTCCGGGCTGATGGCGATGTCCAGCGTGCCCTCGTCCCCCTTCTTCACTGCGGCGGCATCGTGAACCTCAATAAGGGCGCTTTTGATGGAGATATCCTTGACGGTGATTTCGTGCTGCCGGCCGTTTTTCAGAGTCAGCATGCCCGGGGATTTGTAGGCCACCCGGGAGAACTGCCTCTTTTCCCGGATCTCGGGGGACGCGGCCGCCTCGGACATGGTATTGTCCATGATCTGGAGAGCCACCACCATGCGATCCTCATGCTTGAACCGAACCTCCATCAGTTCTCCGATGCGGGTGAGAGCCTGCCGGATCAGGGGGACGTTTTTGTCGTTAAGTCCCTCGGAATACATATCGTTGAACTGCAGCAGCTGTTCCGTGTTGTCCTCGATGCGGGGCACCAGTCTTCTGGCAATGGTCAGCCGGCGGTTGGAAACGTGCTCCATGATGGTGAGAATTTTCGGGTAGATGACAAAGTGCCCGCGGGTCAGATAGTCCACCAGGGCCTGGCAGAATTCGTTAAGCTGTTTTCCGGCCTCCTCCCGGGAAAGGATTTTTCCGTCAAGCTCGTCCGGGATGTTCAGGATTTTGAAATAATCCACAATCAAAGTCTCGCGTACCTGGATCATGTCGTTTATCCACTGAAGATTTCCCTTGGATACCTGCTTTGTACGTTCCAGAGTGGTTAACAGCATAATATTCTCCCAGTCGTGTCATCGAAATGATTTTGAGAACCCGCGCTTATTAGAGTATAGCCGAGGCCGGGAGCGAAATTTGCCGGACGGATTGCACTTTGATGCTTAACTTTGTTTTTTGAAAGGAAATGCGAACGAAGTGGCATTCCGGGATGCCTTGTTTCTGAAAATTCTGCGCGTTTCCGGAAGGGGCGTTCCGGTCTGAGAATCCCGGAAACCGTGATTATAACGGGGTAAAACAGCATGACGGGACGAATGATCTTTTTTTTTAGGGCAAAGGTGTGCATAATTACCACGGCAGTGTATTTTGCGGAGTGCTGTATTTGAAATGATTAACGAAAAAGAGATGCAGGCGTACTATCAGGAAATCGCTCCCAGACTTACCAATTACCTTGTGTCCGACGGCACGCCTTATGAGCAGGCCTGCGACATAGTTCAGGAATCATTTATCAGAGTCTGGCAGCACCGTGATAAGCTGACAGCCGAGGACAGCATATCGGGACTGGTGTTTCGGATCGCCAAGAATATTAAGATCGATAATTTCAGAAAATACCGCAAAGAGGTGCTGGTAGAAGAGTACGAGGATTCGGTGGTGCCGGCGGTGGAGGATAATCAGGAGAACAGTCCTGAGGACACCCAGTATCTCAGAAGCTGCATTAACAAGGCTCTGGACAGTCTGAACAAGGATCTCAGAACCTGCTATACGTTGTATAATGTCGGTGAAATGCCCATAAAGGATATTGCCGAAATGCTGGGCATATCCGAATCTCTGGTCAAGGTGCGCATTCACCGGGCGAAGCTTTTTCTGGCGGAAAAGCTGCAGTATCTCCGGGATCAGGGGGATTTCTGACGGGCATCGTCTTTGACGCTTAAATTCTGGAGCTAATCGTGAGATCATCTTCCCGGGATTCTGTGGGTATTTTAAAATGGCGGAGCTCTTCTGTTTCCGCTTTTTTTGTTCTTTTTTTCGTCACTCTGGTTTTTATTCTGGGGGTGGTCTGGAGCTGCTCCGCCCGCATTACGGAAAGAGTCAAAGGAGAGGGCATCACCCTGCTCAGCGGCGGCATCAGAACCGTTTATGCCCAGGGTGACGGCATCATTACCAATATGAATGCCAAAACCGGAGCTCTTATCAGTCAGGATGAGGTTATTGGCATTATCCACAATTCCGCCGATTATCAGAAATTTGCCCTCCGGCATGATAATAACAGCGGCGATGATCCCGGCGATATCCGTCTTTACTACAGCAGGTACTGGCTCAGAAGCCCGCTCACCGGCCGGGTGATAGAAATTTTTCAGGACGAGGGCACCTACGTGAAATCGGGAGATCCGGTGGCTATCGTGGCCTCCTCCCCTGATGAAGGCATTTATCTTCTGGCGGTGTTCAGCGCGGAAAACTCCAAAAGGATCCGGGTGGGCATGAGCGCTTTCTTTTCGCCCCGGGAGGCTCCGCCCTCCAGATACGGCTATATCCGGGGTGTCGTCCGGGAGATCAGCGGCTCCCCGGTGAATCAGGAGGCGATTGTGCAGGAGCTTTCCAACGAATCCCTGGGCCGGGAGCTTTCCAAGGGCCGGGCCATGTACCGCGCCGTGATTCAGCTGATTCCCGACCGTTCCAGTTCCAGCGGCTATTCCTGGACATCCGGGCAGGAGTTTCAGGACAAAATTGTAAACGGCGTGATGGGGGAGGTTACGGTAAATGTGGAATACAAACCGCCTATAGCATACCTTCTGCCCCGGCTGGCCAGTATTCTGGGATTGCGCTGAGGAGCCTCCATGTTCGGCGCGCGCTGTTTTAACACTCCCGTTATTCTCCAGATGGAGGCCCAGGAATGCGGTGTCGCATCGCTGGCTATGATTCTGGGCTGGTACGGCATTTCCGAAAATCTGGACAGTCTCAGGGATCGCTGCCATACCGGGCGGGACGGCATCAGAGCCTCCGTTCTTCTGGCCGTGGCCCGGGAATGCGGTCTCAAGGCCCGGGGGCTCAGGGCCGACATTGCCTATCTCAGAACCCTGCGTCATCCGGTGATTCTTTTCTGGCAGAAGCAGCATTATCTTGTTTTCAACGGAGTGAGCCGGGACGGCCGGAAATTTTATCTTAACGACCCTGCGGAAGGAGAGCGCACGGTGCTCCTGGATGAGATGGAGCAGAGCTATTCCGGAGTGGTGCTGGAGTTTTCCGGCGAGGCTGATAATGCCGGCTGGCGCAAAAAAATGCTGCGTTATTTCTCCCGGAAGCAATCCGGCGATTTTGCCCGTTTTCGCAGTCTTTTCGGGGATTTTCACAAGGAGCTCCTCCTGATTTTCTGGAGCCTCTTTCTTTTTATTCTGACGGTCTCGCTGTTTCCTTCGTTTATCAAGCTCTGGGCGGACAATGTTCTTCTGGGCAGCGACAACTGGATCTCCGGCGCGGCAGTTTCCTTCGGGGCGGTCATTATTGCCCAGCTGGCGGTTCTGGCTGTTTATAACTGCTTTTCCGCAGATCTGCTCCGGCGGGTAACCGTTAAAAAATGCTATAAGGCCATGCGGGATCTGTTTCGGCAGCCCCTGATGTACTTCCGGCACCGCACTCCCGGCAGCATTCAGGGCAAGGTTCTGGCTCATATCAGGCTGACCAGGGAAACCTTTGTCAGAATGACCGCTCCCGTTACCGTGGTTTCCGCTCTGACTCTTCTTATCGGAGTGATGTTTTTGGTTAACCGGGAGATGACCAGCTTTATTCTGGTGTTTATTGTTCTTGAGGGCATTCTGATTCGCATTCTCTGGGAAACCCGCATTCGTCAGGAAAAGATTTATCAGGCCAGGAGAGATCATTGCTTCGATGCGGTGCATCAGGGACTGGATATCTACCGGGATCTGAAGCTTCTGGGACGGGAGGATGCGCTTTTTGACCAGTGGTCAGAGGAAATGCTCCGGCTTACCTGGTCTCTGGAGAATATCCGGCTCCGGAATTCGCTGTTCCGGAGCATGTCGCAGGCCGGGGTGGTGCTGGGCAATGTGGTCATTATCGGCATTGGTTCCTTCAGAGTGGTTTCCGGAGAGATTTCCATCGGGGATCTTACGGAATTTGTGTTCCTCATGCTGGCGATTTCCATTGCCTTCCGGGAAGTCATTGCCATGAATCTTAAGTTTGATTCCCTGTCTCCGGAGGAAATGAACATTGCCGATCTGGAAAAGATCCGGGATCCCGGCTGCTTCCGGGAAGGCCCGCCGGCTGAAGCCGCTCCGGTTTCCGGCGGAAAAAGGCCTGAGCCGGGATCTGCTGTGCCGTTAGCAGCAGCTTCTGACAGCGCCGGAGAACCGTTTCTGGGGCCCAATGCCGAGCTCTCGCTGGATAATGTCTCCTTCTCCTATCAGGACGGCGGCTTTGCCATCAGGAATTTTTCTCTTAAAGCGGCGCCGGGCCGGGTGGTGGCCATAGTGGGAGCCAGCGGTTCCGGAAAAAGCACCGTGGCCAGAATCGCCGCCGGCCTCCTGGCCCCGACCGGGGGCAAGGTTCTTCTGGGCCGCTATCCTCTGTCTGAAATCACGGCAGAGTCATTCTATGCTCATGTGGGGTATACCGCTCAGGAAAGTCAGATCTTTACCGGCACTCTGGAAGAAAACATAACTATGTTTGATCCTCTGGTGAACGTTTACGATTACTGGCGAGCGCTCCGTGACGTAGGGCTGGATGCGGAGTTTATTGAACGGGGGGTGGGAAACGCCTGCCGCATCACCGGGAATGATGACTATCTTTCAGAAGGGCAGCGGCATCGGCTTTCTCTGGCCCGGGCCTTCTATCGCAGAACTCCGATTCTGATACTTGACGAGGTTACCGGAGCTCTGGATACCGTCATGGAACAGAATATCTACAAGGCGGCCCGCCGGCGGAATGCCGGACTGATAACCGTTACCCACCGTCTGGCTCCGGTGCGTTATGCCGATGAAATAATCGTCATGGAAGGGGGAGAAGTCCGGGAACGGGGAACCTGGGATGATCTTATCAGGGCGGACGGGCTTTTTAAGTCCATGGTGATGTCGGAAAACCCCGGGAGGAGCCATGACTGATCAAAAGGTTCATATCGGAGAGGGCAGCCGTTTTTCCGAGGACAGTCAGTATTTCAGAAACGGATTCAGGATCCTCCGGGGCTCCCTGAGCGTTTTCTGCAACTATATCGGGAACGCAGCCTTTCGCATTGGATCCATGGGAGAAGGGGATACTCTTAAAAGGTGCGAATTTGACGATGTATTCAGCCTTTTTGTGGTGGCGGAAACCGATCTCGACATTTTGCTGTATGCTGAAGAGGTTCAGGACAGCGTCTTTGAGACCTCCCTTATCCGGGCTCTCTATCGGGAGTATCCGGAAAGTCCCCGCATCATCACCCTGAAAAATCTTCCGGAAATGGTATATGCCCTGGTAGGAGAACGGGAAAGCTTTGACCGGAATCTCAGGCGGCAGAACCGGAATCTTATTGCTTATGACATTAATGCGCTCCTGGGAGAGCCGGCCGGGATCGGTGAACCGGAGGAGAGCGCTGTTTCCCGCCGCGGCTCGGTTCCCAATAAAAATGCGCTTCTGGGAATAGTCCGGGAAATTGCCGAGTGGCGCGGGCTGGAGATCCATGACGGCTGGTCAGTTTTTGACATCCCGGTGATGTCTCTGGAAGAAAAGCTTAAGGCCTTTGCGGAAATCAACGGCTTCCGGATCCGCCGGCTCCGGCTTTCCGGAAATGTTATCAGAGCGGATAACCGGTATCTGGTGTTCCGCCAAACCGATGACAGCCGGAAGCGGATTCCCATGATACTGTCATTAGCGGGGGGGCATAACTGTCTCAGTTCCTCCCTGAAGGGCGGCACCCGGGAGTTTTTCAAAAAGAACGCTATTCTCCCCGTGGAGAACGAGGCCTACGAATTCCTGTTTCGGGAGCCCGAGACGGACAATTCCCTGAAAATGATATTTCGGAAGAGATCCGGCTACTGGATCATTTTTCTTTTGTTTCTCATCTCCTCCCTGTTAATTTACGGCATTACGCCCTTTTTTGCGGATTATTTCGTATCTGGGATTTTGCCCTTCGGCGAAGAGGATGAGATTTTCCGGAGCTTTATGTTTCTTGCTTTGCTGATTCTGGTCTGGGGCGGTTTTGAAATGGTTCCCCGCATGCTGCTGGATGCGGTTTCCGTCAGAAATACCGAGTGGCAGTGCTTCCGGATAATGGATAATTTCTTTCTCTCCCAGCCTGACCGCATCCGCAAGTTCAGCCGGGGAGGACTGATGCGCAGCATCCTCCGTCCGTTATCCGGAGCTTCCAGAAACTATGATTCGTTTTTGGCGTTTTTTTTGCATTCCAGCGTGATTCTGGCGGCGCTGATTCCGCTTTTTGCTATCGGAGGTCCGGCGGCGGGGGCTGCCAGCCTGCTTCTGGCAGGCCTTTTCGGGGCAGTGGCCTGTCTAGTAACGTTTTTGGCTATTGTGAAGGCCCGTGAGGCGCAAAAGCACCGGGAAACCTACCGCAGGATCATCCGGGAGACTGCTCAGGGCATTGTGCACGTGAGAGCCTGCAATGCTGAAAACAATGCAGCCCGGAAGTTTTTGAAGTCTTTTGTTCCCGGTATGGAGGCGGAGAGCAGCATGCGCATTCGCACCGCCTTGTACCGTTATTGTGTGGCTATTTTTCCGGTGCTGTCGCTGACGGCTCTGCTCATTATTATGTCTTTTTTTGAAAAGACCGCGCTTTCTGAAAATCTGGCGGTGCTTATAGCCGGATTTTTTCTGGTAACGGCCGTGGTGAATCTGTCGGTTCATGCCGTGCGCTGGAGAGCCCGGAAGCAGGACGGCCGGAATGAGCTTCAGGAGGATGACGGTAATTCTCAGGCCGGCAAGATCGTGCGGATTCTTGACGGTCATGTGGAGGTCAAGAATATTTCCTTCCGTTATCAGGGGCAGGAGGAGTACGTATTTAAGAACGTTTCCATGGATATTGCTCCGGGGCAGTTTGTGGCCATTGTAGGGCCATCGGGATCCGGTAAAACCACGCTGATACGGCTCCTTTTGGGAGAACTGGGACTGGAAAGCGGACAGATTTTCTGGAGCGGGCTCGGACAGGGGGCCCTTAATCTGCACTTCCTGAGACGGCAGGTGGGCACGGCCATGCTTGACAGCACGGTCTTTGCGGGCACCATTCTGGATAATATCGTGATCGGCACTGCCGCCGGGGAAGAGGAAGCCTGGAAGGCTCTGGAGCTGGCCTCCTTTGCTGCTGAGGTGAGATCCTGGCCGATGGGAATCCATACCGCCATTTCACGGGATCGCATTTCCGGAGGTCAGATGCAGAAGCTGCTCATCGCCCGGGCTCTGGTAACTAATCCCCGGGTGCTGATACTGGACGAGGCCACCTCGGCTCTGGATACCATTTCTCAGGATCGGATTCTCAGCAATATTTCCCGCATGCATATTACCAGAATTGTTACCACCCACCGCATGAGCACGGTGATTAATGCCGACAGGATTTATATTCTTGACCGGGGCGGCATTCAGGATGCCGGAACTTACCGGGAGCTTATGGGGAGAAGCAAGTTCTTCCGGATGCTGGCATTGGGGAAAAACAGGGAGGAACCATCATGAAAATACCGTATATGCTTCCGGTTGTTTACACCTCGCTGGTAGTGCTGTTATGGGCTCTTTTTGCATTTTCGGAATATACCCTGATAAACCGTGATTTTCAGGAGGAGTACCGCGATGCCAGGAAGGCCCGGGTGGAGGCTGCGGAACACTTTATTATCGGAGTTCCCTACAATAACGAGTCCCCGACTTCGGTTCAGGCGGTAAATGATCTGGAAAAGGCGGCGGAAAGGATCAACGCCGCCGGAGGCATCATGGGCCGCAAGGTGCTGCTCCGAAAGGAAGGGCAGGTACGGAGCACCGTTTCCTACTATGCCTATCTGGAGGAGGTTTGCGCGCCGTTTGACACTGCGGTGTGCATCGGCCCCTTTGATACCAGACACCTGATATCCGGCAGAGCCATCACCCATGAAAAGTCCGTCCCCTATATCTCTCCTGCAGCGGAAAAGATCAACGGTCTTCCGCCGCTGGATAATGACAACTTTGTCGGCTTTTATCCGGAGCTCCGTCATTTCACGGACGTTGTATTTAACGACATCGCCGGCAAGGACATAAAAAGCATTCTTTTTATCTGTCCGGATCGGGATTCCTACGGCGATCTCTTTTGCACGGATATCGAATCCCGGTTCAAGGGGAAGTCTTTTCTGGGCATTTACCGGGTAAATTATCTTTTTCCTCTGAATGAGACCCCCAGCGTGCTTATGGATACCTATTTGCAGAACCCGGATCTGGGAGCGATTGTTTTTGCCGGGATGAACCGGGATCTCCCCAGCATGGCGCGGATTTTAAGGGACTATAACATTAACGTTCCGGTGTACACCAGCAATGTGATTTCCGTAAAAACCGCCAATGTGTATAACGGCATTGCCTGGCACATCCCTGTGCTGGAAATAGCAGGTCAGGAGCTTAATACCACCGGGGTTCCGGAATCTGTCAAAAGCTCCTACACCATTTCGGAGCTTATTCTGAGAACACTCAAACGAGTGCTGGAAAGCACGGAGTATGATCCCGGCACGCTTCCGGCAAATTTGCGCCGGGAGGTTCAGGAAATCAACGAAAGCATCGAAGCCCGGAAGAATATCAGACTGGAAAAGCTGAAGGCCCGCTGATTGACGGCGCTGAGAGTCCGGGCATTTGCTCAAGGCTGAGGTTAATGCAGTGTTTGACGAATAGTATCAGAGGTCTTAATCAGCTGGTTTATCCGGAGGGGGATATGAATGTGGTGTAAGAGCCCCCAATGGGAGAAAATCACTTTTTTGACTTTGTGCGGCGCCAGGGATATACTTGCCCGCATGCTTATATCTCATTTGAGCCTCTGTGATTTTCCGGAGGCTTTTTTATCGACTGCACAGTTACGGATCATGCAGCCTTGTCTTCTGCCGGAATGCCGATGCAGCCTTTTGATCATTTGCAAAAAAAATGAAGTTTTTCTGCAAAAAGTGTAACCTTGGGAAGATTCGTACGTTTTAAGAACAGAAAGGCACATCATAACAGTGCAAACATATCTCAGGAAGGGTGAACGCTATGAACAACGATATCGATTATGTAGACAGACTGGTGCGCAAGGCATACAACGTACAGGCTCCTAAATGTCCGGATTTTGCAAACATTGCTCTGGAACCGGATAGCGAGCTCTGGGGCGAAAAGGAAGAAAGCAAGCAGGGCTTCTTCGGTTCTCTGATGAGCCTCATCAAGAGCAAGAAGGAAAGCGTGAAGAGCAGATTTGAAGAGATGTCCGATCATTCTCTCGACAGGATCTGCGCTGCCGGTCAGGATGAGAAGCGCGATGAAGAGGAAACCAGAGAGGCTGATGACGAACTTGATAATGACAAGAAGTAACAGCAAAGTCGCAATCAAAATCAAACAGCATTCCTATGGATCTCAGGAAAGAGCACGGAACCCCGGAAAGAGCGAGTCTTTCGGGGTTTTCAGATCTTTAATCTTGATGATTACGAGCTGTTTCACATTAGCTGGTGCAACCTGTGAATAGGTTCTTATTGATTATTGTCTAATACCTTGTATAATGGTAGGTATTATCGTTGTTTTTTTTCATGAGTTACCTGCCAT
>DFFT01000158.1 GCA_002372325.1 Succinivibrionaceae bacterium UBA3769 | reverse complement strand
CATGACCGCCCCCGATGGCATAGCCCGCTACCATGGCGATGATCGGCTTCGGACAGGTGCGGATCTGTCTCTGAAGATCCAGCACGTTCAGGTGATGCACGCCGGATTCATCCTTATACCCGCCGTAGTCTCCCCGCACCTTCTGATCCCCGCCGGAGCAGAAGGCCAGATCTCCGGCGCCGGTAAAAATCACCGTGCCGATACGGGGATCAAAGCGGGCATCCTGGAGGGCCTTTTCCATTTCCATGACGGTCAGGGGACGGAAGGCATTCCGCACCTCCGGCCGGTTGATGGTGATTTTGGCGATGCCGTCGGGGGTCTTGTGATAGAGGATATCGGTAAAGCCCATCTCAGAGGTAAGATCCTGCCATGCTGCGGGGGCGTAAAGAGAGGGATCGTCTTTTTGCATGCTGTTTCCTTATTGACTGATGAATAAATTACAGACTGAAGAATAATTGAAGCGCCGCCAAGCAATAATTTAGCATCATAAGGCAGCGCCGAAGTCAGGACTCTTCAGCGACGAATGCGTCCGGCTCCGGTTCAGCTTTCCTTAAGGACATTATATTACATGTCCGGCTTCTCCTATTTCCGGCGTTCGGAGATGCTCCCGAACCTATCCCCGGCAGCATTCCCGGAGAAACTCTCCGATAATGCGGGCAGTTACCTCCGGGACTTCATCATGAATATTGTGTCCGGAAGCGGGAACGGTCAGCAGGGCAATATCCGGCCCGGTGACGCTTTTCAGAAGAGCCTGGTATTTCGGATCCCGTTCTCCTGCCAGGAGCAGCACCGGAAGCCCCCGGGAGGCCTTGAGAGCGGGGAGGAGCCAGGGCATGCGGCCGGAACTCAGGCAGCGCAGTACCCGGGCGGCTTCCTCTCCATTAATATGCCGGCGCTTTTGGATCAGGCTTTCCCGGACAGGAGGGGAGAGCCCCGCAAATACCGGCTGGGCGTACCATTCCCGGAGAAGCTCCGGAGAAAACTCCGCCGCAAATCTCCGGGCGAGATTTTCATCATGAATAAGCCGGCGCCTTCTTTCTTCGGGATCCCGGATCCCCAGACCGGAGCTTTCCAGAATAAGGCCGGAGATCATCGGCCAGTCCCGGCGGAGGCTTCCGGAGCATTCCGGGCTGTTCTTATGACTGTTTTCCGGCTTATTCGCGCTGTTCTCCTCTTTATTCTCCGGACTCATGAAAAGAGCCGAGAGCGCGAGGCGGCCCCCGAGAGAATAGCCATAGAGGCAAACCCGCTCCGCTCCGGACGCGGTGATAATTTTGCGGAGCCGGGCCCGGGCTTCCCGGAAGAAATAGTCCGGAGGGAGATCCCGGCGCCGGAAAAGCTCCCGGGTTTTCTCGGGAGACGGCAGGAGATCCTCGGGAAGGATCTCCTCTGAGTCTCCGGGAATAAGCTCTCTGACTCTGGCGAATTCTCCGGGGACTCCCATAAACCCTGCCAGAAAAAATACCTTCACCGCCGAAGCCAGCCCTCTTTCTTCAGGAACAACGCTCATGATCGCGCCGCCTTGTTTTGAGAGGGGGAGGGAGAGGAAGGCAATCCTGCAGCCTCGGCTGTCAGTTCCCGAAGCATGTTAATCCCTTCCCCCGGACGCAGCGGGATCTCCAGCACTTCGCCTTCTGCGGGCCCCCGGATAAGCTCCCGGAGTTCCGCTTCCCGGGTTACCTGCCGCCAGGGGATCCCGAACATGCCGGCCGCTCCGGCAAAGGTTACATTCTGGGGGTTCACAAAAAGATCCTTCAGGATCGCGTCATCCGGCACCGGGAATTTCATAAAGATATTGCCGCCGTTGTTGTTAAGAATAATAAGCCGCACCCGGTATTTTCTGAGAAGGGCGATACTCGATAGATCATAAAGGGCGCTGGTGTCTCCGATAACCGCGGTGATTCCGGTGTCCGGGAAGCAATGGGAGAGTCCGGATGCCGCGGCGATAAGTCCGTCGATGCCGGAAACCCCGCGTAAGGTGAAAATCCCCCGGGGGGATTCCGGGGCGAGAAGGGTATCCGCAAAGCGGGCCGGCAGGCTGTTTCCGATAAGAAGCGGAGTTTCAAGTTTGGAGAGCATTGTAATGACAGAGGCTTCCGTAAGGCGATCCTCTGCCGCATTCCCTGCTGCCAGAGCCTTATGTTCTGCTGCCAGATCCTCTTGTCCGGGACAAGAGAGCTCCCGAAGCAGGGGATCCGGTTTTCCGGCCGGTTTCCCGTCTGTCAGACTGAGGATGGTATTCCTAAGAGCCTCCGGGGTGATTCTGATGACGGGCCCCGGATGCCCGGAGGCATTAATCCCGTCGGTGTATTTCGTGATAAAAATAACCTCTCCCGGAAAATCCCGGATAAAGGAGAGCAGCTTTTTGGAGATGAAATGCCCCTCCAGCACGATGAGCCTTTGGCAGGCCCGTAACCTTTCATAGGATTCGGGCATTCGGGCGGTCAGAAGATCAAAGGGGGGCAGCACCGGGATACGGCCCCGGAGATTGCTCTGGATATCGGCGATAACGGGATGCCCGGTTTTTCTGAGGGCTTCCGAAAGCAGAGCCGCATCCTCCGGCGGCAGGGAACCCGCAGCGATAAGCGCGGGGCTTTCCGGCGCCAGAAATGTCCGGAGCATCGACATAAGACTTTTTCCGGGAAGTATCTCGGGCCGGAGATCCGCAAAGGAGGGCGGCCCGGCGCGGTCATCATTTGCGGGGAGGCTAGCCGGGAGCGGACTCTCTGAAGGATCCCCGTAAAGAGGTTCCCGCATTTCCGCATTGAGATGAAGGGGGATTCCTGAGGCCAAAGCTTCCGCAAGGGCATTACTTATCCTCCTCTTTGCCGCAGCAAGCTCAATATCGCTGGTCAGTACCGGAACATGAACAAAAACGGCATAGCTCCCGAAAATCCCGTCCTGCCGGCAGGTCTGGTTGGCTCCGGTTTCCAGAAGCTCCCAGGGCCGGTCGGCGGTTATCAGGATCAGGGGAATATGACTCATCCGGGCTTCCATGACGGCCGGGAGCAGATTTCCGACGGCGGTGCCGGAGGTGGTGACCGCCGCCGCGGGAATGCCGGAGCCCCGGGAGATTCCCAGAGCCAGAAACCCCAGTCCGCGCTCATCAAAGTGCGTATGAAAGGTGAGTTCCGGAAAGCGGCTTCGGAGCAGGGCGAAGGGAGCGCTGCGGGATCCCGGGGCCATGCAGAGATCCCGGAGTCCCAGAGAAACCAGAAGAGAGAGAATGCCGTTTGCGGCCAGAGCACTGGAAAGCATGATGAGAACCTCAGTTTGTCTGCAATTGTCCGGATTCCGTTCCGGCGGGGAGAGCAGCAATGATGGAGATTAAATCCCGGGGAAGCCCCAGAGCCTCACTGGCGGCCTTCATTTTGCTGCCGGTTTCCCGCCATTCGCTCTCCGGCCGGGAGGCGGGGAGAATGCCGGCTCCCCCGTAAAGGGTGACGCTTCGGGAATGAACCCGGGCAGCGCGGAGGAGCACCGCCAGGGTAAGACGGTCTTCATCTCCGGAGGCCCCGGTTCTGATAAAGCCTCCCAGCCCGGCATAAAGGGATTCCGGAAGCAGTCCTTCATCCCGGAGAAAGCCGAGGGCCGGTTCCCGGGGAAAGCCCAGCACCGCCGGGGTGGGGTGGAGCCTCCGGGAGACCTCAAGAGGTGATACCCCCTCCTTAAGAAGTCCCGAGATCGGGGTTTTGAGGTGTTCGATGTAGTCCAGGGGCTTCAGGGTCAGGGGGCCCGTCCGGAGGGAAAGAGCGAGCTCTGCCAGTCTTTCCTTTATCTCCTCTGCCACAATGCTGTTTTCCTGAATGTTTTTGGCATCCCGGAGGAGGAAGCTTCCCTGCCCGGGAGGGCAGGATCCGGCCAGAGCCTCGGTGCGGAATTCCCGGCCGCGGGACTGTAACAGGGTTTCCGGAGAGAAGGACACAAAGAGAGCGTCTTCGGGACCGGCTAGACGGGCATAAAAGTAAGCGCCGCAGGGTTCCGGAGCAAGCCGCCGGAAAATAAGATCCCGAAGAAGATCGGCGGGGCGGGGCGCCGTCCTTAAGATAATCTCGGCCCGGCGGGACAGCACCACCTTATGGAATATCCCCTGCCGCATACTTTCCTGAGCCCGGAGCACAGTATCCCGAAAGCCCTGATAATCCGGAAAGAGATGAAGAGCTTCAGAGGAGAGAGCGCTTTCCCGGGGGAGGACGGCAGGGATATCCTGCGGGAAACTGTCAATGGCAGTGAGAATCCTTCCCGCAAAGTCCCGGGGGAGTCCCGGGCGGAAATGCAGCTTTGCAGATCTGTACCCCGCTGATGCCGCCGCCGAAGTGGAAGTCCCGTCCTCCGGAGTCTCAGGGAATTCCAGAAGGACATCCGGGACATGCCGGGTGATAACCGGGGGACAGGCGAAGGGGGATTCCAAAAAGAAGAAGGAGTCCGGTTCCGCCTGTTCCGGGGCTCCTGTTACGGCGCCTAAGGCTTCATCAATGAAAAAGCCCAGATAAAGTCCGCCCCGGAGATCCGAGAACACCCGGAGGGATCTTCCGGGAAAGGAGCTTTTGAGGGCGGGATCCGTGAGAACGCCGATTAAGCCTCTGGCCGCGGGGAACGGGAGATCCCGGGTATTCGGAAGTCCGGCTTCGGGAGTATCAGAAACGGAGGGAAGTGTCTTAAGAAAAGAATTCATGCCGCTATTTCCCAGTTGAGATCCCCGGGCTCCGTGAAATTTTACCGGGCAGCGGGAAGGGTATTCCGGAGCCTCAGGCGGAGCAGCGGATCCGGCGCCTTTTTGAGAACCGCAGGCTGCTGCGCGCGGGCTCAGAGCCTGCTTATACTAACAGGATTATAGCTTTCCGAGGGTGTGATTTCAAATCCGGAGGCCGGCGGGATCCTCTTGTCAGGAACGGCCCCGGGACTCGCCGGGCCTCCGGCGGCGCTAGGTTAAGGGTTAAAACTGTGGGCTTCTCCGGCCCCCGGGAGTATAATCCGCCCTGTCCGGAGAACGGATCTGACAGAGACAAAAATAAACTTATTTCCGGAATGGACAGGGAAGGCTCAGAACCATGTTTGATTTCAGCGGCATTAAGGCAGTGATTTTTGATATTGACGGCACCCTGATGGATTCCGTGGGCCGGATCATTAAGACCATGCAGCTTTCCTTCAGAGAGCTGGGCATTCCGGAGCCGGATGCGGCGGCGGCAAAGGAAGTCATCGGGCTTTCACTTAAGGAGGCAGCGGAGCAGCTGCTTCCGGAGGCGGCTCCGGATGTTTGTCAGGCCCTGGTGGCTGCCTATCGGAAAAATTACACCCTTTTGGAGGATCGGGAGCCCACGGAGCTCTTCCGGGATGCGGTGCCGTTTCTCCGGGAGCTTCGGAGAAGGGGCTTTTATACCGGTCTTGCCACGGGAAAATCCCGGAAGGGCTGCCGCCGGGTGCTGGAGGGCTACGGCCTTTCTCAGTACATAGATGTATCGGTGGCGGGGGATGAATTTCCCTCCAAGCCGGCCCCGGACATGCTTTTGGCCGCGGCCGGCATGCTGGGGTTTCCGGCGGCCTCCTGCCTTATGGCGGGGGATTCCGAGCTGGATCTTTTGATGGCGGAAAGAGCCGGCATGCCCGGAGCCGGGGTGCTTACCGGAGTCCATGACCGGGAGCGGCTCGCCTCCTGTCATCCGATAGTTATTGCGGAAAATCTTACGGAGCTCCGGAGGCTTTTGCTGGGAGAATAACGGCGCGATTCAGGGCCGTTGGTGCCCGGCCGCCTCCGGAGCAAAACCGGGTCTGGCGGTCAGGACGATTAATGAAAGCCCCGGGATATTGAAAGAAATTTTGACTTAGTCACTTTTTTTATATATCATGCGCACACTATGCAAAAAGTGAAAATTCCACATAAGGTGGATCCTGTTCGGGCAGCAGCGAAAAAGCTCGATTATGACGGCTATATTCCCCGGGATAAGCTGGAGCGGCTCGCTGGCGTTGTGGAAACTGTTTTAAGTGATGCTGAGGTTCGTTTGTCCTTTAGTGTCGATTTGCAGGGTTTAACCGTAATTGAGGGCAGTGCCGGTGCCGCTGTGAAGTGTGAATGCCAGCGCTGCGGCGATCCGTGCGAACTCAGATTGTCCGCCGATTTTCATTACACCGTTGATGAAAAGAAGGCCAGGGATCTTGGCCTGGAGGACGATTACGATTTTGCCGATCCGGATGAGTTTGGCGAGCTGGATATTTACAATCTGGTGGAAGACGAGCTTATTCTGTGCCTCCCCATGGTGATCATGCATCCGGAAGGAGAGTGTGAGATGCCGGAAGGCGGGGTTTATGGTAAAATTGTTACAGAGAACACAGAAAGCAACCCTTTTGCGGTGTTAGGTAAATTAAAGAAAAGTTAGGAGAAGGCTATGGCCGTTCAGCAAAATCATAAGTCACGTTCCCGTCGCGATATGCGCAGATCCCACGACAGTTTAACCGCTGCCAAGGTATCTGACGATAAGGCTACCGGAGAATTTCATCTGCGTCACAATGTAACCGCTTCCGGCTACTACAAGGGTGAAAAGGTGGTTAACGCCCCTGTGAAAGACGCTAAGAAAGAAGACTGATAAATTATCGTTAACGTTGAAGGGTAAGGATTTTTCCATTGTCTGAAATTATTCTTGCCATAGACGCCATGGGAGGGGATTTCGGTCCCCGCAGCGCAGTGCCTGCCATTAAGCGGGCACTGTCTGTTTATGGCGATTTAAGATTTCTGGTATACGGCCAGGAAAACATGGCGCTGCCCTATCTCCGGGAATGCTCTCTTGTGAAGGATGACCGCGTGATTCTCCGGCACCGCCCCCATGCCGTTACCAACAACCTGAGCCCGCTGGCTGCTTTGCGGCTCCGGGATTCCTCCTCTCTCTACGCCGCGGTGGCCGCGGTTAAGGAGGGGGAGGCCTCCGGAGTGGTTTCCGCCGGCAGCACCGGTGCTCTGGTCACCATTTCCGATTATGTTCTGGGAAGAATTCCCGGCATTTCCCGCTGTTCCCTGGGAAAAATCATTCCCACCTTTGATCGCCATAATCCCGCTTCAGTGCTTTTGGATCTGGGAGCCAATCTGGCCCAGACTCGGGAGGTGATCCTGCAAAATGCCCTCATCGGGAGCATTGTGGCCCGGTGCTTCATGAATGTTTCCCGTCCGGAGCTGGCCATTCTCAATGTGGGCTCCGAGGGCAGCAAGGGGCCCGCCTATCTGCAGGAGGCGGCCCGGGATCTCAGAACTGCGGAGTTTTGCAGCTTCCGGGGGTTTGCCGAGGGGAGCGATATTTTCAGCGGGCGGTTTCAGGTGATTGCCACTGACGGCTTTTCGGGAAACATCGCTCTGAAAACCGCTGAAGGGCTGTACCGGGGACTGGCCGAAAGATCCGGGCTCCGGGGAAATAATTTTTTCCTTGCGCCGATCCGGCATTTTTTTAAAAGAAAAATTGGTATAATGCAACCTGATAAATATAATGGATCAACGTTGCTTGGTCTTAATGGCATTGCGGTGAAGAGTCACGGCAGCGCCAGTCAGATGGCATTTATGAACGCAATAATTCAGGCCCGGCTGCAGTGTGTCAACCGTCTTCCGGAATTGATTGCATCACAATTAACCTCCATGAAAAGGTAAACCGCGGATGTATAGCAGGATATCAGGCACCGGCAGCTTTTTGCCCGCCAAGGTGCGTACCAATGCCGATCTCGAAAAGATGGTTGAAACCAGTGATGAGTGGATAACTGAGCGCACAGGCATTAAAGAGCGCCGTATCGCTGAGGAGGGGGATTCTGCTCCTGTTATGGCTGCCCGGGCCGCGGAAAAGGCTTTGGAGGCTGCGGGGATTACGGCAGCTGATGTGGATCTCATTGTGGCAGGCACCACCAGCTCTCAGTATGCCTTTCCCTCCGTGGCCTGCGATGTGCAGAGGATTCTCGGCGCTTCCGGACAGCCGGCCTTTGACGTGGCTGCCGCCTGCTCCGGCTTCAGCTTTGCCATGAGCATCGCCGATGCGTATATCAGAAGCGGCTCCGTCAAAAGAGCGCTCGTTATCGGGGTGGACTCTCTTTCCCGGGCCTGCGACCCCGAGGATCGCACCACCATCATTCTCTTCGGGGACGGCGCCAGCGCCTGCGTTCTCGAAGCCTCTCAGGATCCCGGCGTTTATTCCTGCGAAATTCATTCCGACGGCAATCATGCCGAGCTTCTGATGCTGCCTAACGTGGATCGGGTGACCCGCGAACCCGCCTGGATGCTGATGAAGGGGCATGAGGTTTTCAAATACGCCGTCAAGACCCTGAGCTCTCTGGTTACCGATACTCTGGACAAGAACGGATTTTCCAAAGGAGATCTGGACTGGCTGGTGCCGCATCAGGCCAATTTCCGCATCATTACCGCCACGGCCAAAAGGCTGGATCTGGAGATGTCGCAGGTTATTGTGAATCTTGATAAATACGGCAATACCTCCGGAGCCTCGGTGGGAATCGCTCTGGACGAGGGCATTCGTTCCGGGAAGATTCAAAGGGGCGATCTTCTGCTTCTGGAATCTTTCGGTGGAGGCTTTACCTGGGGCAGCGCCCTGGTGAGATACTGATTTTTTCACAGAGCCGTCCTGATTAGCTTCAGGGCGGTTTTTTGTTTCATAAACGGCGCAATAGCAGAAATTGCGCATAAATTTACCGTCTTTTGGAGTGACTATGACTGATTTCGCTTTTGTCTTCCCGGGTCAGGGATCTCAGAGTGTGGGCATGCTGAAGGAGGTTTACGACAGCTGCGAGGTTGTCCGGGAAACCTTTAAGGAGGCCTCCGCCGTTCTGGGATATGATCTTTACCAGCTGGTTTCCGAGGGGCCGGCCGAAGAGCTCGGCAAAACCTTTAAGACTCAGCCGGCTCTCCTGACCTCCTCCGTGGCGCTTTACCGTCTGTGGTGTTCCAGAACCGAACTTCGTCCGAAGGTCATGGCCGGACATTCTCTCGGGGAATACAGCGCTCTCGTCTGCGCCGGCGCCGTGGATTTTAAGGATGCGGTAAATCTGGTGAAGCTCCGGGGCGAATTCATGCAGGAGGCGGTGCCTGCGGGTTCCGGCGCCATGGCCGCGGTAATCGGCCTTGATGACAGCGCCGTAAAGGAGGCCTGCGCCGCTGCAGCGGAGGGTGAGGTTTGCTCAGCGGTGAACTTTAATTCTCCGGGACAGGTGGTTATTGCCGGTTCCAAGGCAGCCGTGGACAGAGCCGGAGAGCTTCTGAAGGCCGCCGGAGCCAAGCGCTTCCTCCCGCTGGCCGTCAGCGTTCCCTCCCATTGCGATCTTATGAAGCCCGCCGCCGAGAGACTTAAGGAAGCGCTTAAGGGCATTAAGTTCCAGGAGCCGGAGATTCCGGTGATCAACAACGTTGACGTTACCGATGCCATAGCTCCTGATGTGATCAAGGATGCTCTGGTGCGGCAGCTCTATAGTCCGGTGCGCTGGGTGGAGACCGAACAGGCCATGGCTGCCGCCGGAGTGTCCGTGCTGGTGGAGGTCGGCCCCGGCAAGGTGCTTCAGGGCCTTTCCAAGCGCATTGTCAAGGAAATCAATGCTCTCACCTTTAATGATCTGGCTTCGCTGGATGCGGCGCTGGAGGCGGTTAAATAACGATTCGAAGCTTGAAAACTGAGCCCCGGAGAATTCAGAACTCCGGCGGCCGTTATTAAGAGGTTTAAAAATGGATTTTACTGGAAAGATAGTACTTGTTACCGGAGCTTCCCGGGGCATTGGACAGGCAATAGCCAAGACCTTTAAGGATCTGGGGGCCACTGTTATCGGCACCGCCACCTCCGAGAAGGGCGCTTTGGCCATTTCCGAAGCTCTGGCCGGTTCCGGAAAGGGCGTGGTGCTCAACGTGGCCGATGCCGCCTCCTGCGAGGCCTGCATCAAGGCCGTTACCGAGGAGTTCGGCGCTCCGGATATTCTGGTGAACAATGCCGGCATTACCCGGGACAATCTTCTCATGCGCATGAAGGACGACGAGTGGGATCAGGTTATCAATACCAATCTCGCCGGCATTTACCGCATGAGCAAGGGCGTGCTCCGGGGCATGATGAAAAAGCGCTGGGGCCGGATTATCAGCGTGAGCTCCGTGGTTGGCCTTATGGGCAATCCCGGGCAGTGCAACTACGCTGCGGCCAAGGCCGGCATTATGGGATTTTCCCGCAGTCTGGCCAAGGAGGTAGCCTCCCGGGGCATTACCGTTAATGCCGTAGCTCCGGGCTTTATTGCCACTGACATGACCGATGCTCTTACCGAAGAGCAGAAGAAGGCCATTCTGGCCAATGTTCCCGCCGGCGAGCTGGGCGCTCCCGAGGATATTGCAAATACGGTGGCATTTCTGGCATCTGACGGCGCGCGCTACATAACCGGCGAGGTTATCAGCGTAAACGGCGGCATGTATATGTGCTAAATCAGGCTTAAGGACAAAAGGAATGAGCGGCAGGTCAAAAAATCAATTATTTTGTGGATATATCCGCCCATTCCATTTATAATTATGTTAATTTTTGTTCCCCCGCGGGGAAATATGTTGAGCGTGTGAACGTTATAGGAAATCAAAACATGAGCGATATTGTTGAGCGTGTAAAAAAGGTCATTGTTGATCAGCTTGGTGTTAAGGAAAGCGATGTAACTCCTGAGGCATCCTTTATTGAAGATCTCGGCGCAGATTCTCTTGATACTGTTGAGCTCGTAATGGCTCTTGAGGAAGAGTTCGGTACCGAAATCCCTGATGAAGACGCTGAAAAGATCACCACTGTTCAGAAGGCTGTAGACTACATTCAGGCTCATCAGGCTTAATTGTCTTCAGTAGTTGGCCAGGCTTTCTGGCAGTATAGAGAGGAAGCGTTTTAATTAACGCTTTTTTTGTTTAAAAGAATAAATATCACACGGAGGCTGACCTGTGTCAAAGCGCAGAGTAGTTGTTACTGGTCTTGGTATGATCTCTCCGGTTGGCAATACTGTTCAGGAATCCTGGCAGAATCTCGTTGCCGGCAAGAGCGGGATTACCCGGATCGATCATTTTGATACCGCTGACTATCCTTCAAAAATTGCCGGACTGGTTAAGGGATTTGATCCTGAAGCCTTCGACATTAACCGGAAGGATTCCAGGAAGATGGATTTGTTTATCCAGTATGGTATTGCTGCCGGTCTCATGGCTTATAAGGATTCGGGACTGGAGGTTACTCCGGAAAACGCCGTCCGGGTTGGCTGCGCCATCGGTTCCGGCATTGGCGGACTCGGTCTTATCGAGCAGAATGTCGAGACCTTGATTAAGTCAGGCCCGCGCCGTGTGAGTCCGTTCTTTGTTCCGTCCACCATCATTAATATGGTTTCCGGACATCTTTCCATCCGCATCGGGGCCCGGGGACCGAACCTGGCTACCGTTACCGCCTGCTCCTCCGGCACCCATGCCATCGGCATGTCCTGCCGTCTGATTCAGTACGGCGATGCGGATGTCATGTTCTGCGGCGGCGCGGAAAAGGCCTCCACTCCCATGGGCATTTCCGGATTCTGCGCTCTCAAGGCGCTGTCCACCAGAAACGACGAGCCGGAAAAGGCCTCCCGTCCTTGGGATAATGCCCGGGATGGCTTTGTGCTGGGCGACGGCGCCGGTGTGATGGTGCTGGAGGAGCTGGAACACGCCAAGGCGCGCAAGGCTCATATCTATGCCGAGCTCACGGGCTTTGGCATGAGCTCCGATGCTCATCACATGACTGCTCCTCCCGATAACGGCGAAGGCGCTGCTCTGGCAATGGCCAATGCCATCAGGGACGGCGGCATTACTCCGGCTGACGTGTCCTACGTTAATGCCCACGGCACCTCCACCCACCTGGGGGATCTGGCTGAGATCCGCGGGGTGCGTTCCGTGTTCGGCGATGCGATCAACAATGTCCGCATCAGCTCCACAAAGTCCATGACCGGACATCTTCTGGGAGCTGCCGGTGCCATTGAGGCGGTTATTTCCACTTTGGCAGTGCAGGATCAGATCTGCCCGCCCACCATCAATCTGGACGATCCGGATCCCGAAGTGGCCGGACTCAATCTGGTGCCCCACGTGGCTCAGAAGGCTGATGTCCGTTATGCTCTCTCCAATTCCTTCGGCTTTGGCGGCACTAACGGTTCCCTCCTCTTCAAGAGGTACGAGGACTAATCCGGAGCTTGTGTAAGCTTTTTTTCTGAAAAACCGGCCCGGGCCGGTTTTTTAGTCACCTCAGGGCTCCGGGCGGGATACGGCATTGATTTTAAGATGATTTGCGATATTCCCGGTTTAACACGCTTTTTTTGAGAAAAAAGCCGTTTTTTGTTATCATGCTCGAAAAATTCCGGATTTTTGTGAGCCAGTTGGAAAATGCTTATTGATCTTACTCAGGATAACCTTTATGTCTCTCTCTGTTCTCAGAAGCTGAGAGCGGACAAGACCGGATATATTGAGATTCTGGATGACCTGGCCCGGAACGGACACGTTTTTCAGACTCTTTCGGCGCCCCGGGGGCTGGGGGTATCCACCTTTCTTGATATGCTGAACGCCTTCTACGGGGATCGTTATCAGTCGCTTATTTTTGCGGATACCGCGGTCAGCAGAAATGCCGCTCTCATGACCCGCCGGGGCGCCTTCTTCGAGCTGGCCTTTGATTTTGCGGAGATCAATGCCACCACCGGCTATAACGACATTATTACCCGGCTGTGCGAGGAGACCTTCCGGGTGATGAAGACGGTTTTTCCGGGGCAGGGCCGGCATAAAACGGAATATGATTTTGCAAAATGCCTTCTGGCCATCAGCCGCATTGCCGGGAAAAAGCTGGTGATAACCTTCAAGAATTTTGACCGGGTGCAGCGCTACGCCATAAAACAGCTCAATATCCTGACTGCCTGGCAGCGGCTTTTTGCTCAGATCCAGCAGCTTAATCTCCGGGAGGATTTCATTTACCTTCTGGTGGCCGGAGCTCATATTCCCGGCATGACCGAGCTTCTGGTAAATCCGGAAAACCCCGACCGCCGGCTGTTTTTTTCCCTGACTGAAAAGAATTCTCCCAGAGCCGATGACATGTACGGCTGGTGCGGCATCACCCAGGAGGAGCTTACCTATATTCTGCAGGGCAGCATGTCGGATCTGGACGAAGGGGATCTTTATGACTGGTGCGGGCATTACGGTCAGGCCCTCATGCGTCCGGCCTCCGTGTTCGCCTCTATCGCCGAGCATGACTTTATCATGACTGTGAACATTGACAGCGGTCTCTGGTATATCCGCGACATTCTGGAGGCGGGTTACGGATCCTTTTTGCTGTGCGGCGAAATCGGAGTCGCCCGGCTTCTAAACGGCGAATCCGTGTCCATGCATCAGCTCAGCGAATGCGATTCCCGGAAGAGCACCCAGTATGCCGCTGAGATCTACAGCTTCACCAGAAGATTTCTGAACATGCTGTCCGGGGAAGGCCTTATTACCGTAACCGGTCAGTTCGGCGGGAAGCTGGACAATGCGGAAATTGCCAACCGGGAAACTCAGCTCTCGGTCAGCGATGCTCTTTCCGAGGATTCCGGATCCTATGTAAGTCAGCTGTGCCGCATTGCCGCGGGCAGGACGCGTCTTGCGGAGGCCTTTGCCTCCGGTGAGGCGCGCTCCTTTGCGGATCTCCTGGTTTCCTATCTTAACTTTAAGAGAGCTTTTCTCAACCGGAATGCGGCTCTTCGCATCTCCATCTGGCAGGGCATTTACGATCTTCTGACCGACCTGGATGGCTATGAGCTCCGGGCGGTTAACGATGTCTTTGTGCTGAGAAATCTTAATGCCGACGACGATTATCTTCTGATCTGCGTGGCGGTGAATGCCGATATGGCAGCTCTGATTAACGGCGTGGTTAATATCAGGCTGACCTCTTCCCGGGCCCGGCGGGCTCTGGACGGCTACAAGGGGAGACTGGAGGCCTTTGTCTATCAGCTCACCATTAGTCCGGACACCGCTATTCCGGTGAAGGCGGAGTGTCAGAAGGTTCTGGTGGTGTAGGCCGAAGGAAGGGGGGTTCTATTATATTCTCCTCCCTCTTTATCCTTGGTTTTGTCTGTGATCTGATCGGCGATGGACTGATAATCGTCAGCAAACTCCGCATCTTCCCTGATCTGCATCGGGCAGCCAGATCTTTCAGGAGATTCGTCGCGGGATCTCCTTCGTTTTCAAATCAGCGCAAAACAAGAGTAATTACCATGGTTTTGCGCAATTTCAGAAACGATTCGGCGATCTGCCCTCCGGATTTGTTCGCTGTTCAGGGCGGGACACAGGAATTTTAAGAACCCGCTTTTTCGTTAGCATCATCAAAAACACGGTCATCAGAAAAATGCCCGCAGCCTCAAGCCGGATGAGACCGCATTACGCTTTGCCGGAAAGAACAAAATCAAGAAGCTCCTCCGGGGTTTCGGCCAGGAAATCCGCCCCGAAGCTTTCCCGGGGCATGTCCTTGGGAATATAGCCCCATGAGGCCAGAACAGCGGTCATGCCGGCATTTTTGGCGGCCTCCATGTCTCTGATATGATCTCCCACGTATAACGCTCTTTCCGGAACTCCGGAGAGCTCCTTCAGGGCCAGAAGGAGAGCATCGGGACAGGGCTTGGATCTGATATCCGGCCGGCTTCCGATAACGGTGGCGATGGCGGCGGTTTCGGGAAACTTTTTGAGAATTTTAAGAGCCAGATAGTGGGGCTTATTGGTAATTACCCCGGCGGCAATGCCGTTTGCGGCAAGACCTCTTAAGAGGGCGGGAATGCCGGGGAAAATCCCGGTGCGATCCGCGATATGCTCTTCATAATAGGCCAGAAAATCCGGCTTCATCCGGGCGATATCATCTTCGGAGAGGGTGTTTCCGGAGGCCTCCATAAGAAGAGCCCGCATGCCGTCCGAGGCCAGCTCCCGGGCTCTTTCGTCGGAGATGCCGCCGGAGAGGCCATGCTTTTTAATGACGGCGCTGGCGGTATTGCCGAGATCCGGGGCGGTATCCAGAAGAGTCCCGTCTAGGTCGAAGAGCACTGCGGAATATTTGGCGGGGCGCATAGGATCTCCTGGGAAAAATATAAGAAGGCCGGATCTGCAAAAGCCGGTAAGCCGGGGATAAACGCCAAACGGTTTCGGCTTCAGGGGCATTATAATGGTTTTCAGGAGGGGCGGAAAGGGAAGGGGGAACCGGGAGGAAGAGAAATATTGTCAGGATAAACCCTTCCCTTTCCCATTTCCTCTTAATCCTTCACCTCAAAAGAACCCCCCGAAGTTTAAAGCTCCACCCAGATAAAAGGACGGACGCCCAGACTTGCGGCATGGCGGTACAAGTAACCATAGTGCCAGCTGTTGCTTCTGTCAAGCCACCACCAGCTAATGCTGCCGTCATGCGAATGCTCCGGCGCGCCCGGACTTCCGGCAAGGGCATAGGGAGTAGCTTCCGGATTACTAACCATTTTGCGGGAAATCCTGTCGGTTTCGTCATAGTAAAGCACGTTGCTGAGGCCGTCATCTTCCCAGGGCAGGAAGATGCGATCCTGGCAGCGATCCGTTATTGTCTGGGTATGTCTTTTATAATCATACGCCATATCCGTTTGGAGCATCTCTGGCATATAGCGCTGCTCATCGGGGGTGAAGGCTTCGTTCAGAAAGACGGTGTTCAGCCACTCTCTGATGTCGCTGTTCTTCCAGGCCCGCAGGCGGTGCTCGCTGAAATCATCTTGGCTGATGTTGTGTATCTGAGCTTTGCACCAGGGGCGGAAGCAGAGAATTTTCACGGACATCAGCGCTGCGGCATTGCCCCTTTTCCCGATACAGCACCATTCCAGCGGAGTTTTTTCCTGCGCATTGTTCTGATACCAACTGCCGAATGTTATTGTTTTGCCGATAAAAATACGCTGGGGCCAGGACTTATCAAGAATATGGAGGTACCCCCGGGAGAGACGGTTCTCTTCTGCGGTTTTCGGGGCGCCCAGAAGCTTCGCAAGCTCGGGAACCCGGGTCCTGGCGCTCTTAAGCTCCGCTCCCTCTGCGGTGAGAAGTCCCCGCACCGCCCGGGTGCGGGATCGCTGGGGGAGCTTTTTTACGGTACTCACGAGATCCCGGATACCGGCGTCGTCTCCCGTCAGGATGGCATTAAGCTTTTCCCGGGCGGCCTCTTTAGCTGCCGTAAGCTGGGCGGGAATGCTGCCGTCCAGCCATAACTCGGAGGAGATTTCGGTAATGCCCCGGTGGTATGAACCTTCCAGATAAAGGATTTCCCAGGGACATTTGCCGGCGGCGATCTCGTCCATGCGGGACACCATATGCTCCCGATCCCGGAAGATATAATCATCGGAGCCGAAGATAAGGTAATCATTTTTGAGGTGCTTTTTAAGAAGTTCCTTTTCCGCCTGGCCGGGGAGAACGCATACCAGGAAATCCAGGTGATCGTAGCAGTCAATCATCTGCCGGGCATAGGCCTCGGGATGCTTTGCGGCATAGGCATCCATCTCCCGGGAGAACTCCTCCGGAGAAGCGTATTTTTTGCCGGCCGTCATAAAGCTGTGATTGTCCGAGAGGGCGGCGCCGCAGGCATAGACACGCTGTTCCATGGTGAATTCCCGGGTTTTCAGGAGATCCGTAAGCCTGGTGAAGATTTGAAGAGCGGCGGGGCTTTTCAGGTAATCCCGGGCATATTCCGTGAGAAAACCGCTTTCCAGAAGCTCGAAGGCTGCCTTTAAAAAGCTGCTGTCTTCGGAGGTGACAGCATCAACCATGCGGGATCCCAGAGTCCCCAGCTCCTTAAAAAATTCTCCCCTGAGGTACAGCCCGTCGATCCCGGGCCAGAGCCGGTACATCAGGCTCAGGAACGCCCCCATCCGCGCGGCTCCACGGCCTAAGGAGAGCTTTTTGGCGTACTCCTCGCAGAGCTCACGGGACTTTTCCCGGAACAGGCTGTAGTGGTGAGAGAGAATGCCCCGGCCCAGTTCCCGCATGCCCTTGTCCGGCTGGGCCAGGAAGGCCCGGATCAAAGACTCCTCATCGGTATAGCGGGTTTTATCGAAGACATAGGGCAGAAATGCCGGAGCCTCATCCGGAAACATGCCGGGCACCGGCTGCTTTATGCCTTTCAGCCAGTTTTCCACCTCCTGCCAGCCCCAGCGGCGGCTCCTGGCATTTCCGGAATTGCGGTTGGAGATATCCTTGTAGGTGAGACCCAGCACCAGATCCCGGAGCTCCGCCGGGAAATCCTCCGGAAACTCGATTTTGCTCACGGCGGCCAGTCTGATGGCATCGTCCGAGTTAAGACAGTCCTGCTGAAAGGGCGGGTGCCCGGTGTAAAGCTCGTAGATGGTGATGCCGAAGGAATAGTAGTCCGAAGAAGCATGATAGATCCCCTGGAGCACCTCCGGGGCCGCATAGATGGGCGTCATGCCGGTGGCGGTGACCACCAGGGTTCTCCCGTTGGCGGCGGAGCTGATGCCGAAATCGATAAGTACGATATGTTCGCCGCTGTCATCCGGTATCAGATTGGCGGGCTTGAGATCCTTGTGCAGTATTCCCGCCTCATGCACCGCCCGGAGCCCGGCGTTAACCGAGGGGATCACCAGCTCCTTAAGTTCCTTCATGGTCAGGGTGGCGCCGTTTTCCAGCATTTCCGCGAGACTCATGTTTTTGTAGCAGGGCATAATGACGTACTGATGTCCCTGAAAGATCCCCGAGGCGGTCACCGGGGCTACCTCCGGGCAGTGAATGCTTTCCAGAAGGCGGATTACCTCCTCCTTGACGGCGTTTTCCCGGCGGTAATACTTGAGAATGAACTCTTTGCTGTCTTTTGATGCGGTGTAAATGTCGGCTTCTCCCGAAGCTACCGGAAGCCGGCTGTTTACGTGATAGCCGCCGGGAAGATCGAGGCCCGTTAAATCCGCAAGCTGACTTTCCGCGCCGCGTACCCTGGTGCGGCGCACCTTGTTAAGAAAGCTGTTTACCTGAGTTTCCTGCATAATGTTTCTCCTTAAGAGCCGGAATAATCCGAAAGCCCGGGCTGATCCGATGTTCCGGGATATTTGCAAATAAAACTATACTGACTAAAGCATGCTTTGCGTTATAAAAAATACCCGGCTTTTTGAAAAATGTCAAATTTATCAGATGTTTAAAAGACTTATAAGATGTTAATAGCAGTGCCGTAACGGGATGTTTTCAGCGGTTCCGGCAGTGAAAATGCTGATGATATAAGAAATGAAAAAGGGACAGGAACGGCAGGATGGAACAGGTATGATAAGCAGAAAGAAAAAGGAGGGAACAGGTTCCCTCCCGCGGTCAGGCATCCGGCCCAGGGCTCAAGGCCGATCCGGACACCCTGCAAAGGCTATTAGGATTTAGCGTACTTGGATTTGCCCTTATAGAGGTCAAAGGCGCCGTCCTCGAACTGGTTCGGAGTGCCGCCGCCGAGATTGATAATACCTGCTTTATATCCTTTTACCTTGCTGCCCATGACACCGGTATTCATCTTATGAATTTCCATGATGCCGCTGTTAAGCGTCACCTTGGTGAGGTTCTTCTTCTGATGTTGGTTGCTGTAGCTGCCGTTCTTCAGAATATCATAGACATCGCTGTTATTCCTGATGTACTCCCTGACATCGGTTTCGTTGGCAACCTCGGACAGGGTGGCTGCCAGAGTTTTCACCTCTGCATCCAGCTGACCGGTTCTGTCCTTGCCGCTCTTGCAGTTAAAGCAGGTCTCGTTGCCGAGGATATTGCTCAGCAGAGCCACCCGGGCCGGAAGGGCATAGGGATCCACCTTCATCTGCCGGTGCTCCTTGCCGCTGAATGAAAGCAAGCCTCTGCCCTGCTGCAGCATTTTGATTTCCAGAGCCAGAATAATGGCCTTGTTCTTTTCGGACTGGGAAACCTGGTTATTATTGAGGAATGCGGCCAGATCCGAGTTGTCGTTCTTGATTTGATTGACAAATCCGTTCAAAGCATCCTGATTACGGGGATCTAAAATCTGATCGGCGTTATGCAGAGTATTATTGAGGGAGCTTCCCACCAGCCTGTCAAAGGCAGGGTTATTTCTGACATCGGAGTTATCCCAGCCCATTTTCAGTCTCACGCTCTGAAACTGACAAGGAAAATTAAAGGTGCTGATGGAGGGCTTGATATAGATCTCCTTTTCCGGCCCCGGCTGTCCCGGATGATTCGGATCCGGCACCCGTACCTTGATTTTAAAAATGCCGTTGGGGTTGTCCGCGGAAGGCAAGAAATGATCCCAGGCGCGGCACTGGGTTTCAAACATGCTCTTTTCACCTTGGTCGAAATAGTTGGACGGTGTCAGCAGGGAAACTGAAGAAAGCTTGATTTCGATGGCATTATCAGGGTTTGTCGCATCTTCTATCTGACTCCGGTACTTGTCATTGTCCTCCACAATGGTTCTCAGAAGTTCGGTAGTGCGCTGGATACTGGCCCGGTTCATAGCATCGGGATCGTCTTTAAGGCCGAAAGCCGCAGTGGTGCCGTGGCGATAGCCGCTGAACAGCACGGTGCCGTTCTCGTCGGCGATTTCCGTTTTGGAGAGATTGGTGATGTGGGGAGTTTTGCGATCGCCGCTGGCATAGTTTTTAACAGGATTTCCGCTGACGTCGTAGTCATGAAAGTCATGGCTCACAAATACGTTCTGCATCTTGTTAAGCGGGGTAATCTTGAACTTGAAAGGCTTGTTGGTCTTATCGGCAACATCAAGATGGAGAGTATTTTCAAAAACATCCCATTTGTCCGAAGAGGAGAGCTTCTTGGTCAGCATATCCTGAATTTGTTCCTTGCTGAGAGAGAGGGGGTTTCTGACATTTTCAGGAAGATTACTGAGGCAGGGCTTGATTGCCTTGCTGAGCGCGGAAGGGATTTTCTTGAAGGCTTCGAACTGTTCTTTGTTCACCTTGCTCATATCGTCCATCTGATTCACGGTGTTGATCTTGTCCTGAAGCTTATTGAATTCTTCAGTGAGCTTGTTAAGAGCCTCGCCTTTGGCGTTCTCATCAATATTATTCATCCCCTGGATCTGATTTTTGACAAAGGTGATGATTTCCTGGGCGCCCTGCAGTTTGGACGCATGGCTTTCCTTGAAGTTCCGGGCAAGGTCGGCTTTATGATTCAGAATTCCCAAGGCATTGGTGTTCAGGATGTCATTCTGAGTCTTTAAATACTGAAAATGGTTCTTAAGAGTCTGGCAGGCTCTGTTATATTCCTGATGATTCGGATGAGCTGCAAGCATTTGATCCAGCTTGCTTATGGCATTGGCGCAGGTTCTGGCATTATCCCGGGAGACTTGAATCTTGGCATTGAGGCTGCTTATGTCATCATTTGCTTTAACTTCGGTATTGATGTTATGGGGCAGGTTTGTCTTCAGGTTCATGAGAAAACGCAGGGAATTCTTTTCCGCAGTGGTGATGTCGGCCATACTTGTGACCGTGTCAGCTGACGGAGCCGTTTCCAGATCAGCCGGGCGGGGGCTTACATGGTCTGCCTGCCCGCGCTGATTTCCCTGCTGCTGAACCTGATTAGGCTGCTGGAATTCCTGCGCCAGACTGCGAATGGTCTTCAGGGAGATGAAGGTGCTTCTGATGGAGATGAGATCCCGGAGGGTGAGACGCTGCTTGCCGCTTAACTGTCTTTCGTTAAGGTGCTTTTTCAAAATGTTGTCTACCTTGTCAGCAGCTCCTTCAACCTCATTCAGGCTATCTACAAGCGACCGCCTGAGGGTATCCAGCGTACGCCGGGATTCCTGGTTAATGGATGGGGAGTTGAAAGAGAAAAGTCCCCGGCTCCGGTTGCTGACCTCTACCTGGCCTGCTGCGTTGATGATAACCTTGGCGCCCGTGTTATTAACAGCATTGTTATCTGCATTGTTATGGGGATTATCTATGCTGTTGAAGATCTGCCCGAGATCCCTGTTTACAGTAAGATTAAGTGTCATTTTCGGATTATTTCCTGATTAAAAAACGCGTCCTCCTGCCGGAAGCCGCATGGGCTTCCGGATAGCCGGCAGGGAGGGAGAACATACTCCCTGCCGGAACAATCTTTTTGATTAAACCGCCATGGTATTCATTTCCGGAGAAAAGGGCGGGACTGCGGCGTTTTCCTCTGCCTCGTCGTCATCATCGTCGTCATCGTCGGTTATTACGAAGCCGTATTGATCAAGCTCCTTTTCTTCCCGGAGATTCTTCTCAATGTCCTTTACCGTTTCCTGGTAATACTCCTGAAAGGCCTCCCGGGTTTCCGCAAAGCTGAGGAGACAGCTTTCCAGAGAGTCTTCGCCGGATTCGGAGTATCTTTGCTGCAGCACAAAGACTTCCGCAGTATCAGAGAAGGCTACGGTTTGATCCGCGGGCATGCTCCAGCCGAAATTTGTTCTGAGCATGGTCAGAGCGGTTAAAAGCTGCGTCTTGGGGTTCTCCGGCATTTCGCCGATGTCGGAGGCCAGCAATACCTGACCGGAAGAAGGATTGAAGTTCAGATGAATGGCGAAGGCATCTTCGTCCCGGCCGGTCATAATGACGCAGTGGTTGTTTTGGTCAAGGCAGAGATCGCCGTCTCCCAGGGTCTTCAGAATTTCGTTAACTTTCTCAGTTGTCAGCATTTGGAACTCCATATACAGTTATACGCTGTGAGCATTCTCACAACGAGACAATAATGCCAAGGTTACATTTTTTTTTCAATGTTTTTGAAGATAAGGTTTTCAAAGAAGTTTTTCAGAGAACGGGACTGCGGACGGGGGCGGTTTTGCCGCCTCAGTCAGAAAAGATTGCTGTTACCGGAGGATCTCATGTTTCCCGGGGCTCCGGTGTGATATGATTTTCTCAGGGATTTTTTCAGTGAAATACCCCGTCAGTCAGCGGAGGATCAATTTGTGATAAGCACCGAGTGTTTAGAATTTCTTAATGCCAGTTTGAAATCCATTCCTGATTTCCCGAAGCCGGGGATCATTTTCCGGGACATCACCTCGCTCTGCGAGAACCCCAAGGCTTTTGCCATGCTTTGCGAAGCCATGGCAGACTCCTTCAGGTATATGGGGATATCCAAGGTTGCCGCCACCGAGGCCCGGGGCTTTGTGTTCGGATCTCCGGTAGCCGCCGCCCTGAATGCCGGTCTCGTCATGATTCGCAAAAAGGGGAAGCTGCCCCGGGAGGTTTACCGCGAGGATTATCAGCTGGAATACGGATCCGATACTCTGGAAATTCATCAGGATGCCATAAGCCCGGAGGATCGGGTGCTGATAGTGGATGATCTTATTGCCACCGGAGGCACAATGGAAGCCGCCATTAAACTGGTGCAGCGCTGCGGCGGCCGGGTTATGGGAGCCTCCTTTGCCATCAATCTGGCGGGGCTGGGCGGCGCTCTGAAAATCCATCAGGAATTCGGGATTAAGGTATTCTCTGTTTTGAATTTTGACGGAGCATAATCCGCTAAGAGTCCGGGGCGCCATTCAGGTGTCAGGGAGCAGGAAATCGATGGTTTCAGGTGCAAAGATTAAAGCAGCGGTCTTTATTATGGCCGGCCTTGCTGCTGCGGGGGCGGCTATGGCCGTGGTTTATTCGGAAGAGGATGTCCCGGTATGCGGCGGGCATCATGAGTACTGGGATAAATCCCTGTCTCAGGAAATTAAGTCTGAAGATATTACCTATTTTTCCTTCAACGCCATGAGCGGCATGGCCATGATGGCGATTCCCGATCAGGGCGCCGCAGGCTGTCCCTCCTATGCTGTAAGGATGGAAAAGGATGATGCCGGCAATGTTGCGGTGGAGGCCCGGGGCGGCGGCGAGAGCCGGCACCGGGACGGCACCAGGTTCCTGGTGAAGTACCGGGTTCCGGATGACGGACTTCCTGCGGCTTTGATGCAGCTTGTCAGAAAATATAATCTCAGCCGGGATAACGGGCATGTGAGTCATACCGACGGCCTCCCCTCGGGAGACGGAGAAACCCTGAGCGTCAGGTTTGCCTCCGGGGAGTCTATTTACCGGAACAATAACGTTTTTCCGCTCCTGGAAAGATCGGCTTCCTGCGCCATCTATGAAACCTTCCGCTCCTTCGCCAGAAAGCAGGGCTATGACTTCACCACGGCGGGATCCAGCGAACCCGTATACGACGATCCCACACCGGAAATGCTGCAGGGAGTCTGGATCGGGAAGCATTTCGGCCGGGACTGCCGCGCGGAGTTTTCCGGAAACCGCGTCCGCATCTGGTATGACGGCGAACTCACCGATGACACGGAATACGTGATTTTCGAGGGCAGCGTCAAGCCTAACCGGCTGTCCTCCCGGTCATCGCCTGATGACAAGTATCCGGAATATGACTCCTTCAATGCCTTTGTGAGCATCAGCAAGAAGAATGACTTTACCCTGGTGGGGCATGTTTACCGGAACAAGTCTTCGTCATCGGTGGAGCTCCTGCATCAGAAGAATTAGCAGCGGCAGAAGACCGGTTTTGTCAAAGGAAACGGCAGCAGATCTGAAATTTTCCTGCCATCCTGGCGCTGCGGCAAACAAATGCGGTAAACAATTTGCGGAAAATTCTGTAAAATGCCTCCGGGCTTGTGTTTTTTCTCTATCTTATGTTTCGGATAAGCTTCCCGGGAAGCAGACCGAGCTTTTACGGACGATTATGGCTTCATATACAGTTCTGGCGCGGAAATACCGGCCGCAGACATTTCAGGATGTGGTAGGGCAGACTCATGTTCTCGCAGCCCTGTCCAATGCTCTGGACTCCGGGCGGCTCCATCATGCCTATTTGCTTACCGGCACCCGGGGCGTGGGCAAGACCACCATTGCCAGAATTCTGGCCAAGTGCTTTAACTGCAAGGAGGGCATTACCTCTAAGCCCTGCGGCGTGTGCGATAACTGTCAGGCCATTCAGAACGGCACTTTCCCGGATCTTATCGAGATCGATGCCGCCTCCCGCACCAAGGTAGAGGATACCCGGGACATTCTGGACAATGTGCAGTACAGTCCCCAGGCGGGACGCTTCAAGGTATACATTATCGACGAAGTGCACATGCTGTCCGGAGGATCCTTCAACGCTCTCCTGAAAACCCTGGAGGAGCCGCCGGAATATGTTAAGTTCATTCTGGCCACCACCGATCCCCAGAAGCTTCCGGTTACTGTGATTTCCCGCTGTCTACAGTTTCAGCTCAAGGCGCTGACTCTGGACGAAATCAGAAACCAGCTCAAAAACATCCTGAACCGGGAGGAGATCAGCTTCGAGGAGGATGCTCTCACGGAGCTGGGCCGGGCCGCCCGGGGCAGCATGCGGGATGCTCTCAGTCTTACGGATCAGGCCATTGCCCTGGGGGGCGGTCAGGTTACTGCCTCCGGGGTTACCGCCATGCTGGGAACTCTGGATACCTCCTATCTTACGGAAATTCTCAATGTCATCGCGGAGAACAGCGGCGCCCGGTTATCCGGGGTGCTGGAGACCGTGTCCGGCGTCACTCCCGATTTCGATGCTCTCCATGTGCGGCTGGCCCAGATATTTCATGATCTGGCCCTTTATCAGGTAGCCGGGCCCTGCGAGGATCATTACTGCCTTAAAGGGGATCTCATGGCCGAGTTTGCCCGGAAGTTTTCTCCTGAAGAGCTGCAGCTTTACTATCAGATCGTCCTGGAAGGACGCCGGGAGCTTCCCTATGCTCCGGACGGACTTTCCGCCTTTGAAATGACCCTCCTCCGGCTTTTGGCCTTTAATTTAAAAAAAAACGGAGAATAGCTGAAAAGCGCCGGGTGCGTTTTCCGGCTCTGGCTGCTTCCGCTCAGGAGGAGGCGCTTCTGGCGGTCACCCGGCTGGTAAACAAGAACATTCCCAAAAAGCCTCAGGGTAATTCCCTGTCGGCTCTCAGCGGGGTGGCTGAAGCCCGGAAGGATCCCCGGAACGCCTTTGGCGCTCAGATGGCGGATAGGCTGGGACAGGCTCCCCGGGGTTCCAATCAGTCCGCCGCTCTCAGAAATCAGAAAAGCGATGATCCCCGCCATGAGCGTCTTCAGGAGCTGAAATCCAAGTATTCCGGCATTTTGGACTATATCTCTCTTCTGAATGAGACCATGGCCAGAGTCAGCAAGGATTTGGAGAAAAAACGCGAGGATCGCTACGAGCAGGAAAGAAAAAATCTGCTCCGGAAAAAGCAGGACGAGGGCGAAAAAAAGAGCCGCGAAAATGCCGCAGTGACCCGGGGCAGTCTGGAGCTTTCTCAGGAAAAAGCCGCCTTTGCCGCTTCCCCCATTGCTTCGGCCATGCAGACGGAGAAACGCCTTAAGGATTCCCTCTCCGGAGATACCGGACGGATTCCGGAGCCCACCTATACCCGGGTGCCGGGCATGGACTCCCTGATTGCCAGCGCCATGGGCCCCGAGGTTCCGCCGGAGCTCAGATCGCAGCAAAGAAACGCTGCTCCGGCCGCCCCTGCTTCTCCGGTGCCGCCGGCTCCGGCGTCCCGGGCCGCTCCCGTCGCTTCGGCTTCTCCGGAGCTTCGGAAGGTTCCCGAGAGCCCTGTTTCCCCGGGAGCGCCGTCTCAGGCATTCCGGGCTGCTCCCGCCGTCCCTGCTTCTCCGGTGCCGTCGGCTCCGGCGCCACGGGGAGGGGCTCAGGCCCCGGTTCCGCCGGCAGCGCCGTCTCAGGCGTTCCGGGCTGCTCCTGCGGGCCCTGTTTCTCCCGTTCCGCCGCCTCCTGCCATGCCGCCCCAGCCTGAAGCACCCCGGAATGATTATGGCAGTGAGCCTATGCCGTATCCCGAGGATGAGGACATCCCGCCGGTGGAGGATTCTTTCCCCGAGACCCAAATCGTCAGCTTTGCTCAGGACGGGGACGATGAAACGGATATCAGCAACAGCATGGTATTTACGGATGTGGATCTTAATATCCAGCAGGGGGGCGGTTCTTCATCCTATATTCAGGCTCCGGAAGCGGCAACGGACGAAGTTTCGTTTTCGGGGGATCCGGTTACGAGCCACCGGCATTATCTCAGGGATGTTCAGGATTCCTTTACTCAGGATATAATGCGCGCAGATTTGCAGGAGGCGGAAAGGGCTGTTATTATATTCGCCGTCCGGCTGCCTGATTCCACTCCTGAAAGATGGCATCTGGCATGGCCTGACAGCTATGAGCTTCTGGTTAACGGCGATATTGTCGACAATATGAACCGGGAGTTTTCCGCGGCTCTGGGACACCCGGTGGAAATAACCGCAGATTTCGGTTCCGGCGCTGATTTCAGCAGCTGTCCGGATGCTTTGGCCCGGGCTTACTGCCGGAATATGTACGCTTCGGAAAAGGAAGCCCTGCTCCGGAGTCCGGTGTTTCAGGAGCTGGCCCGGGGACTGGAGCTCAACCTTCAGGGGGCGCAGTTCTACCTTGAGGATCGGAATAAGACTTCGGGCGGGAAATCGTGATTTTTAACCTGCAAAATGCGGCGAGACCGCGTTTTGCAATTTTGCTGTGTGCAAACTTTTTTGATTTTATTTGAAAGGACGAACTATGTTTGGAAAACTCGGAGATCTGGGCAATCTGATGAAGCAGGCTCAGAACATGCAGGACAGAGCTAAAAAGGCTCAGGAAGAAATTTCCGCTTACGTTGCCCAGGGCGAGGCCGGCGGCGGTTTGGTTAAGGTTACCATGACCGGCGATCATCTGGTTACCAAGGTGGAAATTGCCGATTCCGTATTCGGCGATGACAAGGAGATGTGCGAGGATCTTCTGGTAACGGCGCTTAACAATGCCAATGAACGCATTCGGGAATTCGCCAGCGACAAGATGAAGAAGGTAACCAACGGCATTCCTCTTCCTCCGGGCATGAATTTGCCGTTCTGATATATTTTTTGCGGCAGGGGGGAAATAGTTCCCCCTGTTTTTTTTATCAAGTATTCAGCATCAAGCTTAAGCGGATTTTTCAGAAAACGGCTGCGGGAACTGAGATGATTTCAGAGATGTTTCGGTATTGCCGCGAAATGATTATGCAAAATCCCCGGGCTTTCAGAGTAAAACCATGAAATTCAGTCCTCTTCTTGATAATTTAATAAAAGAGCTTCAGATTATGCCGGGCATCGGCCCCAGAAGCGCTCAGAGAATAGCATTTTCGCTGCTGGATCGGGATCGGGAAGGAGCACTCAGGCTTTCCAAGGCTCTGGAAAAGGCCGCGTACCGCATTAATTACTGCAGCGAATGCCGGAGCTACTGCGAAGGGGATCTTTGTGAAATCTGCAAAAGCGAGACCCGGCAGAGTACCAAGGTGCTCTGCGTGGTGGAATCGCCTTCCGATGTGCTGGCTATTGAAAAGACCGCTGAATTCAGCGGCACGTATTTTGTGCTTCACGGTCATCTTAATCCGCTGGAGGGCATCGGGCCCCGGGAGCTCCATTTGGATATCCTGGAGGGGCTCATTGACAAATACCGCTATAAGGAGATTATCCTGGCCACCAATCCCACGGTGGAGGGCGATGCCACGGCGCATTTTATCGGTCATATTGCTGCCAAGTATCAGATCCCGGTATCCCAGATTGCCCGGGGCATTCCCATGGGGGGAGAACTGGATGCCATTGACGGTTCCACGCTGATGCGTTCTCTGGCCGGAAGACGGCCTCTCTGAGATTTGCGGAAGTGGCAGAGTTCCGGTGGCGGCGGTAAAATCAGCATAAGCCGCAGACGCGCTGATGACCTCAATAACAGCAGAACAGCAGCAAAGGCACAGGAGAGTAATCGATGAATAAATACCATATTGGCAGGAGACGCGCCCGGGCAGTGCATGATGCTCTTGATTTCTGGAAGGAGGAGGGCTATCTCTCTCAGGAGCAGTATGACAGTCTGAATGATTCCGTAGTGGCGGAATTTGACTGGACACGGCTGGCGTTTCATGCGGTCTGGCTTGCCGGACTGTGCCTGGTGGCGGGGCTTATTACACTTTTAGCCAGTGACGTTATCGTGGCGCTTATGTCAAATGCTCCGGCGTCATTGCGGGCGTTTTCCGCTTTTGCGGCAGCGGGGCTTCTTATTTACTTCGGTTTCCGGCTCCGGCTCCGGGATCATCCCCATATTAAAACCTACAGCGTTCTTCTGTTCATAGGCTGCGTTCTCATTTCTCTGGGGTTTTCGCAGGTGGGACTGGCTCTGGATATGACTGAGAAAACCATGCACTGGCTTTTCCTGCCGGCCTGCATGATTTACGGTCTCGTGGGCTGGTATGGCAAATCCTCTCTGTCCTGGCTTTTTGCGCTGGCGGCCATGAGTTCGTGGCTGGGAGTGAAAAGCGGCTACTCCTGGGGCGGCTATTGGATTATGGACTCGCAGCCCCTGGTATCTCTGGCATACGGGATCGTTTTGACCGGGATTTCCCTGTTTCCGCCGGCGGCAGATATGCTGAAATCCCGGGAAGTGCACGGCGTAACTCAGGTATGGGGGCTTTTGTGCATTTTTATCCCCCTGTGGATTCTGTCCATCTGGGGCGCCGGAGAAGGGCGGGCCTCATTAGGCGAGCTTCTGGCCTGGTCGATTCTTTTCGGGGGAGCCGGAGCGGCCTCGTTTGTCGGAGGCTTAAAACTGGAAAGCAACCGGTTTATCGGCTTCGGCATCACCTTCCTCTGCATTGAGCTCTATACCAAGTTTTTTGAATATTTCTGGGACAAGCTTAATACGGGGCTTTTCTTCATGATCCTGGGAGGAAGTCTGATTGCGCTGGTGTGGTATATCAAGAAGTATCGTCTGGAAAACCGGAAGCAGCTTCAGGAGGTTCTGGAGTAAGGACTGAGTTTTTCAAGTAAGGGACCCCGGATTCCGGGGCCTTTTATTTTCGGGGCGGAGATAAGCCCGCCCTGAAAATGTTCTTGAATTTATGAAAACCGTCCCTATTTATGATGCAGAAACAACAGACAGCCCCCCTGCTCCGGCATGCGGACAACAGCAATACCGCCAGGGATATGTATTTTGGGAGTATGAAAAATGACAGAAAATACTGAAAAGCGTGGTTTTCAGACAGAAGTAAAGCAGCTTCTTAACCTTTTGGCCAACAGCCTCTATTCCAACAAGGAGGTTTTTCTCCGGGAACTTATTTCCAATGCCTCCGATGCCATTGACAAGCTGCGCTTCGCCGCTGTTCAGGATCAGTCGGTTTACGGGGATGACTCCAATCTGCACATTCGTCTTTCCGCTGACAAGGAAAAGAAGACCCTGACCATTTCCGATAACGGCATCGGCATGACCCGCGATCAGATCTGCGAGCACCTGGGCACCATTGCCAAGTCCGGCACCGCTGACTTCTTCAAGAATCTTTCCGGCGATCAGGCCAAGGATTCCCAGCTTATCGGCCAGTTCGGCGTAGGTTTCTATTCCGCCTTTATCGTTGCCGACAAGGTTACCGTTGTCAGCCGCGCTGCCGGAGTCGCTCCGGATCAGGCAGTATGCTGGGAGTCTGACGGCACCGGCGAATATACCGTAAGCACCGTTACCAAGGCTGACCGCGGCACCGATGTTATTCTTTCCCTGAAGGAAGATGACAAGGAATATCTGGAGGACTGGACTCTGCGCAATGCCGTAACTAAGTACTCCGATCATATTTCCGTTCCGGTGGAGATGCTGGAAACCGTCAAGCCCGAGAAGAAGGATGACGACAAGGAAGAAGACAAGTCTGAGGATAACGCCGAGGAAAAGGCCGAGGACAAGAAGGAAGAAACCGCTGAATATACCGAGTGGAAGCAGATCAATGAGGCCAAGGCTCTCTGGACCCGTTCCGCCAAGGATATCACCGATGACGAGTACAAGGAATTCTACAAGCACATCTCTCATGACTGGGATGACCCGCTGACATGGGCTCACAATCATGTGGAAGGCGCTCAGGAATATACCTCCCTGCTTTATGTTCCCAAGCACGCTCCCTGGGATCTCTTCAACCGCGAGCAGAAGCACGGCCTTAAGCTTTACGTGCAGCGCGTGTTCATCATGGATGACGCCGAGCAGTTTATGCCGGGCTATCTCAGATTTGTAAAGGGCGTTTTGGATTCCAACGACCTCCCGCTTAACGTTTCTCGTGAAATTCTGCAGGACAGCAAGCTTACCTCCAAGCTGAAGTCAGGCTGCACCAAGAAAGCTCTGCAGATGATCGGCAAGATGGCCAAGGATGAAAACCAGGACAACTACAAGACCTTCTGGAAGGAATACGGCTCTGTAATGAAGGAAGGCCTGGTAGAGGATTATGACAACCGCGAAGAGATTTTTGATCTCATGCGTTATGCCTCCACCCACAATGACAACAGCGAGCAGAATGTCTCCTTGCAGGATTACATTTCCCGCATGCCGGAGAAGCAGAAGAACATTTACTTCCTGACTGCCTCCACCTATGCCGCTGCCGCTTCCAGCCCCTATCTGGAAACCTTCAAGAAGAAGGGCATTGAAGTGCTCCTCATGACTGAGCGGGTTGACGAATGGGTAATGAATCAGGTTACCGAATACAAGGAAAAGAAGTTTGTTTCCGTAACCGCTTCCGATCTGGATCTCGGTGATCTCGAGGACAAGGAAGAAAAGGAAAAGCAGGAAAACCAGACCAAGGAAAACGAGGATTTCCTGAAGAAGGTTAAGGAAGCTCTGGGCGAGCAGGTTACCGATGTTAAGGTTACCAATCGTCTTACCGATACTCCCAGCTGCGTTATCGGTCAGGGCAACCAGATGATGACTGCCCAGATGCGCCGCATTCTGGAGGCCAGCGGCCAGACTCTTCCGGATGAGAAGTACACTCTGGAGATCAACCTGGATCACGATCTGGTTAAGCACCTGGCTGCCGAGACTGATGAGAACCGCTTCAAGGACTGGGCTCAGCTGATTCTTGACGAAGCCATTCTGGCTGATCAGGGTGCGCTTAAGGAGCCGGCCAGATATGTGAAGCTGGTGAACTCCCTTCTTCTTAACAAGTAATTGAGGATATGCCGGGAGGGTAATTCCTTCCGACATTTCTGAACAGCAAGAGACGGCCGGATGAAATATTCCGGCCTTTTTGTTTTTGGTGGGGGAACGTGGTAGGAAATTTGCGGCAGATGCCGACATATTCCCTTCGTAATTATTATTCCTCAGACCTTTAACGCTGTTCCAGCCTGCATTGATTGGATGGCTATGTCCGCACTTGGGATCAGGATTAAATGAAAAATGGAGTCATGAATTACCCCAAAGACAGGTCACGACATCATTAAATTTCCACTCTTGATGGAGGTTAAAGTGATTAAGGCTTCAAAAGTCTTGGCAATGGCTACGTAGCTGAAATTCTGCACCATGAGAACACTAATTGAGATTATTTGCTGGTCGGTGATAAATGTGAAATGAACCTTCCGACTTATCCAATGGACGTTAAACGGATGTTTTGTTTTGACCAAGCGCATAGAAAAATATGTTTTTGACGGTTAAAACTTGAACTGCGGTGTTATTGAAATGAACCTAAGGTATGTGAGCAGAGTGTGGTCAGGGAATAAAACCGGGACAGCGGGAGAGTTTTAGGGCAGTGTAGTATGATGTGACATCAGTCTAAAAAAGTTGATTATTCTGTATCCAGATCACAAAAAGAATACGGAAGTTAAGCAAAAAATGGTCAAAAAAAAACAAAAGTAAACTAGTTATGACTGGCGAGAATTTTGTTAATTGCCGAAAACTGATATGGGGTGTTGTTGATTTTCAACGATAGAATCAACAAGAAAGTTAAATGAGGTTATCTTATCTCATTGGTTTGTTGTATAGGGAGAATTTTGCATGGGTTTTTTTGGAAGCGCTTTTAAACTGATATCTGAAGTAGCTTCAAGTGCCATGGATGATGCAGTATTGTCAAAAGCAAAAGGTTTTAGAAGCAGTCCGTTGATGAGAACGCTTGAGCAAGAATCAAGATTTGGTGGCCACGGTGATTTTGACGTTTCTAGTTATACAACTAATTGTGGTTGGTTAATTTAGTTT
>DFFT01000093.1 GCA_002372325.1 Succinivibrionaceae bacterium UBA3769 | reverse complement strand
GGGCCGGCGCAGAAGAGGCTCCTCCCGAAAAAAGCAGGGTGATGACGTCGGCATCCTTTAAGCGCGGAAGAGAGCCGGCTCTTGCAGCGTTCCGGGGCAGTCCCGCCGTGAATAAAATAACGAGGGGGCGGAGATCCCCGCTCCTTTCCTCCGGGAAATCCCCGGACTCAGGAGCGGCGGCCGCGGCGATCTCGCGGGAAAGAACGTTAAGGCACGCGCCCAGGTCAGCCGTACCGCCTCGGGGAGCGGCATCCGCAAAGCTGAAGGAGTAAGCCGGGGCGAGACTGTTTAATACCCTGACGCTGTCAGCAAGGATCAGGCACTCTATCCATACCGCTTCCACCGCCCAGAGGTCGCTCCTGATGGCGTTTATGATGCTTCTGGCCGCAATATTTACCTCCGCCTGCCGGCCCCGGAGGGATGCGGAGGCATCGATAATAAGGTATAACGGCAGTCTTCGCAGCATATGATGTGATTCCCAAGTCCGCGCAGTTCCCTTAAGGTTTCAGGAACCGCCGGAAAAATCAGACGGCTTGCCCTTTATGAAAAGTTCCTGCCGGTCCCTGCCCGATTACACAGACCACGGATCTTCCGGAAAACGCTCGCGAATAACGTCATCCAAAATGATTCTCGTGGCGAGGCGCACGGCGAGCTTCTGCTTCACGGGGCAGCCCTCCCCCATCACGGTTCCGTCTGCCGCGACAAATGCCGCCTGCTTTTTATCCGCGCCGGAGGAACGCAGCCACCAGGGGGTATTCTCTTTAACCTCTCCTGTACCGTAGTCAAAAAGAGGACATGCTCTTTCCGCATTGCCGCTGAAATAACGTTCGGCCTCATCAATGCTGAGACAGAAGATCCGGGAGGTCGTACCAGGGCCGGTCTCAGTGTCAAGAAGGCGCAGGTTCTCGGTATATGAAAACGATTCCTTCAGAAAATCATGGTTGAGATAATGGTTCAGCTTTGAGCTCTGCCAGCCCTCCGGGGTTCCGGTATTATGATATTCCCGGAAGAAAACGGGGTACCGGCTGATAATTAAAGCGCCTTTGGCGGGGGCTTTTCCGGCCGGAAGCGCTTCATTCCCGGGAATATCGAAGACATCCAGCACCTGCCACTCCATGGTTCTTTGGGTTTTGAATATTGCATTGTCATTAGCGGCGACCTGACATCTCCCGAATTTCAGCGTATCCCCCGGTTTAAGTCCGCTGCCGGAAAAAGCATCATAGACATTGCCGTTAAGACTGATGTAAATTTTAGCCTGCGCTAACTCCAGCAAAGATACCATATTTTCAGAAAAGCCGTAAGCTTCTCTGTTTTTGGAAAACTCCTTCAGGGTGCTCTGATAACGCATGACAAAGTCTAATACCTTTGTCGGAAGGTTCTTCGCCCCGTCCGACAGGACTTCTTTCAGCACAGCTGTCTTAAATTCCAGGCTGTTATAATAGAAGAGATCACCATGAATGAGGTATTCAGGTTCCCCCTCGCCGGCAGCTAATTCAAGAAACGGCTTCATGACGCCTGCAAAGCGGGGAATAAGGGAAAAGGCCTTTATGAAGGCTCCCTTATCTCTTAAAAAGTTTTTTCTGTCCCCGGGACACTTTCTGAAAAGTTCCAGAGATGGCTTAAGACGCGCTTCCAAAGACGGCACGTCAGGAAAGGTTTCCGCGCCAAAACCGATGGAGGACTCGAAGGCATCGGCAAAATAAGCGTCAATATCCGGTTTCAGATTGGGATGCTTCTGAGCGATGCTTTCATATACCTTCCGGCGGGCATGAGCTCTCATGACAAACGGCACGTAGTTTTCCGGTTTTTCCCGGCGCCGGTTTCTCTCATCGGTCAGGTATTCCCGGAAGTCCTCCTCCCGTAAAAACATGAGCGCGTCTTCATCCATGCAGCATTCCGGACATGCCTCCTCCGGCGTCGCCGGGATATCCTCCCAGCCCGGGGTCTCCCGGAGCTTTTTCAGAGGAATCCGGTAGAACCAGAAAAAATTCCTGAGCTTGAGAACCTGATTCCGGGTAACGAGATCCTTAATGTAAGCAATTAACTCCGCGCTGTTCCGGGACGCATAGTCAAGATCAATGAAGAAGGCCAGCCCCAGATAATTCAGCACCTCCGGGAGCGGAGCCCGGGATTCCGGATCCGGAAAGGCCGCCATGTATTTCTCCAGAATCAATCTGTTTTCCTGCGCATATCCGGCAAAGCGGGCTTTATCCTCGGCGGCCCATTCCCGCATGGTCTTCAGAAAATCCTCCGGGCTCTCAAAGACACTGCATGCATTTCCAAGCTTCATGGGATCGTAAACCCGGGGATCCGGCAGGGCTATTTTACGGCTCGGGGTAAGAGCATAGGCCGTCATAAGGAACAGCGGCGCATTAAGATCCTTGCCGGAGCTTTTGTCCCTGCCCTGGGAAAGCGCAAGTTCTCTGGCTTCAGAAAGCCGGGGCAGCGTCCATGGCTTTACCGGGAGGCCCTTTTCAGCAAAGGCGGAAACAAAGTTTTCGAGAGCGCCGCCAAGAAGCCATTCCTTAATCACCTTAAGGCGGTCTTTCGGGAAAATAAGCCCGTTAAAAGGAGATTCTTTCGCAGCTTTCAGTTCATCAAGCACCAGATCCCCGATCTCGGCGGGTTCCTGAAACATTCCCTCAAGCCCGCCGGAGATTTCGCATAAAAAATCGGCAAAGGGTTTTAAACCCGCCGGCCCCTTCAGCGAAACCTTCTTTTCCCAGCGCCGGCAAATGTCAGCCTTGGCCTTGTCATGGGCATACTCCCTCCGGAGTTCTCCGGTTTTAATCTTCCGGACGGCGGTAACGGGGTCTTCCAGCAAGCTTCTTAACTTCCGCATTTCATCAGCGCCGGCAGAGGACTTTAAATCGGAACCGGCATCGCTGTTAACTGTTGTCTGATTCATTTTTCTGCTTCCTGTTCTTCTTCCTGTTCTTCTTTCTTTTACTTAATCCTTTCTTTTACTTAATCCTTTCTTTGCTGCTCTTTCTGCTGCTATTCTGCTTTTCTCTCGCAAAGCCGCTTTCTCGCCTGCATACTCCGTCCCCGTTATGAAATGCGCAGATTTCAGGATCAGCCCCGGGCTTAATCACCGGCAGACTCGCTCCTCAGCATGGTACCGGCCTTCTCAGGAAAGATCACCGCTCTCAGGCGGGTTTTATGATTTTCCTCCGGGGTTTCGGAAACTGCGGGTAAAAAAGACGGTTAAATCACAGAATACATGCAAAATGTACAGGCCGCAGATCTGTAAGACAGGGCTCGTGAAAAACCTCATCAAGAATGATTCTCATAGCTGGCCGCACCGCCAGTTTGCTCCACTTGAAATGACCTTCTTTCATCACAGTTCCGTCGGCTGCAACAAATGCCGCCTTATTATTGCTCAAGCCGGAGGAACGGAGCCGCCAGGAGACATTCTCTCCGGTCTCTCCTGAAACTAATTTACAGCGAGGACAGACTCTTTCCGCATTGCTGCTGAAATAACGCTCAGTTTCCTCAATGCTGAGACAGAAAATCCGGAATTTCGTATCGGCATCTTTCTTATCACGCAGAATGCGCAATTTCTCACTGCACGAAAAGATGTTCACCAGAAAATCATAGTTCAGATAACGATTCAGCGCAGAGGTATTCCAGCTGCATATTTTGTCCCGCTCTTCATGATACGCCATGAAAAAAAACGGGTAACGGCTGATGATCAAGGCGCCTCTGGCGGGGGCTTTTCCGGCGGGAAGCCTTTCAGTCTCCGGAACATTAAAAACATCAAGAACAAAACATCAAGAACCTGCCACTCCAGATCACGATGCCTGCCGCCCCCGAGATAACGTCTGCCAATTGTCAGCGTATCCCCCTTCTTAACCCCGGGATACGCAAACAGATCAAAGTCCAAACCGTTAAGCCTGATATGGGACGGGAAAAACATGAAGGCCTGCCACAGAATGGTATTGACAAAATCAGCGGCATGTCTGTTTGTCAGAAGATCTATGAGGGCATTACGGTGCGCTACGACAAAATCAAATATCCAGAAATCTGGAGAAAAACTTCTGATTTTATTGGTGTATACGTAACTATTAAGCTCCAGAGCGCTGGAAAAACAGAGCTCATCCAGAACAATCGGCTCACCCAGAACAAAGGACTCCAGAACGGACTTCCAGATCCCGGAGCAGGATATCTCCGATCTCCGCCGGTTCCTGAAAAATTCCTCCGAGGCCGCCGGCGATGTCGCATAAAAGACCGGCCACGGCCTGCATGCCGGTCACCCATCCCTCAGCGAGGGATTGTCCCCGTCTGCTGCACAGAGCGGCCTTTGACTTGTCATAGAGAAAGACTTTCCGAAGTCCCCGTTTTTAAGCTTGCCGAGAGTCCGGAAGGCTTTGCTCAGCAACCCTCTCAGGTAAGCCCTTTCACTGTCATAGATCTGACCGGAAATCTGAAAAAGGGGCTTTTGCTCAGCCCCTTCGTTATTCCCTGCTGTCTTCTCTCCGGCCGCAGACTTTTTCTTTCTCATTCCGCTGCTGCTTTGTTCTGCCGCTCTATTCCATTGCTGCTCTTTCCGCAGCTCTCTCGGCTGCTCTTTCCTTTGCGAGCTGCATTTCTCTGTCTGCCGCTATTCTGGCTGCTCTCTCGCCCTCGTTCTCGGCCCCGCTGTCATGGCAGATCACGTAATCCTCAAGCTCCTCCACGGGCTTAAGTCTCAGAGCCGGCCGCACCCCGATGCCCTGAGCGGTAATCGGGAGTCCGTCTGCCTGCAGCCGGGACTCCTTCGCAATGTCGCCCCCCAGACACATCGCCCGGGAGCGATCCAGTCCCGGAGTGCGCAGCCACCAGGAATTCCCGGGAACCACGCCCTCGGGGAGGGTGAACCCGCCCTGGGTTCTGACATGGTACGTAGCCCCTTCAAAACGGCTTACCGCATCATACTGCCGGGCTTCCTCAATGCTGAGACAGAACACCTTGTCCTTGGAAATGGCGCCGCCCTTGGTGCCGTACTCCGGATTGTCGTAATCCGCCAGGCGGGACTGGATTATCAGCTTCCGCTCGTCATTGGAAAATACCGTCTCCAGGAAGCAGCCGTTAAGCCATCTCCGAAGATCACTGGAGGGCCAGGGGGTATCTACCTGCCAGGTGTGAAAGGGACGGCTCTCGAGAATGCTGCGGCTCACAATAAAAACCCCGTCCCAGGAAACCTCCAGCACCTGCCAGATCACCGGGGAAATGGCAATGTGTTCGTACTGGGGATAATGCCCGAAGGCAATCATATCCCCGGCCCGGATCCCTTCCGGCAGTGTCTTCTCTTTTTTGACCCGTTTTACATTCATAATCGATACCCGTCGCTTAAAAAAATCCTGTCCTGCATCTGTATTTGTCTGTCTCCGCATGAACCCCGAAACCCTTGCTCATGCCCGGCCGCAGGAACGTTCCCGCCCGCAAAAGGGGGAGATCCTGAAGATGAGTGACAGCCTGCTCCGCTGTGAAAAACTTCTCATATTATAGCAGGAATGACCGCTTTCCGGAAACAATAGTAACGGCCCGCAGAATACAGAGGATATGATCCCCGGGAATTCCCCTCAAAAATATTTACGGACGGGATTTTTATCATGAGCCTCTCATAATTATTGTCTCCGGCCCCGGAAAGGCGTGGCTGAGCCCCCGGAAGGCAGCGCTACGGCTTATTTGGCAGGTCCCCGGACGCCGGCATGCTTAAATATGCGGCGTCCGGAAATCCGGATCACTGACAGGAAGAGGACAGCATGAGCGCGTGGACAATTTACAGCATCGGGGATGCGGCCTTTTTAAGATCCGTGCTGAACGGCATCGGGATGATCTTTAACTCCGGTCTTACCGGATCTCTGGCCGCGATAGCCCTCCTTCTGGCGGTGATCTTTCAGGGCTTTCTGGGGAGCGTCCGGGGATCCGGCATCTCCTGGGGGCAGCTTCTCATGGTGTTTCTGCTCTATCTCCTCTTCTTTGTGCCCCGGGCGGATGTCGCCATCCACGATGTCTATTCCGGCCGCATCTACCCGGTGTCCGGCGTGCCTCTGGGCATCGCCGCCGCCGGAGGCATTGTATCCGGCATGGGCCGCAAAACCGCCGAAACCTTTGAAACCGCCTTTGCCGTGCCCGAAGCGGAAAAACGCGGCTTTGCCAATTCTCTCATGCTGCTTTACCGGCTCCGGGAGGTGATCGGCAAGGCCCGGCTTCTGGCGGATTCCCCCGGCGGCCGGGGATCATTCTCAGAAAACTGGAAAAACTACTTCAAGGAATGCACCCTCATCGGCATTGACCTGGGGGCGCTGTCTCCCGACAGGGTGTTTCAGGCGGAAAACGTCATCTCCGGGGCGGCCTTTCTGTCGGATATCTACGGCACGGCCCTGAATACGGGAAGCGGCTCCCGGAATCTGACCTGCCGGGAGGCCCATGAGGAGCTCAGCAAATATTCCGCTCATGTGTACATGCCCATTTTTACTGAAAAGCTCCGCGCCGCCTCCCGGTCCCCCGGCCTTCCGGGCAGTCAGGACTACCTGAGCGGCGCCGGCTTTGACAGTCCCGGGGTTCCGGATATCCAAAGCGCTCTGGACGCTCTGGGAAAATCCGGGGTCAGCGTCAGCAGCTACATGCTCTCCCAGGTGCTCCTGCCCATCTACCGGGAGGCCGCCCGGGAAAAGTACCAGGACGAGCATGCCTACAGCGCCGCCGTGATGCTGTCGGATGCCATCCAGTCCCGGAATGCGGAAATGGCGGCCGAACAGAGCCTGTTCTTTACCTCCGTGCGGCCCTTTCTGACGTTTTTCGAGGCCATGGCCTATGCCATCGCCCCCTTCATGTGCTTTGCCCTGCTTCTGGGAACCGGCGGCCTCGCCATGATGGGACGCTACCTGCTCCTCATGATCTGGATCCAGCTCTGGCAGCCTCTGCTCGCCGTGGTGAACCTCTACATTCTCATGAGCAGCAGAAAGGCTCTCTCCGCCATGGCTGTCCCGCCTGAAAGCTGGGAAGGCATCGCTGCCATGCACCGGGCCATAGGAGAATATCTGGGCACCGGCGGCATGCTGGCGGCGGGGATCCCGGTGCTGTCCACCCTGGTGCTGTACGGCGGCGTGCAGGGCCTCATGTCCATTGCGGGCCGGCTCTCCGGAAGGGAGCATCTTAATCCCCAGCTTTTCGCGCCCCGATCCGCCTCGGCCCCGGAGCTCCTGAAGCAATCCCCCCTTCTGGAGATGAACCGGCTTTCCGGAGGAGTGGCCCCCGGAGGCCAGAGCTTCCTCCCCGGAGTCTCGTTTACCGGCGCTCTGGACAAGGCCGTGTCCCGTCAGGAAACCGTGGCCGCCTCCTCGGAGGAAGCCTTTCAGGAAAACCTGACCCGGGCCCGGATCGCCTCCCGGGGAACCACGGTAACCCGCAGCTCCCTGGAAAGCGCCGGCAGGCATATCGGAGCCTCAGCCTCGGAAGCCGCCGGGATCATTAACAATAAGAGTCAGGAGATCGCCAGCCGTCTGGGCCTGTCCCAGTCCGAAACCAACACCGTGCGAGGCGCTCTGGGGGCGCTGTTTTCCGGGCTCAGCGCCGCAGCCGGTCATCTGGCCTCCCTGAGCCTCTCCCGGGACGGGAGCTCCGGGAGGGAGAGCCAGATCTCCCGGCTCCACGGAGAACTTGAGACGGCCTCCCAAAGCGAGGAGCTCAAGGCTGCCTACAACGAAGCCGTGTCCCGGGACATTGCCCAGGGCGTTACCGAAGCCTCCTCTCAGGGCATTTCCGAATCCGCCGCCCGGGCTCTCCAGAAAAGCGCCCGGAAAGCGGTGCAGGATCGCCAGGAGCTCTCGAGGCTCCGTTCCGAGAGAACCGCCTTCAGCGCGGAAAACCGTTTTGACGGCGGCACCGTAAGCCGCTTCGCCTCCCGGAACCCCGCGGTCATGAAGCGTCTCATGGAGCTTAATGCTTTGGATCGCAGCCTTTCCGCCCGCACGGAGGAGCTTCTGCCCCTGATGAACTCTCTTCTGCCGGATCGGGCTCAGGCCTATGCCGCAGCCGCCCTGACCGCTCTTAACGAAAGAAATCCGGTGCAGGGCTGGGAGCTTATCAAGAAAGCCCTGTCCGTCAAAAAGGGAGATTTCCGGGAAATTTCCGCTGCAGACTTCCCTGCCGCCCCGCTCCCGGACATTTCCGGAAAGCTCTCCCCCAATGATCCGGGATCTCCGGCATTGCCGGCCGCTTCGGGATCTCCCCGTCCTCCGGAAGACATTAACCCCCGGGAATACTACGAAGGGAAAGCCGCGGAGATCCGGGCCCGGGAACCCCCATCCGGCATCACGGCCGGAGAGGAGGCCCTCCGCCGGGACATGCTCTTAGAGCCGGCGCCCCGGGGAAGCACCCTTCATAAAACCCCCGGAGCCGGGGCGGAAGGAGATCCCCGGAAAGCCCGGCTGTCTCAGCCGGATCAGCGGGTGTACGAGGCCTTCCGGAAACAGGAGGCCCTGTCCGGAGAGACGCTCCGGGATTTTGAGAGAGCCCATCCGGACGCCTCCGAAAGATTCGCCGTGATAAACCGCCTTAAAGCCATGGCGGCCGGGAACGGGGATACTCTGAACATGGTGAAGCAGAAATAAGCGGTCAGGCTGGCGAGAGAGCGAATCCGGGAGAGAAGGATAATCCCGAGAAAGCCTGCCGGAGCCGGAAAAGCTTTCAGGAGAACGGGAGAATGGGAAATGAAGATAATGAGAGAAACGAGAGAATAACGGACTAATCATTTTTCGCATATGTCATTGCGCTTCTCAGGCTCTGAATGCGATACTGAAGAGATGCAGGGACAGCGCGCTGCTGTCTCGTCGGCACTGCAATTGCCGGTGGCGGCGCTTCTGAAAAAGCAAGCTCACAAAGACAGGGGGATACATGGCGCGCCAGGATCCTTTCAAAGAATACTTCAGAGAATCCGAGCCTGACCAGCGGGAAAAGATCTTTGCCTGGCGCACGGGAATCGGCCTCCAGGCGGTTGACGGGCTTAAGACATCGGATTATCTCAGGGATATCGCTGTCCGCAATATCGCGGGGGAGATATCCTTTGCAGAGGCTGATAAGCTTCTTGAGACCCTTTACAGGGATAAACCGGCGCCTGCCGGGGATGACCGCGCGGAGGAGGCCGATAGGGTAGCGGCCAGAATTGCAGCGCTTTTATCAGAGAAAGCCTTCAGTTTTACCCCGCAGGAGTATCTTGCCGTTCACCGCAGGCTGTTCGCCGGCATCTATCCTCACGCAGGCTGCCTCCGGGAATGCAATATCACGAAAAAGGAATGGGCGCTGAACGGCGGCACCGTCATTTACGGCAGCGCCGCGGAGCTAAGCGCGACGCTGGACTATGACTTCGCGGAAGAGAAGAGGTTTTCGTACCGGAATCTTTCCATGGACAAGATCATCCGGCGCCTTGCGGTATTCATATCAAGGCTGTGGCAGATTCACGTATTCAGAGAGGGGAACACCAGAACGACAGCAGTGTTCTTCATCAGGTACCTGAGAGCCCTCGGCTTTGCTGAGATCCAAGACACTTTTGCGGGGAATTCCCGGTACTTTCGAAACTCCCTCGTGCGGGCGAACTGCAATGATCTGAAAAACGGCATCCATGAGACAACAGAGTACCTGGAACTCTTTCTGAGAAATCTGCTTTTGAACGAGAACCATCCGCTTCATAACCGGACATTGCGCCTTCGCGAAACTATGAAAGCACCGGAAAAAGCAGACATTGAGACCCAAAAAAGCGGACATTGAACCTCAAAAAGCAGACATTGCAGGGCTAAAAACGGCAGGGCTAAAAACGAACATTGGAGATTCGTTTACGGCGAAGACGACTTCTCGCGTATGCCGATTACCGGAGGAGATTGGCTTCCAAAGGGTTCTTGGCAGATCGGATGTTCAGCAGGTTCTTGGCCTGAACCCCGCAAGAAGCTCCGCACCGCTTCGTGAGATGACAGAGAAAGGCTTCATAGAATCGGTTACGGGGCTGGGAAAAGAAAAGCGCCGCTTCAGTTTAGTTTTCTCCGGCCGCCCTTTCTTCATGCCATCATGGTATCAGGGAGCCAGCCTGCTGATGTCCCAGCCCCCGGCGTCATTTTTTTCATAAATGAAACGGTCGTGGAGGCGGCTGGGACGGCCCTGCCAGAATTCCACGCTGTGGAAAAACACCCGGAAGCCGCCCCAGAAGGCGGGCACCGGGATCTCGCCCTTGCTGAACTTTTCCTTAAGCTCCATAAACTTGCTTTCCAGAGCGGCTCGGGCGCTGATCCGGGAGGACTGATGGGAGGTCCAGGCTCCGATCTGGGAATCCCGGGGCCGGGAGATGAAATACTTCATAACCTCCACCGGGGTAAGCTTTTCGGCATGGCCCAGAAAGGCCACCTGACGTTCCAGCATAAACCAGGGAAACAGAATGGCTGTCCGGGGATTTTCCAGAAGCTGCTGCGCCTTGCGGGAGCCGTAGTTGGTGAAAAACACCAGGCTCTTTTTGTCATAATTTTTCAGGAGCACCATGCGGCTGGTGGGCTGTCCCTCGCTGTCCACGGTGCTGACCACCATGCCGGTGGGATCCGGCATGCCGGAATCAATGGCCTCCTTCAGCCACTTTTCAAAAAGATCTATGGGTTCCGGGGTCAGATCCTCCCGGGAAAGTCCGCCCTCTGAGTAAATTCTTCTCAGACCGGATACATCAATCATTTCTATAAAGCTCCATTAAACAGTAACCTGAACACCAGGCATCCTGCCTGTCATCTCCCAGATTTTTCTCTCTCAGGTCTTTCTCTCTCAAAAATCATTGCTCCAATCCGGAAAGATCCCGGTAAAGCTTGCAGCCCGGCTCCGAATCAAGCTCGCAGGCCAGACGGGCCAGAAAAACAGCCTTGCCTTTATTAGAGGCAAGAATGCCTTTCTGGTACATGGACGCCAGATTGTAGCAGCCCTGACCTTCCCCCAGGGAACAGGCCTTCTCAAAAAGGCGGCTGCCTTGAGGTAGTCCCGGGGCACGCCGTCCCCCTTCAGATACTGAAAGCCCAGATAGTCGCAGCCCAGAAGATAGTTAAGGGAGCAGGCCTTCTCAAAATAATCCCGGGCCTTAAGAAAATCCTTTGGCATGGTAACACTGCCCTGAGCATGGAGAATCCCCAGACTGGCGCAGCTCCTGCCGGAATCATATTCACAGCCCTTGAGAGCATAATTCAGAGCCAGATCCGTATCCGGAGGCGTGTCCTTGCTGCCCCGGGTATAGATATCGCTGAGATCCGAGCAGGAATCCCCGTTATGCTGTTCGCAGGAGGCCTTAAGAGCGGCAAGTTCGCTGTCCCGGGAGTCTTCGCATCCGGCAAGTCCGGTCAGTGCCAGAAATCCCGTAAAAAGGGTTCCCGCAAGGGAGAGTACATTCATGTTTGCGTAAGTGTTCAGGAAGAAAAAATCCTTTGCGTTAATTCTCCGGGGAGGACTCAGAGGAATCCCGTCCCGGCGGCGGCCGGAACCTCAGGATTCCTGTCGTCTTTTCATCTCGTGGTTCCGATTGTTTCACAAACCGGCGATCCTGTAAATACCTCCGGTTCTGCTCCGGCTTCGGAAACTCTGAGTGCAGCTCTGTCTTTGCGGGCAGGGGCAGAACTCAGAACTCAGCCATGCTCGCTTATCCCCCGAAAATGTCCTCATAGGTTTCGTAAGCGCCGGATCCCGCAGCAGCGGCCCTGGCAGCCTCCAGCAGCGCCTCGATGGCGGGACGGACTTTAGCCTGCCTTTTCCGGAATTCATCAAGAAGATCCTGACCAGAGAAACCTTCCGAGATTAGCTCGGAAAGAATTTGCGCGGCGCATTCTCCGCCATCGGAAACATCAGGCTCAGGCTGGATAATCAGCATCCCCTCTTTCATGGCGCAAATGGCTTTTCGGGGACAGCCCGGTTCCCGGAAAAATTTCTCCGGAATGGTAATCCGCCTCTGTGACGTAATCGTAACCCTTTTCTGTTCCGGAATTTTTGGGTTTGCTGTTAACATATCTGCTCATTGCCCATGCAAGCATAAAAAACGGCCCGAAACGTTCTCCGCGCCGCTTTTCCCTATTCCTGAGATTCCGGCATTTTTACCGGATCCCCTAACGCGAGGTCACCCAGGCGCCGGCTCCTGCCTGAGGCTTAATGTCATTAAGCACCTGATCCCCTGAGGCCGGACCTACCAGCAGGATAAACTTTCCGGGCTGGGTTACGGTGTCGATCTTGGTTCCGAAGCCCGGCAGGATGGAGCTGTGCTTGCTCACGCGGATCTTCTTGTTCTTGAAGCTCTGCCGCGCGGCCTCAGCCTGAGCCATGGTGCTGAATACCCCCAGCTGGAGATAGCGGCCCCTGGGAATGGCATCTCCCTTAACCGGAGCCGGCTTCTTTTCCTGTTCGGCCTTTTTCTGAGCCTCTAATCTCTGTCTTTCCTGTTCGGCCTTCTTCTGGGCTTCTAATTTCTGTTTCTCCTGCTCGGCCTTCTTCTGAGCCTCAAGTTTCTGCTTTTCCTGCTCGGCCTTCTTCTGGGCCTCAAGTCTCTGCTTTTCCTGCTCAGCTTTTTTCTGAGCCTCTAATCTCTGCTTTTCCTGCTCAGCTTTTTTCTGAGCCTCTAATCTCTGCTTTTCCTGCTCAGCTTTTTTCTGAGCCTCTAATCTCTGCTTTTCCTGCTCAGCTTTTTTCTGAGCCTCTAATCTCTGCTTTTCCTGCTCGGCCTTCTTCTGGGCCTCAAGTCTCTGCTTATCCTGTTCGGCCCTCAGCTGAGCCTCCTGCTCCGCCCTTCTCCGGGCCTCCAGCTCGCTCTGCCGCTCCCGTTCTCTTTCCTCCCGGAGAGCCTGCTCCCTGGCCATGCTTTCCTTGTGAGCGCGGGCAGCCTCGGCGGGGGTGGAGCCGGTAGCGGTGGGATTGGATACAAAGTTCCCCCGGGTATTTCCGGAGTCGCCGCCGACCACTACGCCGGAAACCACCTTTTCGCCGTTCTCAGCCGGAGGAGGAGCGCCGTTATCATCAAGGAGGGAACCAAAGCCGTCCTCTTCGCCGTCCATGTAGCCCAGAGGCTCGCCGCTCCCGAAGTCGTTATCGTTAAACTCGCGGTCATCGCTCTGATTCTGGGCAACCTGCGCGGTTTGCGTTCCGGCAGCGGTCTCCTGCTTCCCTCCGGTATTCCGGGCGGCGCGGACATCAAAAGGCACCGGATCCTGACCGTCTTCATGAAAAAATACCGGCAGCATGAAAGCCGCAGCGCCGGTAATGACGAGAAAGCCGATAACTACCTTAACCATTCTGTTAGACATTTCTGGTTCCTCTGTTCTGATGCCCCGGATCCGGTTTCCCCGATCTCGTCCGGATCCCTTGTTCTGTTTCTCTCTTGCCGCTGTTCCCTGTTACCCGGAGCTTTATTTCCAAGATGGTTTTCCGGAGGGTGAAGGTGAAGATGCCTTACTGCTTCGCTGCCTGCCAGGCCTGGCCGTCATCAATGCTTTTCAGGACTTCCTCCGCCGTGACAAAGGAACCCACCACCACAAGTTCGCTGTCCACAGGAAGCTCCGAAAGCGCGGCGCGGTACGCCTGGGCGGCAGTGTCAAAGGACGCGATGCGGTATCTGGGAATGCCCAGAGCGAGCAGAGTTTCTTCAATGACCACGCTCTCCGCTCCGCGCTCTCCGGGAAGAGAACACACAAAATAATGCTCAAAGAGATCGAGATCCGTGAACTCCTTAAGAGTGCTTCTGATATCCTTGTCCTTCAGCATGCCGATAACGGCATTCCGGGGCCGCGGATTCAGATTGAGACGCTCGGCGAGGTAGTGCGCGGCGGGAGGGTTATGAGCCACGTCAAGAAGCACGTCCGGATCCCGGGAGATTCTCTCCAGCCGGCCCGGGAGATGCGCATTCATAAGCCCGGCCCGGATGGCACCGTCTGAAATGTCAAATTTGAAGACCAGCCGGAGCAGGAGCGCCGCCGTCACTGACAGGGGAGCATTGATAAGGGGCAGGGAGGGCACCTCCAGGTTCAGAATTTCAATGGGAGCCCGCATGTCAAAATGCGTGTCATCGCTTACCCGGATCTTAAGATTCCGGCCCACCACATGGAGTGCGGCCTGATGCCGGGCGGCAATGGCTCCGATTTCATTCCGGCAGACCTCCGGGAGTTCTCCGGTTACCACGGCCACCGTCCGATCCTTGATAATGCCGGCCTTTTCGATGGCGATTTCCTTCAGAGTGGATCCCAGAATCTGGCAGTGATCCAGCCCGATGCTGGGAATGAGGGCAATGTCGGCATCCAGAATATTGACCGCGTCCAGCCGGCCTCCCAGGCCCACCTCCAGAACCAGAACATTGCAAAGGCGGTTTTTGAAAATATAAAGAGCTGCCAGGGTGGTGAACTCGAAAAACGTCAGCGGGCACTCCTCGTCCAGAACCTCGTATACGGCTTCAAAGGCTTCGATGAGGTCATCATCCGAGGCCATGACGCCGCCGTAGACAATCCGTTCATTGAAGGATCTGATATGGGGAGAGGTGTAAAGACCGGTGCGGTAGCCGGCGTTTTCCAGAATGGCGGCCAGCATGGCAGCGCAGGATCCCTTGCCGTTGGTGCCGGCCACAGTGACCACCCGGACATCATCGCTGACCTTATCCACGCCCAGCCGGGCCGCCGCCAGCTGCGCCCGCTCAAGACCGAGCTTCATAATATTGGGATTGAGCTTGTTAAGGTATTCCTGCCAGGCTGCAATGCTGGGGGCAGGCATGGATCCTTTTGTCATGAGGAACTGTCCTTAAATAAAAATTCTGTTTTCCGGGGCAATTCTGAAAGGGAAATCGCCGTTAAACCGCTGTGCGCATTATACAGGACTGACATGAAAACAGCATTACTAAAGATGAACGCCGGCAGGAATAAATGTGAAATGCGAAATGCCCCTGCCGCCATTTACACATAGAGAAACGGGAACAGGATAAGGCCCGTTCCCGCCATTTCCGGAGCCTTCAGCCAGTCTCCGTATCCTGAGAGCCGGAGCTACAGCGGACTCGGAATATCCGCAAATTCAGCTTCAATCCCGAAATGCCGGGCGGTGAACTCGCCCAGAGCTCTGATGCCGCACCTTTCAGTGGCATGATGACCGGCAACGAAGGCGGTGATCCCCCGCTCCACAGCCAGGTGATAGTGATGCTCCTGCACCTCGCCGGTAAGGACGGCATCCGTGTCCGGGGGGAGCTCCTCCCCCAGCACGAAGCCGCCGCCCCCGGAGCAGATGACGATTTTTCTGATAGGATGATCCTGAGGCCCCATAATGAACGGCTCCCGGCCGAGAGTCCGGGTGATTATGCTCCGGATCTGCTCCGCTGACACCGGAGTTTCGAATTCCCCGATGACGGTAATGCTGCCGTAGCTGCCGGAAAGATAGCCGGCATTCCGGGCCCCCAGCATTTTGGCGAGAAGCGCGTTGTTGCCCAGCTCGGGGTGTCCGTCCAGAGGAAGATGCCAGGCCATGAGGGACATGCCGGAAAGCGCTCTGACCCGCTGCCCCAGAACTCCGGTAAGCCGGGGATCCGCACCCTTCCAGTAAAGGCCGTGGTGGGTCATGACGAGATCCGCATTCCGCTGGCGTGCCGCTTCAAACAAGGCCACATTGGCGGTTACTCCGGTGACGATGCGGGACACCCGATCCCGTTCTCCCTGCACCTGAAGACCGTTCATGCTGGCATCAGAATAATCGGAAATCCTAAGATAGTCGTTCACAAAGGCGGCTATCTCCATGAGGGGGACGCCGCCGGAGCTGGCATTATGAGAATCTGTCATGAAAATAAGTCCTCAGGCAAAACACGAAAGCGTACATGAAAACGATTGGAAGCGCCCCTGCTGAAAACAGGGGCTCTCTACTTATAGCACATCGCCGGAAAAAAGGATCCCCCGAAGGCCGTATTTACAGCAAATCTGCGATCCGGAAGGAGGAGCGGAAAAAGAGTTCCGTTTTTGAGATCGTTTTACGGCTCTCTTTTCTGAAAAATGGTTCGGGATCCGGTTTCAGGGGACGCCGCGCCCGGCGGAAAGGAACCCCGCCCCCGCCTGCTCCAGCTCCAGAAGCCGTCTCTTTCTGTCAAGTCCCCAGGCATAGCCGGTGAGACGGCCGTTTTTGCCGATAACCCGGTGGCAGGGAATGATGATGGCCGCGGGATTCCGCCCGACGGCCCCGCCCGCAGCTCGGGGAGAGACGCGGTTTCCCAGGCGGGCGGCGACTTCGCCGTAGGTCATGGTCTGGCCATAGGGAATGCTTAAAAGGATCTCCCAGACCCTTTTCTGAAAATCCGTCCCCCGGAGGCAAAGATGCGGAGTGAACCCGGGATCCCGGCCGGCAAAATAGCTGTCAAGCCAGGCCAGAGTCTCCTGGAATACCGGAAGCGCGGAGTCCGGAGGATCGGGGGCGGAGATCCCGGCGCCGGGGGCATCGTTAAACCGGAGACCTGTAAGGGAAATGCCGTCCGAACAGACGGTCATGGGCCCTAAGGCGGTATTGCAGCTTAATCTGCATTCCATGTGTTCCATGTGTTCCATG